>JANNFX010000164.1:0-16505 GCA_031380225.1 Hyphomicrobium sp.
GCGAGATCAGGGCCAACGAGAACACCTTGGCCAATTGTATGACACGCAGCGCAGGCCTTAATGAACAGCCCCTGTCCAGGCGTTAAATGCATTGCGGCAGCTGGTGCAACAGCGGATTCAGCAATGACGGTATGGACTTGCTGACGCCACTTCGGATCCATATTGCGGATCGTTGCGACGAGCTGATCGATATCCGAAAACGCTGAATCGCGGCCCCACTCACCAGTACTTCCATTGCCGAGCATGACGTCGTTGCGATGTTCACTCAGAGACCGGCTGCGCTCGCCAAGTTTATGCCGAATGATATCGATATCGTCTGGCTTGCCAGTCAAGAACAGCCAGCCGGGGCCAGCCTTGAACGTCTCGGCATACTTAGCCAGCATTTCAGGCCCATCCATCACGGGATCAATCGTAATCGAATAAAAGAAAATATCGCGGCCAACCACATCGCCAAGCCGTTCTTTCACTTCCGCAAGCCGTGCCGTCGTCAATGGGCAAATATTCGCACAGCTCGTGTAAATAAAATTGACGACAACGATCTTGTCTTTGATCAAATCATCATAAAAACGCAGCGTGCGGCCGTCGTGCGTCATGACTGGCAGATTAGTGAAATAGTCCGCACCCCAAGGGGATGTTGACGGTGCCTCCGCGTTCGTTGGCGTAAAAAACGTTAGCAATCCGGCAGTCACTGACATCAACACCAGAACAATTCGGCACGAAGAACGAGATGCTCGAACCGACGCACCTTTGAAGCCATGCAACATAACGCTTCCTAAATTCCTGCCCGAAAAAAAGGAGGCAGCTGCCATAGCGGCCAGCCGCCTCCAGTCGCCGCCCTATTTACTTGAAACTTGTTTCTTTCGCGGATCACCCTCTGGAAGGATTTCAGGCGTCATGAAGGTGACACCATCTGCCGTTGGAATTGGCGTCGGAGAAACGGCAAGTTGAGGCTCACCGTTGTCGCTCAACACCTGGTAGCGCATCAGCATTGCAAAATCTTCATGCACAGTGTTGTGGCAGTGGTTGACATATGATCCACCAAACTCGCCAAACTGCACTTGGAATTTTACCTGCCCGCCCGGCCGCAATCGCCACACGTCCTTCCGCACAAGGCGCTCGGTTGCCGGGATAGCTGCAGTGCCGCGATTGATCGTGATGCCTTCTTCAAAGTGCAGATGAATTGGGTGATCCCAACCACCTCCGCCATTGATATAGGTCCAGTGTTCAACTTCGCCGGGCTTCGGGATCAACAGCGAAATGCGATTTGCATTCAGTGAGTGAGCGGTCTCTCCATTGACGCTCATGACCCATGGTAAGAATTCCTTGTCTTCGCAACTTGGCAAACAACCGCCATTTACGGAACTTGGATTTGGTTCTTTGCGCTTAAATTCGACGACTCGCGTTCTAACCGGCACCACGATTGGGATTTGGTCCGTCAGTTTCGATGGGACTTGGCTGCGGTCTTGGTCGGTGTAACGCAATAGAACGCCTGGAACGTCGACACTCTGAACCTGACCTACGACGCGGAACTCCATGATCGGCCCGGCACCCGGATCTTCAATCACACCTTTTGTTGCTTCAGCGATTGTGAGCGCTTTGTCTGGCTTTCGCCCGTTGGTTTGCCGCAGGAGATTTAACATCCGGACTTTGCTGCCAATTTTGAACTTTGAAAAATCGACAACGATGTCGTAACGCTCACCGGTGCCTTGCTCGTCGAGTTCTTGCAGAGTAATCGGATTGACAACCAAATTGCCGTCGTTGGCAATGAATTGGAATGGAACGGCCTTGCCTGCCGAGTCCGCCAGCACCAGCTTGATAAAGCGCGACATGCAGGCGTTCAACAACCGGAACCGGTATTTGCGCGGCAGCACTTCGAAGAACGGAGCATAGGTACTGTTGACGCACATGACATCACCAATGAAGCCATCGCTGTCAAATATGTCGAAGAACAACTGCCCGTCTGGTTTGTAGGCACAATCAGATACAATGAGATTGACGTCAAAATCGACATTGCCCCAGTCAAGCAACTTGCCGCTTGGCAAGCGAAGGTTGACGCCATCTGTCAGCTCTTCGTGGCCGCGGTCAGGACCGCTGTAATAGTTGATTGCACCGACATTGCCCTTGTAGACATTTTCGGCCGTAAAAAAGAACCGGTGGTCGTGGAACCACATCGATCCCTGCAATTCGCGGTAGTCGCCCGCTACATAATTCAAGCCGCCGTTGCCATTCGGACCTGAAGCCCGAGGTTCCGTCGCCAGCCGGTTGATCTTATCGCGGCGCGCAAGCGTCGTGCTCCAGCGGTAGTCGTAAAACGTGCCTGGGAAATGAAACGCGTTACTGGCGCCATCGCTCTCAGCACCGTTGTGAGCATTGTGGAAATGAGTCGAGATTTCGTTGCGGCCAAAGCCATTATTCTTCGTGCGATCAACAGGAAGATTATTGTAGATGCGCGTCAAAATTGGCTCACCATAGCGGCCTTTAATCAGTGGCGGCACCGATTTGCCACGCGCAAAGCGGCCTGCACCAAAACTCCAAACACTGTTGCGATCTTGATGCGGCATGCGTGGGTGATAATAAGTGTCGCCGTCGCATTGGCCCATCGACAATATATAGGCAACCTTGGGGAAAAACTCGTCCCAGCGCTGATGTGCAAAGAATTCGCCTGGCGGGCGGCCTTCCATCGGCCCTCGGTTCGTCAACGGGTTGCGGAACAGATTGGCACCAGATCCGGAACCAGAACCAGAACTTAAGCCGGCATACGCGTTGTAGTCAGTGTGATAAGAAAGTTTCTTGGCAAGCGGCTCTGCCATCGTGCTTGGAAACGCAGCGTGGCCTTGCGCTGTTTTTGTGAGCGGAATCGGAGTTTGGACGTCAAGCCTATGAAGCGGCTCCGAGAACTTGGTCGCTCCAAACAATGGGCTGCGCGGCGTACCGGTCGGCACCAAGGCGTATGCGCTTTGTGCAAACGGACTGAGCCCGTTTTTGCATGCGAGCATGCCGCCTGCAGTGAATATTCCCCAGCGCATCAGGTCACGCTTAGAAATCTGGCCATGAGACAGGGCTTTTACGATTTCCGCCCGGTTGTTCCGCGCATTCTGGGCTTCCATTTGCCGGCGGCGGGAGGCTTTTTCATCAATATACATTGCTCTATACCCCAATGACTCGAAAAAATTTCGTCATTCGAAGGCTGTCCGCGGTGCCACGCTGCATTCCAACCACTGCCGAATGATATTGGCTAAGCGCAGGATTCGATACGGACCATGGTCTGAGACCAGTGGCCAACAGAGACGCGCCTTCGCGCCGAATTAAAAGATCGCTGACAATTCAACCACTAACGCATGTGGACAATGCGCTGATTGGTGCCAGCGAGCCACGGCGCCGGCTCGACTTCAGTGCCCGAATCGCGGCCCTCTCTAAGCGTGCTGGCGGTCCCAATCGACGGGATTTGTCCAGATCAGCATACGTTGTGTCGGAGCACGGCGATCGTTTGATGTTTAATAGATTTCAAAAGCTATCGGCACCCGCCCGGCAGCCCGCACTAAGGACTGCGCGAGCCGTAGCGCTTCTGTGCGCCGCCGCCGCCGTGTCGGCCTGCTCGCTTGCCTCAGAACAATTATCGCTGCCGACATCAATCGTGGGGTCGGACGCACAGACCGGCAGTCTGCCGAACCCGAAAGGCGTTGCCTTAGGTGAAGCGGCCTCACCTGGTGCCACGCAAAATCAACTCTATCCTGGCAGCGCAGATTTTAACAAAACGCCCAGGCCGCAAGCGCAACAGCAGGGCAAAGCGTTCAGCGGTGTCAGCGGCGACGGGGTGACCCTCAATCTGGCCGGCGCCAGCGTAGCCGAAGCGGCAAAGGCCGTGCTCGGTGATGTGCTCGGCGTTAACTACACCGTCAGCGACAAGGTCCAAGGCTCGGTCACACTGCAGACCTCGAAGCCGGTCAGCAAAGATGGCGTGCTGGAAATTTTTGAATCTGTTCTTGCATCCAGCGACGCCGCGATTTTGGTCGATGGCGCCGTATACCGTGTCGTATCTCGCGAAGAAGCCTTCAATTCAGGTAAGCCGATGCGGGAGCGCGGCGCGCTTGGCGCGCGAACGCCCGGAATGTCGACGGAAATCGTACCGCTGAAGTACGTGTCTGCCGTTGAAATGGAGCGCATTCTGAAGTCGGTGGCCCCGCAAGGCGTTGTCGCCCGGATCGACAGCGCACGCAACTTGTTGGTTTTGACGGGCACCCGGTCTGATCTCACTTCAATGGTTGAGACCGTTAACGTGTTCGATGTCGACTGGATGCGGAATATGTCGTTCGGCATTTTCCCGATTGAAACGTCGGACACCGAGGCCATTGCTCAAGAACTCGATACTATCTTCGCCAACGACCGCGATAGTCCGTCGAAAGGCGTCGTGCGCTTTGTGCCGAACGCACGCATGAAATCGATTGTCGTCATCACATCGCGCCCTGAGTATCTCAAGAAGGCCGAGACTTGGATCAAACGCATCGACATGGCCGGCGCGGCGACGGAGAAGCGAGCGTTTGTCTACAACGTGCAGTACCGGCCTGTGCAGGAACTCGCTTCACTCTTGCAGAAGATCTATAGCTCCAAAGAACAAGGCCGCACTGGCGCACTGCGCGAGACCACGCTTGGTGTAAATGCCGTCGCGATCGACGGACCATTCGCTGGAACCGACACGCCAACGGATCCAACCCATTCACGGGACTGGACGACTGGCCCTTCGCCGTTGCCGCCAGCCGCTGACGCGGCTAAATCGGGTACAGTGCCTGCTCCCGCCGGCACCGCCGCATCAGTAGCTGCGGCCACTACGACTGGCCAAGCCGGCGGCACGGCTCTCCTTCCAGCTGAAGCCGTGGCGAACACAGCCCCGATGTCTGAGTTGCCGCCGGATGATCGCTCCAGTGGCATTTCGATTGTCGCGGATGACAGCAATAACGCACTGGTCATTTCCGCCACGCCGTCTGAAATCAAGCGCATTCGCCAGATACTGACTCAGATTGACGTTATCCCGGTCCAGCTTTTGCTCGAAGCGACAATCGCCGAAGTCACGCTAAACGATGACTTGAAGTTCGGTGTGCGCTGGTTCTTCGAAAAGAGCGGGAACGAATTCAAGCTGACAGACACTCTCGCGGACAAAGCCATCGGAGCGGTTGCGCCAGCGTTTGCTGGGTTCTCATACTTCTTGAATCTACCAAGTGCCAAAGTTGCACTCAATGCCCTTGCTGACATCACAAACGTCAATGTTGTATCATCGCCGTCGCTGATGGTTTTGAACAACAAGCGGGCCGTTCTACAGATCGGCGATGAGGTGCCCGTCGCTACCCGGTCGGCGGTGACTGTGATTAACCCTGACGCGCCAATCGTGAACTCAATTGAGTTCCGTCATACGGGCGTGCTGCTCAACATCACGCCGCGTGTCAGTGACGACGGCCGCATTCTGTTGGAAATTGACCAAGAAATCAGTGACGCGAAATCGACCACATCGTCGACGATCGACTCGCCGACAATTCAACAACGGCGCATAAAGACCACCGTGGCCGTTAACGACGGCGGTACTATCGTTCTGGCCGGCATGATGCAGGACAAAGCCACCCGTACCCGCCAGCAGGTGCCTCTGATCGGCGACATCCCACTGCTCGGGAATGCGTTCAAAAATAAAGACGATGCCATAACCCGAACCGAACTTCTGATTGCGATTTCTCCGCATATCGTCAAGGATAACCGTCAAGTCAGCGAGATCGCAGCCGAATTCCGCGATAGGCTGAACTTCAATACAAGGCCGCAACGCGCGACACCGCCAGATCACAGGGAAACCTTCGATCGGATCTCGCGCTAAGCGGGCTCTTCATCCCACAACGTGGGTCAGGTTGCGTAATGTGGACGTTTAGCAATCGGCTTCGACGAGCGAACCAAGCAGCGGCGCCGCGGGCAGAAACTGCCACTGCCGACAAAGGCTTCGTGCTCGTTCTCGTGTTGTGGGCTTCGATTTTTCTCGCCCTCTTAGCGGCGGGTTTTGCGGCGGCCATTCGCACTGATATTCGCGCAGCGACGATTGCAACCGAGCGCGCACGCGCAGAAGCGCTGGCCGACGGCGGCGTAAATCTAGCACTTCTTGATCTCATGGCGGCCCATCGCACCGCAGGCTTCGAACGGCGCTACCCCATTGAAGGCCGCCCGACAGGCTGCTTGGCCAGAGCTGGGGCGGTAATGACCATTCGCGTTGCCGACGAAGCTGGGAAAATAAACCTCAATCTCGCTAATGAGGCACTTTTGAGCCGGTTCTTTGCTGGGCTCGGCGCTTCACCAGATCAAGCTCAAAGCTTCGCAAGCCGGGTGTTGGATTTTCGTGATAGCGACGATAATCCTCGACCTGGAGGGGCAGAGCGCGAGGCCTACGCAGCCGCCGGTGAACGGACACTTCCTAAGGACGGTCCCTTCGACACCGTTGATGAACTCGATCAGGTGTCGGGCTTGCCAGCGGATCTCGTGTCCAGAGCAAGGCCATTTGCGACCGTGCATTCTGGCGTCACCGGCATCGATGAGGATGTTGCGCCGCCTGGACTCCGGGAGATTTTGGATTCAGCCGAGCTTCAAACAGCGACGGGCGGTTTTGACTCTGCAGCAACTGGGAACGGTGGGACGTTCAAGTCCCGGTCGTTAAAATCCGCCTTTTCCATCTATTCTTTGACGCGCATGCCATCAGGCGTGCAGTACGTTGCCCATGTGATTGTCGAGTTTCCTCAACGGCAGCAGGAGTCGTACACGTTGCATCAATGGCGCCAAGGCAGTATTGGCGATCCTCGACAGTGGCTCATAGACGAAACTTCAACCTTGCCACCTTGTTAGCGGCGTCAAGTTATTTTAGGACCTGGACGCCTTCGGGATAGAAGGTGTCGACGGGCGCCTGCGAGTGGGCGTCGCGCAAGCGCCGCTGGCAATATCGTTTGCCGTTGACTTCCCAATAGCAATAGCTGCCGCAGTACTCGATACCGCGCTCGAAGTAACAACCCCGGGCTTCAGTCAGCGGCAATTGCTCAGACGGCACGGGGCGATAGTGGCGCGACTGCGCTGAGACATCAACGGCTGAGGCGAGGACGCTGATCAGCACTGCTATGACCGCCAAAATCCGCACCTTCGCCTCCATCGTGGACCCAAATTTACCGGCATTCGAAACCATTTCACAACAATAACCTGAGTCGAGCGGCCGTTTGCCATCATAACTTAGTCATTGAATGCCCTTGTTCCCGTCCGAGCAGTCATGAACTCAGTTCCATCGCCGGCTTCAGACGATACCTTGCCGCCGCCTCGCACCCTATTTGCGCTGGCGGCAGGATATGGTGTCATGGCAGTTCCCGCTGGTCTTGAGTTGGCAATGCCACGCAGCGTTGTGCTCGCAAGCGTCGCGCTGGCCGGAGTTTTAATTGCGTTATCGGCAATCGATCTCAAAAGTTTCCGGCTGCCCGACGTCTTGACACTACCTTTAATACTAGCCGGCATTGTACTCGCCGGATTGCTCGAATGGGACAGCCCGGTTTCGCGCGCCGCCGCATCCGCCCTCGGCTTTGGATTAGCCTATCTTGTTGCCCGCACCTATGAGGCTGTTCGTGGCCGCGGCGGACTTGGCCTCGGAGACGCGAAACTGTTCGCAGCCTCAGGCGCTTGGGTCGGAGCCGCGGGGCTCGCCACTGTTGTGCTGTATGCCTGCGCTACAGCCCTCCTCGCGCTGCTCGTGGCGCACGCCCGCAAGGCAGACCTATCGCTGACAACAGCAATTCCTTTTGGACCATTCCTGGCGGCGGGGACGTGGCTCGTCTGGCTCTATGGGCCACTCGCTTAACACTGACTTCAGGTAGAAGCGCCTTCAGACCTTCGACGGCTTGCTCAAGCGCAGCCCGCCGACTAAGTTAATGCTCAGCCCGCCGGCGGCGCGAGCGTAAGAGATTACACATGAGTGCGTGGCAGATTTTCAATTTTAACACCCAACGGCCGGACGATAATCGCGGATCCGTTCGCGAACTAACGCCCGATCCTGAGTGTGGCTACACTCTTCTTGAGTTGCTCGTTGTTCTTGGCATTATTGTTATGATTGCGACTATCGCAGCCCCGCAAGTTTTGCGCTACCTCGGCACCGCAAGAACAGAAACTGCCAAAGCGCAGATCAGTGCCGTCTCAACTGCACTGGAACTCTATGCGCTCGATGCCAAAGGCTTTCCACAACAGCAAGTAGGTTTGCAGGCTCTGATGCAGCCTCCGCCCGGGCAAACCAGCTGGCGAGGGCCGTATCTCAAGCGCGCAAGTGGTTTGACTGATCCTTGGGGTCAACCGTATCGCTATAAATTCCCTGGCCGCGGCGGACAGCCGGACGTCTACTCACTTGGCCGCGACAATGCGCCGGGCGGCGCCGGAGAAGATCAAGACATCACCAATTAGTAAACGCTGATCCTAACTATTGGCCGTTTCCGAACGAGATGGTCAACCGCGCGCCAGCGCGCAACTCCCAAAGATCCTCATTTGCGACGCTTGACGGCGTGCCATCGGTGGGATTGCTGTTGGAGAATTGTGCGACGCCAGCGTCAGAGAAATAGTCGGCCTCAGCAAATGTTTCGAGGCGGGTATTGGAACTGAGGGTGAACTTGAGGCCAGCTCCGAGCGAGCCGCGGAAACCGAAGCCGTCGTCATCGTCTTCGACCGCGGCTTTGAACGGATCGGGCGACAAGCCACTGCTCGAAAACGACCGGAATGTCCCGGTTGAATCATAAGAATAAAAGCCAAGTCCGGCACGGCCGATAACTGCAATGCCGGAGGTGATTTTAAATTCAGGCTCGACGACCAGCATGTTGCCGAACATCCACGTATCGACATTGGCCGACCGATGAATGCCGCAGGCGTTCGAACACAACACGTCCGTGTCTTCTTCCGAATTGCGGAAAAATGAGACCAAGCTCCAGGTCAGAGTGCGTGACGGATCGAGTATTTGATCAAATTCAGACCGGTAGCCAAACTCGACCGTGCGGCGTTCCGTGTTGGCCAGGGCGCTGCTGCCGCCGATCACGTTGACCGAGCCGTCGACCGACTTGATGGTGATGTCGGCAAGTGGCGGAGCGCTATCAGAGCGATCGCCGCTCGTTTCGCCACCAAAGACGTAGCCTTCGATGCGGGTGAACGGCAAGAACGAGACGAGCGGGCTGCCTTTTTCCCAGCCAATCATGATGCCGGCGAACCAGCCATCTTGAGCGGATAGGTAAGCCTCAGTCACCGATCCCGGTGTCGTTGAAATGCCATAACCGTTGACGTCGAGCCCGTCTTGCAGAAGGTAACCGCCGTCTATTGAAACGTAGACGTCTCCGGGCTTGGCCGGAGACAGTCCCATATCAGCGATGGCGGCGGTGCTCGCAAAAATTGCGGCAGTTGCGGCTGATAGGCCTGTGAGCAGGAAACGGGAAATCGGCATCGGAAATGGCCCCATCTGAAATCAACGGGCCAGAATTGAATTGATTCGGCCGCTTTAACAGAGCGCATGAGCACTTGTCCCCGTTATTCCCACCTCTACTGCGGCTTAAATACTAGATTGACAACGCGCGAATCACCGATTTTCGGTGCGCAGAACCGCAAAGCACGACGGCGCGCCGGGCAATTTGCACCGCGCGCGCCGCATATTGAATGTAACGGTGATGAAATCAGTTGGCTGCCATCAACTGATAATTTCGTCTTCTGCCCCGTAGATGGTGACGGTTACCGGTTGGAACACCACCCCACCGTGCTGGTCATCGATTCTGATGCTGAACTGTTCAGTTTTGTGATCGCTGTCATCAAGATATTGCACGAGGTCATTGTTGACCGTGTAGGTCCAAACGATGGTGCCGTCCCCCACGCCGGTTGCGGGATCGGTAAGAGTTGCCGTCAGCGTACCGAGGTTGCCCGCGTTCGACACGACAGAGATGAGATGGGTGTCAAGCAGATCGGCGTCGTCAAACTTGAAGCTACCGTTGCCAGAAAGCGTGTTCGTCGATTGATCGACATTTTGGTCCTCGATGACAGACCCGGATTGGTAGCATTTGCCCTCCCCGCAATGCCCCCCGCCCTCGTGGTCGTCGCCTTCGTCATCGCCTTCGTCATCGTCATCTCCCTCGCCTTCACTCTGGCTGGAGCGGCTGAAGTCCTCCTCGACTTCGTCATTGGTGCAGATGACGACGGGAACATCATTAGTGCCGGCAATCTTCACGGTGACAACAATGCTGTCTTTATGTCCATGACCATCGTTGACCGTGACTTTGTAGTTCTGAAGGATCGTCTGGCCTTCCTGTAGGCTGTCAAGCAGGCCATCAGAAACAGAAAAAGACCAACCGACTTTGTTGGATGATTGGTTGACGGACCCAAGTTCGAAATTTCCAAGGAAACCGGAACCGAGAGATGTCACGGTCGCCTTATGCGTATCGCCCGCGTCGGGATCGGCAAACCGGATGGTGCCAGTCCGCGTGTGCACAAATGTATTTTCATCTGAAGCGCAATCGGGCCGCTCTTTGACACTCACACTTTGTGGGGGACCTAGAATGTCGACCGGCTTATTCGAAGCACAAAGTTGATCGAACGTTAAAGTCTTAACTTTCTTGGACTGGGCCATTGCGAAACTCCGCGACACGCAAAAAAACTCGGGCGGTCGCGTTCGCTCTGCATCAGGTTGTGAGAATGCAGAATGCGATGATCCTTGCCGCTCATACGAACAATCCGTTCGCCTGTGCGCCGAAGTCTCTTGCCGCAAAAAAACGCGCCGGCCATCAATGGCGATGCAAGACCTGGTCCAATCGCTTGGAGCAACAGTTGTTAACCTGAAGATTGGAGCGAGTGAGGTGTTAGAGACCGGCGTTTGGGATCCTAAAACGTACCAGACCGCAGTTCGCGACACCTCGATTTTGCCCGCCGCATGTTGCTCCGCAGCCTGAATAAACAGGGTTTTCGCGGCTTTTTGTGCCATTTCGTGGCAGAATTAATCCAATGCTCACTATATCTATAGCGTTATCCTTTCCAGGCTCATTTCCAAAACCATTTCGAAGGATTTACAGGCAATGGTGGGTCCCGTTCGGACCGGCCGAGGATCGTTGCTTTGCGTATTGCGTCAAAAATTAATGCTGCATTGTTCGCCGCGTTCGCGTGTGGAACTCTGGTCTCGACGGCTATCCTTCACACGACTATTCAGCCGCGCTTCGATGAGATCGAACGCGCCGGCGCCTTGGCCGACCATAAACGGGTGATTGAGGCGCTCGATACTTTTACCGACAAACTCGAGACCGCAACACACGACTACGCCTACTGGGATCAATCCTACCAATTCATACAAGGCGAGAACGTCAAAGAATTTATTGCGTCCAACCTTGAGCCTGACTTCAAGGCAGTCGAGAATTTGGGCGTCAACGCTCTTGTGTTCGCCAAGAATGACGGGACAATCATCTGGGGTGAAGCGTTTGATCTGGAAACACAGAACTCAATTGACTATGTCGTGAAAGAACTCACCGCCTTCAGCCTGACGACTCCAGGCCACTTGGCATCGCCGCCGGTTGAAGAGCAGGGCTTGGTTCGCACCAGCCGTGGACTTGCGCTGGTCGCGATTGCGCCCGTGTTGAAAAGCGATGGGTCAGGCACGCCAGCAGGCAAGGTCATTTCTGCTAAAATGCTGGATTTTGGCGCCGTTAGAACTCTGACTGGCGTTGACTTCTCGATCGACGTTTTCCCGGAACGGCCAGAAGCACCAGCCGACAAGGACGCCGTTAGCGTTGAGTCCAACGCCAAATACGTGGTCACCTCGTCTGTCGCTCATGACCTTGCCGGTAAGCCGCTGGCGTATCTCAAAGTCTACTCGTCGCGCGACGTCTCTACCGCCGGCGCCATGGCCATCAAATCGGCAATATCTATGATGGTGTTGGCAGGACTAGCGGCTATCGGCGTGCTGTGGCTGTATCTCCGAAAGGCTGTTGTGTCGCGAATTGAATCTTTGAAATGGCATTTTTCAACCGCGGGCGAGAGCGGCACCATTCAAGCGGCACCGATTGGGACTGGCAACGATGAAATCTCAAATTTAGCCGAATCGTTCAATACGATGGCCAACCAGGTCAATCACTTACGCGATGCGGTTGCGGACGGCGCCTATATGTCAGGGCTATCGGAATGGGCCGCCGGCACACTGCACAATGTCCGCAACGGCTTGGTGCCGGTCGCAGCCACGACGTGGCGGATCGAAAAACTTTTCGATAGCACCTGGCTGCGCAATGTTGAAACCGCTGTGTCTGAAATCAAAAATCCTGATCTTCAGCCCGAGCGCCGGAGGAAGCTTGAAGCGTTTCTTGCCGGCAGTGCAGCGCGCATCAGCGGCTTTGCAAAGGAAGCCGCTGGCCTAACGAATGAAATCAACTCCGCTACTAAATCCGTGCTTGAAATGGTGGCCGAATTTGAAAGCTATGCCCACCGCAAGACGGAATTCGAAGATATCGAACTTCTGTCGCTCTTGCAGACTGTCGCGCAGAGCACCATTGCAGCCCAGGGCAAAAATGTTGATCTGGTGTTGCCATCCACACCAGCCAATGTTCGCGGCAACGGCATCATTCTGCGTCAGGTGATTTCGAATGTCATCATCAACGCAATCGAGGCTATGGACGGACAGGAAACGCGCTGCCGCATTGCAGTCTCCATTGAACCGCCAGTTAAGTCCGATGGATTTGTCCGCATTGCGTTTGCCGATAACGGTGAAGGCATATCAGCCGACCGGCTGACCGCAATCTTCCAGCGCGGGGTCAGTACGCGCCACACTCGTTCTGGCGGTCTCGGACTGCATTGGTGCGCCAACGCACTCAAGGTTCTCGGTGGCACCATCCACGCCGAAAGCGAAGGCCCCGGATACGGCGCCCAATTCATTATCGAACTTCCAAGCCTCGAAACAACTTCACGCAAAGCAGCTTAACATGACCAAGAAACGTGCCCCCAAGCTTCTCGTCGTTGATGATGATCTGGGAGTCATCGCCGCCTACCGGCTTGTGCTCGAAAAGACCGCGGACAGTCGTACCGTCCAGCACATGTTCGGGCTCGATGCGCTCGAAACTGAACTCTTTGGCGAGACGCCGAAAGACGAGCCTCAGTGGCGCGTCACGTTCATGGATCAAGGTGCTGACGCCGTTAAAGCCGTTCGATGGGCGGCCGACGATGGCGATCCGTTTACGGCGATCTTCCTCGACGTCCGGATGCCGCCCGGCATTGACGGCTATGAGGCGGCCGAACAAATCCGCAAAATCGACCCCAACGCGCACATCGTTATCGTCACGGGCTTCTCGGACTACACCTATGACGATTTTCTCGAAGTCGCCGGTCCGTCAAGCCATTTGACGTATATGCCAAAACCGGTTTGGCCCGACGAACTCCGGAAAGTGGCGCACATTCTGGCGACCGAACGCAATTATCGCAAGTTCTTGAGCCCACAAGGCGTTCTGCATCACGACTAATACCAGCGGTCAAAAGTTTTAACCCGCCTCGAGGCTGGCGGCGCGCGGCGGCCGGCTCGCGGTACGCGTGTCGTCGCGCGCAAAGCGAAGAACGATACCGGCGCGCCTTCCAGAAATGGAAGAGCCAAAACTTTGGCGCGCCGGTATAAGAAGCAGCAGTCTTAGGCCGGGGGATTGGTTACAGCCGGTGCGTAACCCAAACATTGGGCTCGACGTAACAGCCGGTGCCGGCGCTCGTGTCGACGTTGAGCGGCGCTAGGGCGCCTGCGATCACGACATTCGATCCACCGTCAAGCGCACTATCCGTCCACGATTTCCAGAATTCCAGTGGTTGTTCGACAACCATCGACCGGCCGCAGACGCCGGCAATCGTGCCACCGGCGGCGACATGACTTCTGAGCCAGGGATCAAAAATACGGCCACTGTGATCGGTCCAGCCGACATACTCTTGCATCGGCACGAACGGATGATCGCATTTGGCACTCGGCCTCACCGGGGCAATGACGCCCCAGCACTTTTTGACGTTGGCAACAGCGCGCATGGTATTGATCATATCGCGGGCGAAGCCGCGATGGCGATGCTGTGCGGGTACCGAAATCGATAATGCACCGACGGCATTGGCGTTCGTTGAATCTTGAGCCATCGCGGTATCGACCAGCCAGTCCCAGCCTTCTTGGGGCAACGCCCGGTCATCGGCCACCTGCAGCGGCACACACATTCCAGTTGCCACCATATCGCCGGTCTCAACTTCGATCATGCACAGCCGGTAGTCAGGAAAGCGTTCCAACAAGCCATCATAATGAGCGTGATGCGCCGAGGTGTAATCGAGGAAACTCAACCGGTCCCAGGTCTCGTTCTCCAACTCAACAGAGGCATCAAAGAGGTCGGGTCGTTCGGCACAGGTTGCGAGGAGGAATTGTTGAGCGGACTTCTTACGCGGTAATGGGAGAGCAGGTTGGGCACTTGTGTAGGTCCGGCTTAACAACGGCAGCATGAATTCTCCTAGACGCAACCCAATCCAATTGGACACGACATTAAACGGACAATTAACTACGAGCAAGCCAATGACCGGCAAATTGTTGACGGGAATTTACGAATTTTTTCGGGCTGATAATTAATGCGTTTCAAATTGAAACAATTCTGCACCATCAACATCAAAATTTTAATACTTCAGTAATAAGTGTTAAATTTCAAAGCGAATATTGCAAAGGCGAGACAATGCAATCGCGAACGCACAGGGACACAAGAGTTACGTGACGGCGCGTCACTGATGCTTGACACCCCAGGTTTGATGCCCCCTCGCTTTTCTGGCCGGTTAACGTATAATGGCCTGGCTGCGGGGTTCGTCAGGAACAACTTATCTCCAGGGCCTATAAGATCTGCTAGGGAGCTGTCCCTGGCCGGGACCGTGGTCCCGGACACACGGCGCCCACCTTACTATGTAGGGACCCGGCGAGATCAAACCGTTCCAACGGCCACCGCGGCACTTAATTCCCGCCCATATGCGGATTGCGACCAGCAATGAGCGACCTCAAGCGTGCGTTGCGCGACAAAGCAAAACGAGCCAGAGGGCTTGCATTTGACACCCACGGGGCAGCAGCTGGCGACGCACTTGCGGCGCAAGGTTTGGCATTTCTGATCCAACAGGCCGCGCCCGGCACGGTATCCGGTTTTGTCGCCATCCGTGATGAAATCAATCCATTGCCACTGCTAACTGTGCTGCACGCCGCCGCGTGGCGGCTAGCGCTGCCCGCTATGGTTGGCAAAGCGCAACCGCTCGAAATGCGGGCCTGGGCCCCCGGTGATCCGCTGGCCGCAACGACATGGGGTATTCAGGAGCCGTTACCGTCGGCTGGAGTCATTGACCCCGATATCGTCCTGGTTCCGTTATTGGCGTTCGATTTGGCTGGTCACCGGCTCGGTTATGGTGGCGGCTTCTATGACCGCACATTGGCTGGGCTCCGCGCCAAGAAACCGATCATCGCCGTTGGTTTGGCCTACGATGAGCAAAGGGTCGACGCCCTGCCTCATGCAGAGTATGACCAGCCCCTTGATTGGGTCCTGACGCCATCTGGGCCATACAAAGTTCCGCCCGTGTGACGGGTTAGAAAGCGAGTTTAAGTGCGCCTGCTGTTTCTTGGTGATGTCGTCGGCCGATCGGGCCGTAAAGCTGTTGTCGACGCGTTGCCCGGATTGCGGACGCGTTTCAATTTAGATTTCGTGATTGTCAACGCTGAGAACTCGGCCGGTGGGTTTGGTATCACCGAAAGCATTCTTGAAGAATTAATTGGCGCCGGCGCCGACGCGGTCACGCTTGGTAATCATGCCTTTGATCAAAAAGATGCCCTCGTATTTATTGATCGCCATCCGAATTTGGTCCGGCCGTTGAATTTTCCGAAAGGCACGCCTGGACGCGGCGCCTCATTGATCAAAGGCCGCAGCGGTGCCGAAGTGTTGGTCATCAACGCCATGGGCCGCGTGTTTATGACTGAGCTCGATTGTCCGTTCCGTGCGATTGACAACGAAATTTCTGCGTGTCCCTTGAAGATAGCAGCCGACGCGATTTTCATCGATTTCCACGCCGAAGCGACAAGCGAGAAGCAAGCGTTGGCGCATTTCCTTGATGGCCGCGTCAGTGCCATTGCTGGCACACACACTCACAGTCCCACGGCAGACGACCGCGTTCTGCCTGGCGGCACAGCCTACATTTCTGATGCCGGCATGTGTGGCGATTATCAAAGTGTCCTCGGCATGGACCTCGAAGAACCAGTCAACCGGTTCCTGACCCGCATTCCAAAAAATCGTTTCGAGCCGGCATTAGGCCCGGCCACTGTTTCGGGGTTAGCGGTTGAGATCGATAACAACACCGGCCTCGCCACACACTGCGGCGCGTTGCGAATGGGCGGCGTGCTCAAACCCATTGAACCTCAGATTTGGCTGTGACGTATTTGAAGTTCCGGGTTTCACAAGCCGGGCGCGATCCCGCCTCCCCACAATTGTCAT
>JANNFX010000171.1:0-30270 GCA_031380225.1 Hyphomicrobium sp.
ACCAGAGTTTCAAGGTCGATGCCGTCGATGATATCGAGCGGGTCAAGCACGTTGCCCTTCGACTTGCTCATCTTCTGGCCCTTGTCGTCGCGGACCAGGGCGTGAATGTAGATATCTTTAAACGGCACTTCTTTCATAAAATGCAGGCCCATCATCATCATGCGGGCGACCCAGAAGAAGATGATGTCAAAGCCGGTGACGAGCACGGAGGTCGGATAGAAACGCTTTAGTTCGGGCGTTTTGTCCGGCCAGCCGAGCGTCGAGAATGCCCACAAGGCCGACGAGAACCAGGTGTCGAGGACGTCCTCGTCGCGGGTGATCGAGATTGTCTTTGCCCAAGCCTGAAGTTTTTCATTCTTCGGCTGTTGCTTGGCGAGTCCTGCGTAGTACGCAGCCGCCTGGATAGTCGCAGCTTCTTCGTTGTATGCAACGAACACGTGTCCATCCGGACCATACCACGCCGGGATTTGGTGCCCCCACCACAGCTGGCGCGAGATGCACCACGGCTGGATGTTATTCATCCACTCGAAGTAGGTTTTCTCCCAGTTCTTGGGCACAAATTGCGTGCGGCCATCTTGGATGGCCTTGATCGCAGGCTTCGCCATCTCTTCGGCATTGACGTACCACTGATCGGTCAGCCACGGCTCGATCGGAACGCCCGAGCGATCACCGTGCGGCACCTGCTGCGTCGTTGGTTCGATTTTTTCTAGGAGACCCAGCGCCTCGATCTCGGTGACAATCCGCTTGCGGGCCTCGAAGCGGTCTAGGCCGCGGAGATGCTCTGGAATTGTATCGGTGGCAGATCGCCCAACCTTGTCTTCATCCGCCGAAACAACACCCGGAAATCGTGGATCCTCAGCACGATGACCGAATGTGAAGTCGTCGAACATAGTACTTACGATTTTGCCGAACGCGTCCATGATATTGATTTTTTCAAGGTTCTGACGCTTGCCGACCTCGAAGTCGTTGAAGTCATGGGCGGGCGTGATCTTGACAGCTCCGGTGCCCTTTTCAGGATCAGAATATTCATCGGCGACAATCGGGATCTCGCGGCCAACCAACGGCAGCTTCACTTTCGCGCCAGCCGCAACCAGCGCCGCATAGCGCGCGTCTTTGGGGTTCACGGCAACGCCACTGTCACCCAGCATCGTCTCCGGCCGCGTGGTGGCCACCACAATATAATCCCGACTTTCCCAATCGCTTGGATGTCCATTACCCGAAAATGCGGTTGGCACTCGATAGGTCATTCCGTCAGCCAGCGGATAGCGAAAATAATAAAGATGCCCATTCGGGTCTTTATCCAAGACTTTCCTGAGCGCCGCCGCATCAAACGGTTGTTCCGGATTGCCTGAAACCCAGTTGAAAGAACCGCGCTTTTCAACTTGCACGACTTCGAGATCAGAAATCGCGGTTTGGAATTTCGGGTCCCAATTGACGAGACGCTTGTCTTTGTAGATCAGCCGTGTGCCATCTGGCAAAACCGTATTGTAGAGTTTAACGAACACTTCGGTTACTGCGCGCACCATCGGGTCATCGGCGGCGCCGTTAATGCCCATCGTAAACCGTTCGCGCGACCAATCGCACGACGCACCAAGCCGTTTCAATTGATTTTGAATAGTGCCGCCGGATTCCTCTTTCCATTGCCAGACTTTTTCGAGGAAACGTTCGCGGCCGAGTTCGCGGCGGCTCGGCTGCTGCTTCAAAGCCAGTTGCCGCTCGACGACCATTTGCGTCGCGATGCCCGCGTGGTCCGTACCTGGCTGCCACAACACGTCCTTGCCGCGCATGCGTTCGAAACGGCACAGCGCATCCTGAAGCGTGTTGTTCAGCGCGTGCCCCATGTGCAGCGAACCGGTGACGTTCGGCGGCGGGATCACAATCGCGTAGGTGGGCTTGCCTTCGGTGCCTGGGCGGCCGGCTTTGAAGGCCTCGGCTTTATCCCAATCGGCAGCAATGCGCGGCTCGATGTCGGCCGGCTGATATGTCTTGTCGAGCATGGCTCTTGGATGTTGCTTCTGAATGAAAATGACGGTTGCCGGGTGGTACGACCCGGATTTACGCGCTGTCAACCGGCACGGCTGACAAAACGGTTGTTGGCCATGAAAAAGAGCAGCTAGCTAGCCCGACTGACGGCTAGGTAGATTTGGAGCCGTCTTTTTTGCCAGTATCCTCAAGCGCTTTTTGCAGGATGCGAGGCATGTTGCTCTCGATCCATCTTTCGAGCATCGGGCGCAACATATCGGCGACCATCCCCTCAAGCGGGTTTTGCTGCGGAGCTGCGGCAGTGCCATTCACGGGGGCAGTTGCCTGCGTCGGAGCTAGAACTAAGGCCGGTGGATTGGCTGGGGAGACAGCAAGCACTGGCGCGGCTGGTGACGCCGCAGCCAGGCCGGCGGCCAATTGATCGAGCGCGTCGTTGACGGCAGCTGTCACGATCTCAGCTCCTGAGTCCACAGGCTCGGCCTTAGAAAGAGGCGCGAGCGCCGGTTTAACGGGTGCGGGCGATTGCTTGCCGGCACCGTTGAGTGTTTGCGAAGATAGCGCGGCAGCGGCTGGCGAAGACGGCAGTTGTGCAGCGTCTTTCGCGATTGGCGGCGCGCCCACTGCCTGTGAAGGCCCACCATCGGAGCGCGGAAACACGTTTGAGAAACTCGGCGGTGCCGCTGCTTTTTTGATCGCAGCCGGTGGTGGGTAGAAGCCGCGCTTCTGCGGCACCCCGGCGGCGGCGGGCACGGCAGGACGCGCGTCCGGCTCAGTACTTTGCGAATTAAGCCGAAGCGAACGCCAGGCAGCCCATGGATCCTGATTTGACCCCTCGGCTACCTTGCTCGCGATCACAGTCTCTGCTTCGAGCCGCGACGCGCTTTCAAATTGCGGTTTAAAGTCAATTTCGCCGGCCGGTTTTGCAATTGGGTCTGGAACTGGTTCGCTTGGAATCGACGCAACAGCTTCAGCCATTGGGTCATCATCCAACAAATCATCAAGTCCGAAGTTAATGGCTTCAGTGGACTTAGCTGGCGCAGTCACCGAAACGTTCGCAAGCGGCGCGCGGGGAACTGGCGGGCTGACAGTTGGTGCGCTTGGGATTGGCGGCGCAGGAACTGGCGTAGCCGGCGGTTTGATTGAACTCGAAAATCTGTCGGCTGGAGGCAGCAGCCGCCCGTCGCCGGACAGGTCTGGTGCACGCGGCCGGAATTCTGACGTATCGAGCCGCGGAAAGACCGGGCGCTTTTCGGCCGCCGGCCGGGCGTTTGTACTATCGTCTGCGATAAGCTGGCGAATGGACGCAAGAATTTCGTCCATCGAAGCCTCGCTCGACTTGTCCGCGTTGCTCATATTGGTCTTCTATGTGTCCTCGTTCCAAGCAGCACATCATAACACTCAAAAGGAATTTTTTGTGCTGCGGCCCGCTCACTCACCGCTATCAGTCTTTCTTCGACAGATTGGTTGTATTGGATACTTCCATGAACAGAGCCTTTTCAACCATGCGCGGCATGTTCTCGGTCAACCATTGACGCAACATCGGCCGCAGCAATTCAGCGGTATGATCATCGACGCCGTTGGCTTGGGACGCGTCATGATGATGGACTGGGGCCGCGTTTGGTGCCTGCCCGAAAATCGGAGCGGTTGCAACGGGCGGCAACGGAACAGCCGGTGCTGCGATCGGAGCGGCAGTAACAGGTTCTGGAGCGGGAGGAACGACTGCCGGGATCGGCGCTGCGGCTTGACTGCTGGCCATTGACGTGAACCGGCAATCTGCAAACGATGCCATCTTTCGGGCAACCGCTGCGTTTTCGTCACGCGGTGCATCCTGAGAAATAGTCTGCGCCACAGCTGGCGGACTTGGCGCAATCGGCTCAGGCTTCACAGTGACTATAGGAGCTGGTTCAGATCGCGGCTGCGTACGCAATGAACTGAGTGCTGCATAAGCTGCTGAGGAATCGCCATTATGCCCATTGCTACCGTTGACAGAATGGCCATTGGCGTGGCTGCCATTCGAGGACCCGTTGGCGTGCGAGGCACCGTTTGAAACCGCGTTGACTTTCGCTTCAATTTCCGCCGCCGCGTTCGCAAGGCGGAGCGCATCGGTCAGGCGGACGGGAGCAAGGCTCGCGTTTTCTGAAACAGCCGGCGACGTTGGCCGGAACATTGAGGGCAACTTAAAGTCCGCACCGTCATCGGCTTCGACGCGGCGGGCCGGCTCAACTGGCTCTAATTTCGGTGCCAAGAATATCGCATCAGCAGGCTCTTCAGCAATGATCCGGCGGATGGACGCCAAAATTTCTTCCATGCTGGGCTGGCCGGTTTTTTCGGACAAGTCCATGACTTACTCCCCCATACTCTACAAACGCTAACGCCTGAACTGAGATCAGTAGCTCGCCCGCACGGGCGGCACTGAGATCCCCATCCGCCCCACCAGCGATTGGCAATCTTCGATACATCGGCCCATACCCTGCATACTTGGCGAAGGTGTGGCCAAAAATCATCGTAACGCAGCCTGGCTGACGTTGAAAGCGCTCGTTTTGAGGTCCACGATTTTTGTTGCAAGCTATTGATTTAAAGCGCGAAAATGGAAATGAACGTGCGCGTGACTAGCTCGTCCGCACTTGAAATTTTCAAATATTGTCAACAGGATTAACCCAAATCGCAAAGTGCTCGACGCGCGGCGGCCATGCCGATTGCGCAGAGATAAAGTGACGACGGCCTTATTTTGCTGAGCCGGTGTCCTGCTCGCAGCACCGGAACAAATCGAGGAATTCCTCGCGGCCGTCGGCATGGGTGATCGAAACGCCCCACCACTTACGGCGTATTTCAGAATAATGCGACTCTGCGTCATAGACCTGCGGTGCGGCACCGAGATGGCTCATTTCGAGGCGCCCAACGGACTGTAGGAGCGTGTAACTGTTGACGACCAGATTGCGCTTGTCGGTCGCGAGTTGAACTTGCGCTTGGACCAGTTCAAGTTCGGCATCAAGCACATCGAGCAACGTGCGCTGGCCAACGCGCTCTTCCTCGCGCACGCCCGCCAAAGCGGTCTGGCTCGACTCGACGCTAACATTATCAGACTCGATTTGCTGGCGAGATGCCTGCAGCTGCGACCAGGCTGAGGTGACCTGCTCTTTAACTTCGGTTCGGGCCTGCTCAATCTGCTGCAGCCTGGCGACATGGGCGTGCTTGGCAGCGCGGACCCGCGAATAAACTTCGCCACCCTCATAGAGGGGAACAGTCAGGCGGCCAGTGACAACGGTACGTTCTTGTTCCCGGAATTGGAATGAAGGTTCCAACGAATCTGTGTAACGCGCTTCCAAATCGACTGACGGCAGCAACTCACCTCGGATCTTGTCGACGTTGTGACGGGCCTGTTCTTCCAAATAGAGCGCGATTACGGCGTTTGGATTTTCACGCTCGCCGATAGCCAGTGCATCATCCAATGAGTTTGGTAAAATCGCATTATATCCGCGTGGCTCAACCAAGCCTTCAGGCGAATGGCCGACGACGCGCTCGAATTTCGCGCGGCTGGATTTGAAGTTTGCGCGCGCAACGTCGAGCGCAGCGACGGCTTGGGCGCGGCGAGCTTGAGCTTGAGCCACGTCGGTCCTGGTAACCTCACCCACCGCAAACCGGTCTTGCGTCGCTTTCAATTCGCGACCGAGCACTTCGACATTATTCTCGCGCAAACCAATGATGGCTTCATCGCGAATGGTGTCCATGAACCCTTCGACAGCCTCGCGCAGAACATCCTGTTCTCTAAATCGCAATTGTTCGCGGCCGACGCGCACGGCTGCTTCCGCACTCTTGACACCGAACGTTGTCTGCCAGCCATCGAATAGGTTTTGCCGGCCCACAATGTCGATGTTCTGCTGCTTTAACTCACCTTCGGATTGCCCAAATCCTGGACGGTTATCTGGCCGGGTATTAATGTGCGTATAGTTCTTTTCCAGAGTCCCAGTGACGTTTGGGCGGTACCCAGACATCGCCTGCGCCACGCCCTCGTCAGTCGAACGCAAATTGGCCCGTTCGGCGTCTAGCTTGGGATTATAACTGTAAGCGGCGCTCAAGGCTTCGTTGAGCGTTTCTGCGCGCGCAGAATTACATGCTCCCGTCGCCGGGCACATCAAAGCCAGTGCAGTCAAGAATGCTATTCCCGGACGCAATCCGATCACCATCATTGCCTTGGTCATTTCCCGCGCACCCCGAGACGTGCGCACTTCCGCGCCCAACAGACTCAGTTACTAACATTTCCTAACACACTCACCTCACGGATCGAGTCTCAGACTGCGATTCGCAGTGCATGGAAAGCCTGTTTACCGTCAGAGGCTTGCGTGCAGTTGCAAGTTTCACACAGTCTTGCCGGCGAAGGTTGTAAATGAGGCATTCGATGACTGCCTGGCTCGGCCGCAGACTCGTTCTGACAATTAATGATCTCCCCCGCCGGGCAGCAGCCAGCGAGTGCTCAATAGCTTCCAGCCGTATCCCCAACACCGTCGCGATTATAGAGGTCGCGGCGGAATTGAATGGCTCCATCTTCCGTCGCCCATGCAGTGATGTAGGTAAAATACAAAGGGACTGACTTTTTCAAAGTCACGTCCTGGCGCTTACCGGATTCGCGCATTTGCTGAATGCGGTCTTCGTTCCAGCCGCTGGTGTCACGCAGCAGCCATCCAGCCAATTGCTGGATGTTATGCACGCGAATGCAGCCCGAACTCGCCGCACGGAAATTGCGGCCGAATAAGCCTTCCGACGGTGTGTCATGCATATAAACGGACTCAGCCGAGTCGAAATTGATCTTCAAAAACCCGAGCGGATTTTCTTTCCCAGGTTGCTGGCTGTAGCTCAAGCCTGACGGTTGCGAGCCTGACCAGTCGATCTTTTCCGGATCGAGCTTTTTGCCACTACCGTCGTAGGCATCGATGCCAAATTTCACCAAAACGTTCTTACCGGCCGACTGCATTTCGCGGCCACGCGGGATCAAATCTTTGCTGACGACGGTTGGCGGCAGCCGCCAAACCGGATTGAAATTCATCTGCGAGATGGCCGAACGCAGCAGCGGCGTCGGCCGCTCCGGCTTGCCGACCACCCCCGTATAGCGATGCACGACTTTTGTACCTTCGACAGCCTCAACTTGAGCAGAAGGCACATTGACGGCCACATAACGCTTCTTATCGAGACCCGAATACTCCTGCAGCCGTCCAACATTGACTTTGAGCTGCTTCAACCGCCATTCAGCCGGAACATTGAGCGCTTGCGCCGTGCGCTTGTCGAGCACTCCGGTCGGCGTCAAACCGTTTGTGGCTTGGAAATGCTTGACCGCTGTTTCAAGCGTCCCGTCGAAGAATTCGGCCGAACCCCAACCCTCACCCTTCAGATCGCCGGAAGCCTGAAGCCGCTGACGTAGCCCACTCACTGCAAAATGCGTGTCACCTGCTCGCAATTCCAATTCCGGAACCACGCCCCAACCGCCCGCTTTAACGATCTCTTCGTAGCGTTTGACCGCAGCTTTGGTCGCCGCGACGTTGGCAGACGCCAGCGTAGGGTAGCCCGGTGGCGGATTGCCTTCCCACTCTTTGACGAATTCGCGGTCGGACGTGCCAAT
Source organism: Hyphomicrobium sp. (assembly GCA_031380225.1). Classification (GTDB taxonomy): domain Bacteria; phylum Pseudomonadota; class Alphaproteobacteria; order Rhizobiales; family Hyphomicrobiaceae; genus JANNFX01. Next base: position 7,595 of record JANNFX010000171.1, read on the forward strand.
ATTGGGGCCATCGCCAACCGGGCCCATCTGAATGCTTTGTGCTTGTGCAGCCCCGCACAAAACTAAAGACTGTGCGACGCCGGACAATGCTAAAAAAATGGCCGCGGCGATATTGGTCCGCGCGCGCCAAAGACCAGCAGTAATTAATCTCGTATTGACCATAACGCGAACTGCCGACCTCGCTTGCCCGTTTAAGTCTTAATGCAAGCGGCCGAGATATCCCCCGATTCCCGCCCTCGCCGCGAAGATCAATAGCCTGGAAGCAGCCTTTTTCAAGATGTTCCGGAATGAGCCTACGGCCGTTTGCTCGGATAAGACATCTTAGCGGAGATCGCGACCGATCGCGGCGAATACCGGTTGGGCCTAGCCTTTGGCGCAACCCTTTAGACAGAGCCAAGCAAAAAGGGCCGCGGTTGCCCGCAGCCCTCTTTATTTTGCACGTCACTTCCGCGCTTCACACGACCAGCTCCGTGCTTTGTCCTTTGCACGTCGCTTCCGCGCTTCACACGACCAGCTCCGTGCGATCAAACAGCCCGATATCGGGGCGTTTCTTACAGCCGGTATCGAATCTGGTCCGACCAGAACCGCTCGAGCCGCACCAGTGCCTTATTGAGACCTTGGAAGTCGGCGCCCGTCACTTCGCCGACGGTCTCGATCGAGCCCAACTGACGATGGTAGAGCTTCTGCACAACAGCCGAAGCATCAAGACCCTTTTGCGACAGCGATACACGCACGCTGCGGCGGTCGGATTCCGAACGCTTGTAGTGAATGTAACCCATATCCACCAATTTCTTGAGGTTATAGGACACATTCGAGCCGAGATAATAACCGCGGCTCTTCAATTCGCCTGCCGTCAATTCGCTTTCGCCGATGTTATAAAGGAGCAGCGCTTGCACGCTGTTGAGTTCCGAACCGCCGAGGCGATCGAACTCGTCCTTGATGACATCGAGCAGCAGACGATGCAGTCGCTCAATGAGCCGCAATGCCTGCAAATATTCTGCGCGGAACTCTTCGCTCTGCGCGGCCGCGCGATAACGCGTGTCTAACGCAACACTCATAGACCTGCCTCTGTACCTGTACTTGCCTAGTTGCCGGTGTTCCGGCTTAGAAAGCTAAGGTATCGCAGACACCTAAAAGTTACCTGAATAGATACAGTAAAAGAATAGTTATGGGGGGTGCCGGATAAGGAATTATTTATCGGGACTAGCTGGCATTTGTATCAACTTATGCCCGCGCTGCTTGCATATCTGTTCGGCTTGGCAATTGTAACATGAAGCCGTTGAGAGGCCGGAAATAGGCGTCGACCATGTCTTGGGTCACATCCTGCAGGCGTGACGGCTGCCATTTCGGGGCATTGTCTTTGTCGATCAGAAGCGCACGCGCGCCTTCGTGAAAATCATGGCCATCAAGAAAATTTACGCCAAGCCGGTAGTCCATCTCTAGTGTCGCACGCAGATCGCGGTTGCGGCTGTCCAAAATGTGACGATGCGTAACCTTTAGTGAAAGTGGCGCGCGCGCTTTCAGGTCGCTGACGACGGCAGCTGCCCAGTCTTGATCCGCGCCCTTGGAGCTTTCCAAGCGCTCGATAATTTCTTCGACCGTTGGGGCCGAAAAACAACGCGCAATGGTTTCTGTGTGGGTTTCCAATTCACCGCGTCCCGGATCTTCTTGCCGGTCGTCAAGCACCGGATCAACACATTGCGCGTCTGCCAGCAAGACTTTGATCTCGTCAAACCGGGCTGCAGGGATCGTGTGCGTTGCAAGCCCCAATCGATAGGCATCGGCGCGGCTGGCGCTGCGGCCCGTAAGACCGAGATAGAGACCGGCTTCATCAGGCATTCGCGCTAAAACGTGGCTGGCACCGACATCGGGGAACAAACCGATCAGTGTTTCGGGCATCGCGAACGAATAACCCTCGCCCGCAACCCGGTGGGTGCCATGCAGCGATAGGCCAACGCCGCCGCCCATGACCATGCCGTTGATCAGCGAAATCACGGGCTTCGAAAAACACTCGCAGCGCCAATTCAGCGAGTATTCGTTGGCGAAAAGCCGGCGGCCCGCCTCAATATCGGATTTGGCTGTTGCCACCACTTCACGAACATCAGAACCCGCCGAAAAAGCCTTGGGCGACGCCGATTGCACCACCACACAATAGGCCTGTGGATCGCGCGCGGCCTTGACCAAAATTCTGTCAAAGCTCTGGCGCATAGCCTCTGTTAAAGCATTGAATGCTTTGGGCCGGTTGAGGGTCACCAATGCCATCGCACCCTGCATCTCAAAGTCGAGGTCGGATGTGGTGGTCACCGTGCTGCCCTTTTGCGCGTTTCTATCATTCTAGGCAAAACTGATTAGACGTGCGGCTCACAACCACAAGAGGAAAAACCCGCGCAGCCGCGTTGCACACGCCGTGATTGCAGGTATACCTCCTCCTGTCAGCTGGCTTTGGACCTCAGGCACATGTGGCGAAATCTACTGCGCATTATAGCCATAGCCGCTTTTCTGCCGGCCGCTTTGGCAATGGCTGGCGAAGTGCCAGCACCAGTCAAGAAGCCGCGCGATAAGTCGGGTGCCGCAGATACCCGGCCTGAACCAGCCACGTCCACCGCAAAGGAAATGCATCATCAGGTACCCTCGGTGCCTGCAGGGGCCATAGCAACCGTGGATGGGCCAAAGTCCAACGAGTCTAAGTCAGAACTGGAAAAGCCAGGCAACATCACAACTGGCGCCGTCAAGAGCAAGACCAATAGTAAGGCTCCCTCCAACAAGGTTCCAGAGCCAGCCAAAGGCCAAGCCAAAGTCGAAACTGGCAAGGCTGACACGAAGTCCAAGATTCCAGTTGAGCCGACTGGCAAAACCACACCCGCTGCACCCGCGGCCGTTCCACCGCCAGCGCCACCGGTTGAATGGACCGGCGCTGAAATCGAAGCTGCAAAGAACCACTGCGCTGCAATTTTAAAAGACATTGACGCGGTCGTCCTGCCGGAGCCGCCGAAACGCGAGGGCGCATGTGGAGCCCCAGCGCCGTACCGATTGATCAGCATTGGCAAGTCACCTCAGGTTTCGTTAGACCCGCCGGCATTGCTGACTTGCGATATGGTGGTCGCGCTCGCGAAATGGATAAAACAAGACTTGCAGCCGCTCGCCAAAAAGCACCTCGGCTCCGATCTCATAAAAATCGAAACCATGAGCGATTACTCGTGCCGCGCCGCCTATGGCCGCGCTGGCAATAAATGGTCAGAACACGCCTACGCCAACGCTCTCGATATTCGAGGTTTTGTCACAGCCACCGCCGAACGGGCCTATGTTCTCGAAAGCTGGGGGCCAACCGTGCGGGACGTTGAGGCAGCGCGCCTCGCAGCTGCGAAAGCAGCCGCAGAGAAAGTAGCAGCTGCGAAAGCAGCCGCAGAGAAAAATGTAGCTGCGAAAGCAGCCGCTGAAAAGGAAAAGACTGGACCTTCGAAAGATGACGCCACGCCTCAACCCGCACCACAAGGTACGCAGACCGCGACCAGCGCAACACCCAATACGGCAACTACGTCGAGCACCGCCGAATCGAAGCCCAGCTTACTAAAATCGACAATCACACCATTGCCTGACCCAGCCAAAACCGGCTTAGGCTTCCAACAACCGTCGCGGCTCGGTGGACCTAAAGACAAAGACAAAGACAAAGACAAAAATAAACTGTCCGATGATGCGCCGACCCTTGGTCCGAAGGGCCGAATGGCGAAGTTCCTCCATGAGGCGCACGCCAGCGCTTGCAAGATTTTTGGAACCACACTCGGGCCCGAGGCCAACAACGATCACCGCAATCATTTCCATGTCGACATGGCGCCTCGCAAGGCAACGAAGATTTGCGATTAGTGTTCTGGTGGAAATTTTCCTGGCGCGACCTTCTTCGCGGTATCTTTCTGGTTCCCGGACGCCGCGCTGCACCGATGTCAGACTTGAAAACAATTGCGCCCTGCGCGGCGATCCGGGATCTTTACGGTCGACATCGAATAATGAACCTAATGTCCCTTTGAACTATCACCGGTTTAGATCCCGGATAGCCGCGATTGCACCAGTCTCAATTGCTTCGAGATTTATGCGGCGCGGCTTCCGGGAACCAAGCGTTAGAGATGGCACGCTCGAACCGGCCTTGCACATTCGACTTATGACTGATGAGTTCGTGAACGGGTTGTTTACATCTCCTGCTGCATAAACATCAGATGACGGCCGGTTCTAGTTGCGAACAGCTCCCGTTTGCGGGTCGTCTAAGTGTCCGGTAGGCGCGAGCGTCTCAGACGTGACGCGATTATCGGAGCGGCAAGTGCGAATTGGGCCAGACCGAACCCGGCCAGCGCACTTGCCGCCCCTCATCTTGCTTCTTCAACAGGACTATTTTGATTGATCCTGGTTAGCGGCATGCCGATCCGGCTTGCGTCCCGCGCGCCGGCCAACGTAGGTTGGGTAAGCGCGGCCCCTAGACTTGCTTGGGAAACGATTGTGCGTCTGCGCGTAACCCAACACGGCTTGAAAAAGTGTTGGGTTACGCGCGGACGAAGCGCTCATTTTCGCTTGTTAAGTTGGGGCCACGCTAACCCAACCTACGAACCGCGCTGGCATCAATGGCAACCAAAGACAATTCATCGATCTCCCCCGGCACCTTTCCCGTGATCCGTCCGCGCCGCAATCGCCGCGCGCCGTGGTCACGCAGGCTCGTGTCGGAAAACACGCTGTCGCCATCGGATCTGATCTGGCCGTTGTTCGTGCTCGAGGGCGAGAACAAGCGCGAAACGATTGCGTCAATGCCGGATGTCGAACGGCTGTCAATTGATCTGATTGTCGAGGCGGCCAAGGAGGCCGTCGCGCTCGGCATTCCAGCTGTCGCTCTATTCCCCTACACGGACCAGAAACTCAGGACCGACGATGCGCGTGAAGCCTTCAATACGGAAAATTTAGTTTGCCGCGCCACCCGGGCCATCAAGAAAGCCGAACTCGATCTCGGCGTCATTCTCGACGTAGCACTCGATCCCTACACCAGCCATGGTCATGACGGTTTAGTGCGCGACGGCATCATCTTGAATGATGAGACGGTCGCCGCGCTGGTCAAGCAATCTCTAAATCAAGTTTCAGCCGGGGCTGATGTTTTAGCGCCCTCCGACATGATGGATGGCCGCATCGGCGCCATCCGCCGCGCGCTGGAAGCCGCTGGCCATACCGATACGCAGTTGATGTCCTACGCCGCGAAATATGCCAGCGCCTTCTACGGCCCATTCCGCGACGCGGTTGGATCGTCGTCGACGCTCAAAGGCGACAAGCGTACCTATCAGATGGACCCAGCCAATACCGATGAAGCCTTGCGGGAAGTCGCGCTCGATATCGCTGAAGGCGCCGATATGGTGATGGTCAAGCCCGGCATGCCGTATCTCGATATCGTGCGCCGTGTGTCAGAAGAATTCAAAGTGCCAACGTTCGTCTACCAAGTCTCAGGCGAGTACGCGATGCTGACGGCTGCGGCTCAAAACGGCTGGCTCGACGGCGACAAATCCATGCTCGAAAGTTTGCTGGCTTTCAAGCGTGCAGGAGCAAGCGGGATTCTCACTTACTTCGCGCCCAGAGCTGCGAAGCTGTTGCGCAATTCATAACACCCACGATTGTCATCCCGGGGCTTGTCCCCGGGACCCATTCATCGCCGCGTTCGAAATGACGGAATGCGTGTCGACATCTCAACATTCCCCATCGCCGGATGCATGTTGCAAATTGGGTCCCGGCAACAAGTGCCGGGATGACAACCGGGCTTATTTTGAGTTCACGGAATCTTATGCGCCATGCGTTTGCGCTTGGTTTCGAGATAGCGCTTGTTGTGCTCGCTTGGCGGCACGATCAATGGCACCTGCTCCGCAACTTCGATGCCGTGCGCCGAAAGCTCTGATGTTTTCAGCGGATTGTTGGTCATCAGCCGGATTTTGTCGAAGCCTAACTCGCGCAAGATATCGGCCGCAAACGCGTAATCGCGCGCGTCAATAGGTGATCCGATTTCAAGGTTGGCATCGACCGTATCGAGCCCCTGGTCCTGCAACGCATAGGCGCGGATTTTCTTGAAAAGACCGATGCCGCGGCCTTCGTGATAGGGCAAATACAGCAACACCCCATTCGGTGTCGTGGTGATGCGGTCGAGGGCGGCTTGCAGTTGCGCATGGCAATCGCAGCGTAACGAATGAAAGATGTCGCCGGTCACACAGCCCGAATGCACGCGCACCAACGGCATCGCCGCCGCGTCAGCCCCTTGGCCGCGGTTGATGAGCGCCATGGCTTGTGTGCCCTCGTCATGCCCTTGATAGGCATGCGCTTCGAGCACGACCTCACGGCCCTTGAAGGCGATGGGCAAAATTGTTTCAGCCGACCAATCAAGATCGAGCTTGATGGGCTTTGCCGGCCGGGGCGCCATTGGGGACCGTCTCCGTTTGCGGCTCAAAAACGCCGCGGTGTTTGTGGCGCGTTGCTGCCACTGGAGCAGGCTTGGACCCGAAAAGCCGCCGCCGTCAAGGCGTTGCCCAGCTATTAACGGTTCCCAGTCGCCGCAGCCCTCATCCGGCCTGCCTATACGCCCGCCGCGCGCGTTTCCCGCATTGATCCCCTGGCCTGGACCGTGTAGCCGGGGGATTCTTCTTTGCGCGCGGCCGCCCCACCAACCCCGCGCGCGAGGCCAATACGCCTACGGCTATTGGCTTCATCGTTAAGGATACAACCCATGGGTTTCAAATGCGGCATCGTCGGGTTGCCGAACGTCGGCAAGTCGACGTTATTTAACGCGCTGACACAAACCGCGCAGGCCGAGGCCGCCAACTACCCATTTTGCACGATTGAGCCCAACGTCGGCGAAGTTGGCGTGCCCGATGAGCGGCTCGACGCGCTGGCCGCTATTGCCAGCTCAAAGGAAATCATTCCGACCCGGCTGACCTTTGTTGATATTGCCGGATTGGTGCGCGGCGCGTCAAAGGGCGAGGGGCTTGGCAACAAGTTCCTGTCACACATCCGCGAAGTGGACGCCGTCGCCTACGTGCTGCGCTGCTTCGAAGATGATGACATCACCCACGTCGAAAATCGCATCGATCCGTTGGCCGACGCCGAAGTTGTCGAAACCGAATTGATGCTCGCCGATCTTGAAAGCCTTGAGAAGCGCTTCGGCCCGAACGAAAAGAAAGCCAAAGCTGGCGACAAGGAAGCCAAGGCATTGACTGGTGTCATGGAAAAAGTCCTGGTCAAACTCCGCGACGGTCAACCCGCGCGCATGGCAGAAATGACCGCGGAAGAAATGCCAATCTTCAAAGGTCTGCAGCTTTTGACTTCGAAGCCCGTGCTCTATGTCTGCAATGTCGAAGAAAGTGCTGCCGCCAACGGCAACGCCTATTCAAAGCGCGTCGAAGAGCAGGCCCGGAAAGAAGGCGCGCAAGCGGTCATCATTTCGGCCAAAATCGAAGCTGAGTTTGCTGGGCTTCCTGACGCTGACCGCGCCGAGTTCCTGAAAGACATGGGCCTCGAAGAGCCGGGCTTGAATAGGCTGATCCGCGCTGGCTACGCGCTGTTGGACCTGGTCACTTATTTCACGGTTGGCCCCAAGGAAGCGCGCGCCTGGACCATCACCCGCGGCACCAAAGGCCCGGCCGCAGCTGGCGTCATCCACACTGACTTTGAAAAAGGCTTCATCCGCGCTGAAACCATCGCCTATCCGGACTACGTTGCCTTCAAAGGCGAAGTGGGCAGCAAAGATGCCGGTAAAATGCGGCTTGAAGGTAAGGAGTACGTTGTCCAAGACGGCGACGTCATGCACTTCCGGTTCGCGAATTAGTAAGCCTCGTCATCCCCGCCTCGGGCGGGGATCCGTCTTGCTCGGGTATACCCGTTACGCCAATTTCGAGCCACCGATCTATAAAGTCGTCAGGAATTCAACTTCTGTTTGACGGGTCCCCGCCCAAGGCGGGGATGACGAAACTTGAAAGATTGAATTTGTGGCGGCATACGCAAAGTCACACTGTTCCCTAGTCCACCCCGGCGCAAGCCGGGGCCATGAAATCGAGAATCATCTAGAAATACGACGAGGCCCACGATGACCGACACACTTCCCGACCGGCTTTCGGTCAATCCGAAAAGCCCGCACTACAACGAAGAGCTGATCCAGCGCGATGTCGGTGTGCGCTTCAACGGCGTCGAGAAAACCAACGTCGAAGAATACTGCGTCAGCGAAGGCTGGATCAAAGTCTCGGCCGGCAAAGCAAAAGACCGGTTTGGCAATGCGTTGACGATCAAACTCACGGGGACGGTGGAGCCTTATATTAGGGCGGCGAAGGGGACTTGATCCGAACGACCTGCGCTTGCATTCGAGATCGGGGCCACTTCACGGCACTACCCCTGCCCCTTCTGTCCGTAGTGCTTAAATTTTTCGACCATTTCAGCCATAGCTGCATCTGACAAGATATCGGGAAAAATGTTGGCGGAGCTGAGCGCCAACAGTTTGTAATATTGCGTCGCCAGCGTTTCAACTTCATGCGCTAATTCTAGAGCGGATTTCAAGTTCTCACCAATTGCAATCTGACCGTGGCTGGCCATCAGGCAGGCGTCGCGGCTGCGCAATCCTTCAGCGACATGCTTTGCTAAGTCTTCGGTTCCGAACGTGGCGTAGGGCACGCAGGGGATATCTTTGCCGCCAGCTACTGCCACCATGTAATGGAACGCAGGGATAGACCGTTGGGTGCAGGCAATGACTGTTGCGTGCAGTGAATGCGTGTGGACGACGGCATTGCGATCCGGCCTGGCGTGATAGGCGGCTAAATGAAAGCGCCATTCGCTGGACGGCTTGCGTTGACTGGGCGCGGAACTTCCGTCGCCACCAACAAAAGCGATATCGGAGAGCTGCAACTCCTCATACGCCATGCCCGTAGGCGTGATCAACATGCCGTCATTCCAGCGGCACGAGACATTGCCCGAGCGGCCCGGCGAAAGCCCCGAACGGCTCATATTCAACGCCGTATCTATGACGGCTTGGCGGGCGGCGCCTTCATCAATGCAAAAGTTCTTGGCGATAGTTGTCATGCTCGCAGCTTTCGTTCGGGATAAAGCGATAACAATCCAGCTTTAGTTGCCGGGCACACACCACGCTCCGTAATTAGCCCGGTGATCAGGCGTGCGGGCGTGACGTCGAACGCTGGGTTGGCGGCGGGCGATCCGGGTGCTGCGATATCCACTGTTACCACCTGACCAGTTGGCAAACGCCCGCTCATTTTCAGAACTTCATCCGCCGGGCGGTTTTCAATTGCAATATTGCTGCCGTCATCAAGCGACCAATCCAGTGTTGAACTTGGCAGCGCGGCGTAGAACGGCACGCCGGTATCCTTGGCGGCGAGCGCCTTCAAATAAGTACCGATTTTGTTGGCCGCATCGCCATTTGCCGTGACGCGGTCTGCGCCGGTGATGACCAGATCGACCTGGCCGATTTGCATCAGATGCCCACCGGCGTTGTCGGCAATGATCGTGTGCGGCACGCCGTGATGTCCGAGTTCGAATGCCGTCAGGCTGGCACCTTGATTGCGCGGCCGCGTTTCATCAACCCAAACGTGGATCGGAATTCCGGCGTCATGGGCATGATACATCGGCGAGGTCGCGGTGCCCCAGTCGACGCAGGCCAGCCACCCGGCATTGCAATGGGTCAGAATATTGACGGGCTTTCCCGGCTTTTTTGACGCCGCGATTTTCTTGATGATCTCGAGGCCATGCACGCCGATGCGGCGGCACATCTCGACATCGTCTTCGGCAATTTTTGCAGCGTGCGCGTAAGCTGCGGCAGTACGCGCGGCCGGCGGCAATGGTTTAAGCACACGGCTCATCTCATCTGTCGCCCAGCGCAAATTGATGGCCGTTGGGCGTTGCTCAGCGAGATAAGCGGCGGCTTGCTCAAGCGCGCTGTCGGTTGCGTCCGCACGCATGGCCAGGGCCATGCCATAAGCGGCTGTTGCGCCGATTAACGGCGCGCCGCGCACGAGCATGACCTTGATAGCATAGGCCGCATCATCAGCCGTTTTTAGCTTCACGTTTTTCAACACATGCGGCAGCAGCGTTTGATCGATGATGCCAACGGACCAGCCATCGGGTTCGACCCAGATCGTGCGTGCTGGTTTGCCGTTGAGAATCATGTGCGCCCTGCAATCCTGTTGATGAAATTCACGATAGCCTCGGCGGTCTCAGCCGGGCGCGATTGCAGCAGCATATGGGCTGACGCAAAAAGTGCCAACTCGGCACCGGGCTTTGACTTGATGAAGGCTTTCGTAGTGCGCGGCGGCACCACCCAATCAGCTCTACCATGGAGCGCTAGGACGGGGCACGAAAGTTTCGCGAAATCGTGGCGCACGTCAACGCCAGCGACGGCTTTCAAGCGGGCGGAGCGCAGACCAGGCGTAAGTTGACGAATAATGTCATCGACCTTGGCTGACACCTCCTGATTGCGATAGCGCCCCATTAGAAAGGCGTCGCGCGCCGCACGCGGCGCTTGATGCGGGTTCACGCTTGCCGCGCGGCGTACGAGCAGCGGCGGCCACGGGCTTTTCAAGAACGTCGCCGCCAGAATGAGCCCTGCGATTTGGTCTGGTGGCGCGGCCACCAATTTGACCGCAACGGGTCCCGAAAAACTTTCACCCAACACAACAACACGGCGCGTTCCAATCTTGCTCCGCGCAAAGGCCATATAATCTTCATAGCCCATCGATGGATCATTGGGATAGCGCACGACCGTAACCGGTAAATCTTCCGGCAAGCGCCGCTGCAGCCACGCGAACAAATCGCCGGTGCCATCGAGCCCGGGCAGCAGCACAAGTTCAATCCGTTCAGCTGACATCACGACATGCCCGACGGTCCGGCGAGCGGAATGTGCATGGTCCCTTCCATTCCGCATGCCCGGCAGTTGAGCGCGTACCATTCGGCATAAGGCCGTGCCGATCGATCGATAACTTTGAGGCCAGCCGCTTCGCATCGCGGGCAGACCACCGGCTCATCGGGATCGATCCGCCACGCCATGATGCGCGGCAGCGCCCTCGTGATTTCATCAGGCGTTAGGTCATTAATGGCCATGCTAGTTTCCGATTTGGGGTCAGACCCCTCACACAATTGATCCCGAACTATCAGCGACAGTGGTGTGAGGGGTCTGCCGCCACGTCAATGTCCGTCAAATGCCATCAGCGCGTGGCTTTCGACATCAATACTTTTGAGCCGCGCGATGCCGCCCAATTCGGGCAAATCGATAATAAAAACCGCGCCGACAATTTCTCCGCCCGAGCGGCGGATCAATTTGGCGGCAGCCTCTGCCGTACCGCCGGTCGCGATCAGGTCGTCTACAATTAAGATGCGCTGGCCGGGTTTGATGGCGTCTTCGTGGACCTCAACCGTATCAGTGCCGTATTCGAGCGCATATTCTTGCGAAATCGTTCGAAACGGCAGCTTGCCCTTCTTTCGGACCGGCACAAACCCGCAGCCAAGCCGGTCGGCAACAGCGCCACCAAGGATGAAACCGCGTGCTTCAATGCCCGCGACCGCATGGACCGGTAAGTTCCGGTAAGGCTCGGCCATTTGGGCCACCGTCGCTTTGAATCCCGGACCATCGCCCAGCAAAGTCGTGACATCGCGGAACATGATGCCGGGCTTTGGGTAGTCTGGGATGGTGCGGATGAGGGACTTCAAATCATTCACGGGACACTCCTTGGGCAAAAAAACCGGCCTCCGTCAAAATCAAGGCGCAAATTATCAATAACTCAGAGGCAGGGGTAGGTTGTATAGTAGCGGAATAGGTGATTCGCCGTGTTTCGTTTGCGTGATCCGCAGCCTGTCGCTGCCACACTTGGCACTTCGTCGTGGGCAAACCGCATGATCCAAGACAGCACATTTCCTTTAAGCGGCCAAACCAACCTCGACGACCTGCCGCGCACGCTGCGCCGCGAGCACGAAGCCCGCGCCCGTGAAGCCCGCGAGCGGGATGGCCCGAGCCTCGGCACTCCGTCCCATGCCAGCACAGCGCCGGCGGTGACCGCTCCGCAGGCCCCAGACATGACCTATATGGCAACCGAGACTTATGCAGCGCCGCAAGGTTCAATAGTGGCGGCAGGAAATGTTCCCGCCGTCGTCAAAGCCGTTGACGTGCCATTCGGCGACCTGGTCGCATTCTTTCTGAAAGCGGTCGTCGCTGCCGTGCCCGCGATGCTGCTGATGATGATCATGCTTTGGGGCATCGGCCAGATCATCGAAATCGTAGCGCCGCACCTGCTCAAGATGAAAATCCTGATCAGCTTCCCGAACAGTTGAGCTAGCTCCCCGGCTAGAATCCAACGGACACCCCTGCATTGAGCCGCCAATCGGGTTCGGCTTGCAGACCGTTTTCGTTGCTCGCGATCGGTACGCCGAACGACGTATAGGCCGACCACGCGTCGTGCGTTACGCGAAGTCCGGGCGACAGATAAATTGTGTTGCCGCCTGAATTTTCGTCGTCGATCCCGTTTTGCGATTGCTTGCCAGCCCACTCACCATTGAGTTCTAGGATCAGATCAACAGCGGTTCCGCCCTTGGCGCTGGCTTCGATGCGATTGTGTCCTTCGTGTTTTTGCACAGCATCGCGCGGCTCGCCGCCGTGAAACATCGGCTGGCTGCCAGTACTTCTCATCAAGCGGTACGAGACGGAAGCGTTGTAAAACACGAGGTCGCCAAGATCGGTATTTTGCGTGCCGGTGCTGACGGTTGAATAAACCACACTGCCATCGAATGACCAGGCACCCGAGCGGCGGGTCAACGCCAAACCGAATAAACCGTCCCACGAGCCTGAGCCCGGCTGGAATTCGGCTTCGAAAAGTTCGCCTTCGACACTTGTGCGGTTTGAGGGCCCAGTCGGGGCTTTGACGCCAAAGATCACGGCAGCTTCCGTGCGGCTGGCGGTATCATTTAAGAACCGGTACTGGCCATACACGGACAAGTCGCCGATCCCAGACGATGATGAGAAGTCCTCGATATCAATTTCACCGTCTTCAAATTCGGCAGCACGAATACCGGTGCGCTTTTGATAGGGCAGCCGGAAGCCAACTGTGAGGTCGTGTGTCAAGCCGTAGGCATAGGTCAACGCATAGCTTTTGACGGTGTCGAGGCCATGCACGTCTTCGTTGCCGGATGCCGTAGCGCTGATCAGTGCGTCGCCGCTGAGGCGTTCGAGGTCAGTATAGATGATCGAAACACCGGCAACGCTCTGGCCTTGATCGAGGCTCGAAGCTGACAGACCAACGATCGGCCCCGAGCCGCCAGCATTGCCGATGCTTCCAGGGTGATGTGCAAATGCTGGCGCAACAGTGAGCACCGTGGATGCAGAAACGAGCGCCACAGAGGCAGCTAAAACGTGGGGTTGCATAGAATAGTACCTTCGATGACGCAGTGCGATCACGTTAGATCGCTGCAAATTGCTGAATAGTTGAGTGACGTAGACTCAAATTAGACAGCAGCAACCGGAGGGCCACGCGGAGAATGAGACAGAAATTGAGAACGCAAATTGCCCGCGGCACAGCACGGCTGAAAACTCAATGCGCCTAAAACATCGTCACGAAAAACAACGTCAGTATTGGCTACCGGTGTTACAGCTGTCCCCGCAGAATTTGCGCAGCTGCCGGCAAGGCATAATGGGCACTTAACAGATTGATTTTGGACAGGCTGCGGATTGCCCTGTTCATCGATCAACACTTGACCTTGCGCCGTGCAGATCACGAACGGCCCACCGAACGGATTACCTGCAGCCGCATCCATCGCCGCGCTGTGAGTCGCAGCCGCAAACAGCGGCTGCAGCGCCAAAATCAGCGTTGCCAGCACACCGAACATCCGCCGGTATTTGCGAAGTGATCCCATCGGCGCAGTAAAGCAACGTCACCACCAGCCGTCCAGGACACAAATGCCACACATTCACTCGCAGTTAGGCTGTAGCTTCGGTTAACCTTGCGCCACGTTTGTACGACAAGCTCGGGGGCTTGTATTAAGCCCCACGCAACACCCGCCCGGCCACCGCATCGAGTTTGGCCAACAGCACCGGATCGCGCGCCCCGGGCGGCGTGATGATGGCCACATCCAACGCCGTGTCAGATCCGATGGGGCACGACGGATGTTCGCGAGGGAAATCACACGCCAGTCGCGTCACCAAGCGTTGCGCCTTTTCGGTATTGCCTGTCATGACCCGGATGATTGACGCCACATCAACAGACACATGATCGGAATGCCAGCAGTCATAGTCGGTCACCATCGCCACTGTGGCGTAGGTCATCTCCGCTTCGCGCGCGAGTTTGGCTTCGGGCATGTTGGTCATGCCGATCACATCGCAGCCCCAGCTTCGATAGAGATTGCTCTCAGCGCGTGTTGAAAACTGCGGGCCTTCCATGACGAGATATGTGCCGCCGCGCGCCGCTTCAATTTTTTCCGCCGCGCATGCCGCCGCGATTGCGTCAACCAACAATGGGCTAACCGGGTCTGCAACGGAGACGTGGGCGACACATCCGGTTCCAAAAAACGATTTTTCACGCGCAAATGTTCGATCGATAAACTGGTCAGGCAACACGAAATGCCCCGGTGCGTACTCTTCCTTCAACGACCCGCAGGCAGAAATTGAAACGAGATCGGTGACTCCGGCCCGTTTCATGGCGTCGATATTGGCGCGGTAATTAATAGCTGACGGCGAAAGTTTATGGCCACGGCCATGGCGCGGCAAAAAACGGAGTGATAACCCTGCAATTTCAGCGAATAATACTTGGTCAGACGGAGCGCCCCACGGCCCGTCTACCGTTGTCCAATGGGCATTTTCTAGCCCTGGCAGGTTGTAAAACCCGCTGCCGCCGATAACACCCAAAACCGATTTTGTCATTGGTCGCCCCATTTTAGCCAGTTATGAGTATTTAACGATGCGCTGGAAACGACGTCTTTCCTCATCGCTATCTGATATCTCGCATCCCGGAATAACTGCATCTCAAATCGACGCATTTGATCCTGAGCTTCGATACCTACATCATGTGCGCACGTACCACGCCCCACATTTGTAAAGGCCCACACCATGAATATCGTTTCAACCATCATGTCGTTGATCGGTCCGATGATCATCAACAAGATCGCATCAAACCTTGGTGTCAACCAGGGCATCGCTGGTAAAGCCATCTCGGCGATCGTACCTGCAATCCTGGCCGGCATAATCGGCAAGTCTTCAACGCCGGCTGGCGCTGGTGCCTTAGCCTCGGCCCTCGGTAAGCAAGACACGGGAATTCTTGGTAACCTCGGCACTATGATCGGCGGCGCCGGTCAGCAGTCGATGATTGACAGTGGCAACAGCGTGCTCAGCTCGCTGCTGGGCGGCTCGCCGGCAAGCGCTTTGACCAATGCCATCGGAAAATTCGCTGGCCTCGGCAACAGCCAAAGCTCGTCGCTGATCGGCATGCTGGCGCCGGTTGTGCTTGGTAGCCTTGCGCAAACTTCGAAGGCAAGCAATCTCGACGCCTCGGGCCTGGCCGCAATGTTAGCCGGTCAGAAATCCAACGTCTTGGCTGCCATGCCTGCTGGGTTCTCGGATTTGCTAACCGGCACCGGCTTACTCGATGGTCTGGGCAATGCGGCCAAGCCGGCGGCAACTGAAGCAGCCTCGCGACAGGTTTCGCACGTCGCTGATAGCAGTGGCGGCAGCATGATGCGTTTTGTCATTCCGGCGGCGCTGGCAGCACTCGCATTGATTTGGTTTACAAAAGGCCATCAAGAGAAGGCAATGGAAAAGCCGGCAGCACCAATAGCATCGCCAGCTGCACCGGCTGCGAAAGAACCAGCCAAGATGGCACTGCCAGGTGTAGAGCTTCCGGGTCAAGTAACCGGCATCCTGGCGTCGCTAAAAGGCGCTTTGGGCGATGTGAAGGACGAGGCGACCGCCAAGACAGCTTTGCCGAAGCTCCAGGACATCTTGGGTCAGCTCGGTAAGGCCAAGACGGCTGCTGCTGCGCTGCCCGTAGAAGCCCGTAATCCGCTGATGGCGATGCTGAAGGATTCAATGCCGGGCGTCAGCTTGATCGTCGAAAAGGTTCTAGCTATTCCAGGCGTTGCAGGCGTGCTGAAGCCGGTTCTTGATCAAATCAATGCGGCGTTGGTCGCCATGGGCAAGTAATACCAGCCCGCAGAAAGCTTGACTCTTGGTTCGACAGACTGCGGGCTGGTATTCTCTTTGCTTTGCGCGCGGCCGCCCCACCAACCCCGCGCGCGGATACCAGACCGCACAAGTCAGTACTTGTGCGGTCTGGTATAAATCTGTTCTGATTGCAAAGTTCAAATACTGAACTGGAAAAGGCCCTCCGCAACGGGGCCTTTTTCATTTGATTCCGAACCAAGCGCACAATGGCTGAAGAGCGTTTTTTTACTCGACGGAAAAGCCTCAGCTGTTGAAAGTTTGGTGGGCGAGCACGGGCTCGAACCGTGGACCCGCTGATTAAGAGTCAGCTGCTCTACCAACTGAGCTACTCGCCCGCCGTCCAGCTGGCGCCGTCCCGTTCGATCGCGGGTAAAGCGGCATTCCGGACAAAAAACGGGGCTCAAACGAGCCCCATTCGCGCTCCGTCTATCACCGCAGCCTGACCCTGTCCAGCACTCGCTTTGGCACGATGCCGAGGATTCCAGCCATTGGCGCACCCGCGGCCGTCAGGCGCTCACCTGTCGCAGGGTGGAAGCGGGACAAGGGAGACCAGAGCGGAGAATTGCGGTCGACGTCGGCAGCCATGGCGAGCCCGAGCCCAGCCATCAAAGTGGTCAGTGCCGTACCACCATAGGAGACGAATGGCAGCGGCACGCCAACGACTGGCACCATGCCGGTGACCATGGCGACATTGATGAAAATGTAGAGGAATATCGTCACTGCACTACCTGCAATGAGTAGCCGCGAGAACGGGTTCTGAGCACGAAGCGCCATCGCCAGCAACATGGACAACAGGGCCGCGTATATCGTCAGCAAAATGATGGCACCAACGAAACCCCACTCCTCAGCGTACATGGTGAAAATAAAGTCGGTCTGCTTTTCGGGAAGGAAATCGAGTTGGCTTTGCGTGCCCTGCATGAAGCCCTTGCCGGATATGCCGCCCGATCCCAACGCGATCTTTGATTGCGTAATGTGATAGCCAGCGCCAAGCGGGTCTTTGTCGGGGTCAAGGAAGATTTCGACCCGGCGGCGCTGGTAGTCATGCATCGCCGCCCAAATGTAAGGTGACGCCAAACCTAGGCCCGCAGCTCCGGCGGCGAAATAGACAGACGACACGCCAGCTAAAAACATCAACGAGACGCCAAGCGCCGCAAACAGTGACGCGGATCCAAGGTCGGGCTGTCTCAGTGTAAATAGCACCGGCACAAATATCAGCACCAACGGTGCAATGACGCACTTCAGTCTCGACACATCTTCGGGCGCGACTGCCTGGTAATAGCGCGCCAACGCCAACACCAATCCGACTTTCATGAGTTCAGAGGGCTGTATCGTCAGGCCACCAAGACTGAGCCAGCGCTTCGCACCAAGCGCCTCTGATCCAAACAACGGCACTAAGACCAAAAGACCGAGCGCTAAACCGTAGGCCGGATATGCAATGCGCGACCATATCGTGACCGGCACTTGCGCCATCACCAGCACCGCAGTCGCGGCCGCCAAAAAGCGTAACACATGAGCTTCGGCCCAGACCTCGGTCCGGCCACCGGCAACGGAATACAAAGCCGTTGCGCCAAAGGCGGCTAGTACCGCGACGAGCATCAACAGCGCCCACGGAAATTGCCACAGCTTCTCGGTCGCAGACAAGCGGCGCACTGGCATGTATTGGTCAACCATTGCCGCCGCCTCCATCATCTGAGACCGATGGCATTGCCTTGGCGGCATTGACCTTCGACTTCGGGTAGGGGCGCGATACCGGATCGTCTGCCAAAATGTATTCGATAACGTCGCGAACCACGGGCGCGGCCGCAGCGCCGCCTCCGCCGCCATGCTCGATCACACACGCGATCGCGTAGCGCGGCGCGTTGGCGGGAAAGTAGGAGACGAATAATGCGTGATCACGATGCTCCCAAATGTCCTCGGCATCGTCGTTTTGATCGTTGGTGCGGACTTGTGACGTTCCGGTCTTTCCAGCCACCAAAATGCGGCTGCCTGGAACTTGTGCTTCGGCGCCGGTGCCACCGGCTTCGTTGACCACGGCGATCATGCCCTCGCGGACCAGCGCCAACGCCTGCGTATCGAGACCCAGATCTTCAAAATCTGGAATGATACCTAGCTCCAGACGCACGATCACAGGCACAACCGCGCGGCCGGTCGCAATCCGCGCCGCCATGACCGCGAGTTGCAATGGCGTGGTACTGACATAGCCCTGACCGATGCCAGCCAGAATTGTCTCACCGTCCAGCCAGCCGGCGCGGAATTCAGCGCGTTTCCAATCCGGATCCGGGATGATGCCGCGCTTTTGCTGCGGCAGTCCGCATTCATAAATTTGGCCGAGACCTAAGCGGCGCGCCATGGCGGCTATTTTCGAAATGCCAGTGCGATTGGCGGCGTTGTAGAAATAAACATCACAACTTTCGCGCAATGCTTTGTGAAGATCAGCGGTCACGTGACCTTGCCGCTTCCAGCACCTGTATGTTTGCCCGGCAAGTTCAAACGAGCCACTGCAGTCGCACTTGTCTTTGGCAGTAACCGCTCCGGCTTCAAGCGCTGCAAGCGCAGTGACCAATTTAAAGGTCGAACCGGGCGGATATAATCCGCCAATCGCGCGATTTAACAGCGGCTGATCTTCGCCATTCGACAATTGTTTCCATTCAGTCTCGTCAAGGCCCGCCGCTAAGTTGGCCGGATTGTAGCCCGGCGTCGAAGTCATGGCCACAATCTCACCAGTCGTGACATCCAGCACAACCAACGCTGCGCGGCGTTCCCGCGCCAAACGCGCCACGACCTTCTTTTGCAATTCAAGATCGACAGAAAGCACCACATCCGATCCTTGTACCGGCTCGATTTCCTCGAGATGGCGCACAATGCGGCCGCGCGAATCAACTTCGAATTTGCGTGTTCCACCCTTACCGCGCAGACCGAGCTCAAGTCCGCGTTCCACGCCGGACTTGCCAACTTTGACCGACTGCAGCCGCATCAGGGGATCGTCATCAAGAGCGTGACGCTCAACGCGGCCGACATAACCAACGATGTGCCCCATCGCGTCGCCATATTCGTAGGCGCGCCGGTGGGCACTGTTGGTTTCAACGCCCGGCAATTGCGGCGCGAGTAAATTGATCGCTGCAATTTGATCAAACGACAGATCGCTGGCGATGATCATCATCGAGCCGCGTGCCTGCTTTTGGGCCTTGGCGAGCAGTGTCGCTTGCTCCCCGGCCGGCAGGGTAACGATTTCGGAAATAAGCTTCAGAGTTTTCGGCAGATCGATTTCGCGAACCAGACGGACAGATGCGTTGTAATTCTCGTTGTTATGAGCCAGCTCGATGCCAGCCCGGTCAAAAATGCGGCCGCGGACAGGAGCCAAAACTTTGAAGTCGATGCGGTTGTCCTCAGCGAGCGGCGCAAATCGCCCGCCTTCCATCACTTGCAGCTGATAGAGCCGTGTACCGAGAGCCGCGAAGCCAGCCGCTTGCACCAGCCCGAGCAGCAGAACGCGGCGCGTAAATCGCTCGCCCGATGGCAGATCTCGATGATCGCTACCAGCCATCCGGTTTATGTGCCCCGTTCGAAGAGGACGTTACTGCGGCGCGGCGGCGTCGCATCAACGGCACGGAACACAAACGAAAATAGCGGATGAGCGAGTGCGGCAGCCATCGCCCCCCAAACAAACGGTTGCCAATCGGCAATCTGCACTGAATAGAGTGACGTCACCATCCATGCCGCTGCGGCGACTGCCGACATGGCCGCAAACAGCAAAAACCAACGCCGAATTGGCCCATCATGGGCAAACGGAGACGACAGCGCCGCCAGCACATACGTCAGCAGATAGATCAGGGGCCAGAACCCGAGCGGACCATTCGTCAAGATGTCAAGTAACAGGCCAGCTGCGAATGCAAACCATTCTGGTACGGTTCCGGATTTGCCGCGCAATACCCAGTAATGAATGGCAACTGCAGGCAATAACGGCAATACGAAGCGGCTATCGGCTGGCACACCCCACGGCAACGCCGACAGAACAACGAGAACCGCGACTGACAGGGGAGCTGTAATTTTTCCAAAAACTGTCATGATAACGCTTGCACCGGCTCCACGATTACTTCGGCGCAGGTTCGGTTCGGCTCACCGCCGAAGTACCAGCATCGGCCGATCGCTCAGTTCGCTTTGCATCAGTTAGTTCAAGCTGTGGCGACTGATAAAACAGCACGCTGACATATTCGAGTGTGTCGAGATTTGCATGTGGCTTCACCCGCAGACCGCGGACTGTCTCAACGACGGTCCCTATTCTTAAGCCACGCGGAAACAATCCGCCAATACCTGACGTTACGACTTCGTCTCCAGCCGCGACTGTGATGTCGGCCGGAAGATAGGCCAATCGTGGCATGGCCCCATTGTCGCCGGCCAATACAGCGCGCGCGCCGTTTGTACCAATCAGCACTGGGATGCGGCTATTGAGATCGGTCAGCAGCAACAGCCGCGCTGCGACGCCACTTGCGTCAACAATCCGGCCAACAATGCCGTCACCGGATAAGACTGGATATCCGGTTCGAATGTTCTGTTCGCGGCCAGCGTTTATGGTCGCACTTCTCACGAAGGCACCTGAGGAATGCGCGACAACCCGCGCTGTTACGAAGTCCACTGTGGTTTCGCGCACCGTTCGCGAGAGCGCTGTAACTTCCTGAAGCTTGCGCTCAAGCTCCTTCGCGCGCCATTCCCAGCCTTTCAACTTCTGGTTCTCGTCACGAATTTTTTCCAGTTCGCGGCTGGCATCGAACATCGACGGCACTTGGCGGCCAGCCCAACGCAGGGGCTCAAACGGCTTGAACAAACTGGCAAGTACGGGTGCGACAAAACTATCGGTACGGTCGCGGAAGGATTGTATCGAATCGTGTCCGATCCGGCTTAGGACCAAAAGCACGAGCGACACCAAAATCAGCACCGGCAACATGGCCCGGAATCGCGGCCGCGGCCGCGCGGTTGCACCACGCGCTGGACTATAGCCAGGACTGCCGAAGCGTACGCTCACAAATCGACCTCTGCAGAACCATTCGAAAATACAAAACGATATCAGGACGAACGCACCATAACCTTCATAATCTCTAAATAAAAGCGTTACGGACGGATCAGAAGATGTTCACGGGCCGGCAAACCAGCAAGCACCAGCGCTGAGCCTTTTACCACGCAATGCATTGGGTTTTCAGGCTTGACGAACTTGACCCCGATGCGGCGTTCTAGCTCCTCATCGAGCTTATCGAGCAGTGCTCCGCCACCCGTCAGACAAATACCGCGTTCGCAGATATCCGTAGAGACCTCTGGAGGCAATTCCTCGAGGGTGCGCTGCAAAAAGTCGCTCAATTCCTCAAGCGGCTTGTCGAGCGCTTCGGCTATATCATGTGATCCGAGTACAATGCTCTTAGGCCGCCCGGCTCGCAAATCGCGGCCGCGAATGTGGATCTCCGTGCCTCGTCCATCGGCGCCAGCCCATGCCGACCCGGCTTCGATTTTGATGCGCTCGGCGTTGGCCTCGCCAATCAGCAATTGATGCTCGCGGCGGACAAATCGGATGATGGCCTCATCCATTGCGTTTCCGGCGCAACGCAATGATCGCGCATCAATGACGCCGCCAAGCGATAAAACTGCGACATCTGTAGTTCCGCCGCCGATATCGACGACCATGCTGGCCGCTGGTTCTTCGACCGCCAGTCCGGCGCCGATGGCGGCTGCTACTGGCTCTTCGATGATGTAGACTTTACGCGCCCCAGCAGACACAGCTGTTTCATAGACAGCACGGCGTTCAACTGGTGTGGCGCCCGCTGGAACAGAAATCAAAATCCGCGGACGGCGAAAGCCCATTATCGTCTTGGTGCGGCCGATGAACTGGCGCAGCATTTCTTCGGTTGCAACAAAGTCAGCGATAACACCGTCTCGCATCGGCCGGATGGTCTGAATATTTTCCGGCGTACGGCCGAGCATCATCTTGGCCTTCTGGCCAACCGCCAGAACTTCACGCGTCGCACCGCCGTTGCGCAGCGCAACAACTGAGGGTTCGTCAATGATGATGCCACGTCCACTCACATGCACCAATGTATTGGCGGTGCCGAGATCGATCGCGATATCGTCAGAAAATGCGCTTGAAACGTCGAGACGCATCCGCGGTGCCTGCTACCCTTCTGGTGCCAATGATCTGGCTAAGTCATTACCGTAAACGTTGCCCTGGATCCGTACTGTCCAGCATCAGAGTAAAGACCGCCAATCGGTGGCCCCCGGCATTAACCCTCCGAAATCTCAGTCGATTTAGGGCCGGAGTTTAGCCGAAAGGTGGTTCGTTCCAGCACTCTTATGCTGGAACGACACTTTTTGCGTTTTGGAATAGTCGGGCTGAGCCAGCCAAAACACGCTAGCTCATCGCCTTTGCTGTTTTCTGTCGCTTTACCATGAGCTTGCTGAGTGCCGCTACATAGGCGCGAGCAGATGCAACCAAGGT
>JANNFX010000189.1:0-10998 GCA_031380225.1 Hyphomicrobium sp.
CCGCGAAGTCGGCGTCGATCTGATTCAGGCTCATAAGTGGTTCAATTTGGCAGCCGTGCGCGGCAGCGAAGAAGCCAAGAGTTACCGTCTAGAGCTGTCAAGCGAGATGTCGAAAGATCAAATCGCTGAGGCACAACGCCAGGCGCGCGAGTGGCTCAGGTTGCATTGAAGTCGCGTGAGTGGTGAGTGGTCAGCCAGAATTCGAACCACTTACGACTGACCACTGACGACTTACGATCCTTAACACTGGCTAAACAACGACGTGACGCAATTCCACGTTTTCTTGGCGGCCTCAGTTACCGTGCTGCCAGCCTTCTCGACATTTTCGCCGGCTTTTTGCGTCGTGCCTTTGATGGCGTCTCCTGCAGTTTCGAGACCCTTCTTCGTCGACTCTACGGTCTTCTTGGCCATCTCCTCGACGGTCCTAGGCGGCTCATCCGGTGACTTGGCGTGATCACTGCTGTCGTCAGGCGCCGCAAAAGTCGGATCAGCGGCCGGAGCCTCAGCCTCAGTGGCGGCTGGCGGTGGCGGCATCGCCGGTGCTGCAACGATTTTCATAACCCCAGGGCAAGGCTTGGGCGCACTGCGGGGCACCGAGCAAACTTCGTGGCCGCCGGCTTTCGCCAATTCTGAAATGCACAGGAGCTGCAACCGCGGGTCAGGGGTGGCATCGGCTTCTGTCCCCTCGATGGCGCAGGCATACATCGCGGCTGGGCCTTCGCAGGTGACGCAATACTCCGCACTTTGGGCTGAGCCAGCGATGGATATGGCGGCTATAGCCAGCGCGGCACTAACAGTCCGGTGCGGCACATCATTTCGAGCTGCCATGCGTCCTCTCCAAGAGATGGCCTGTTCTTTGAGCATAGCAGACGCCACCGTGCCCGAAAGCCCCTAAAGGCGTATTTTTGGCAGATTTTCTAGGTTTGTAAGACGCTTAGCAGTAGGCAGTAGCACCCGGTTTTCGCGGCTTGCAATCGCCGGAGCCCACCTCTATAGGGAAGTCCTGCCTGATTTGCGGAGATGTGGCCGAGTGGCTGAAGGCGGCGCTTTGCTAAAGCGTTATACTCCTAAAGGGTATCGTAGGTTCGAATCCTATCGTCTCCGCCACCTTGCTTCTGCCCAGCTTTGCAGGGCTCCGGTAACTAGCCCGACCTTCTCAAAGGGTTAGGGTCGGCACGTAGGCAAATTTGACGACAGGGCAGGAGCGATGGGCGCCGCGTAGCTACGTAGCTATCTACGCAAGCGCATCGCGACACACCCTTACGCCAAATTTGCCACGCCCACCACGCCTCGCGTGCCTCCGCACGACGGGTCGCACGCTCACGGCCGCCCTCGGCTCATGCGCCTGAGGCGCGCAAGCCGGCTTCGTCGGCCTTGGCCCATCCGGGCCGGTTGGGCGGCTCAACCGTATGCATGGGCTACGCTTTTCGCCGCCGTCCATGCGTTCGCATGGCTCCGCCATGACGCCGCGGATCGACCCGCGGTCGTGCGATGACGATCCCCAACTCTTTGAGAAGGTCGGGCTAGCTCCACGCCAAGGCCGTTTGTACTCAAATGCCTGGGTCCAAGAGAAAATTCCCCGGGGCTAATCCAATTTCACGCGCTCAACTGTCTTGGCCAGGTCCGCAATTCCGGCGGCGCCAGGCTGCGTGCTCCAGTCAGCGAAGTTCCGCATTTCGCCGCTGTCTTTGACGTGACGGAGGCGAGCGAGATCTATCGTTCCGGTTACCCACTGGGCGGCATTGAGTTTGCCTTCGGCAATGATGCCAGTTTCCGACACGCCATGTTCTGCGGGAACGTAAATACCGGCGGCACCTTCATTGTGATCAACGGCTGGTGACCACAGTGCTTGGCCGACGGTTGGGCTTTGCACCGTCACGATGGTGTTCTCGAGCGCGCGCGCCATCGAGCCCGTGCGGACGCGATGGAAGCCTGAGATGCGTTCCGTGCATGATGGCACCAGCACAACATCTGCGCCCGCTTCGGCCAATGCGCGCACGAGAAGCGGGAACTCGCTGTCATAACAAATTGCGATGCCAAAGGTGCCAATTAAGGTTTCGAACACGCGAAGTGTTGTGCCACCCGTGATGCCCCAGCCGCGCTCGAACGGCGTCATGATGATTTTTTCTTGGGCGGATACGTTGCCGTGAGGCGTGATGAGTTGCGCCGCGTTGGCGAAGGCGCCTGTAGACGTTTTTACCGGGCCCGAGCCAACCAGGATATGCACGCCATGCTTCTTGCCCAATTCGGCATGGAGCGCTACGCGGCTGTCCGCGAGTTCAGCAACCTTGTCGAGCGTGGCAGCGAGATCGCTATAAACCTTGGGCCCGAAGCAGGCGGCTTGTTCGATGGCCGCGTATTCGGGAAACACCAGCAGCTGAGCGCCAGTTGCGGAGCCCTTCGCCACCCAATCGCGAATTTTTGTCTCCCATTCGGCGAGCGTCGATGGCTGGCCGATTGGGTATTGCGCGGCGGCGATCGTGAGTGAGTTGCAGGCCATCACAACGCCTTCATCCAGAACTGCATGTCGTGGATTGTTTCCACCGGTTGGTCGATGTCCTGCCACTTATAGGTGGCGATGACGCCGGGAACTGGCGCGTATCCACGCTTGGACCAAAAGCCATCGAGCGCCCGGTACTCTTTCGGTTTCAATGGGTGATCGCCGGGCCGCACGACACGGCAGAACGTCGAATGGGTGAAGCCGCCGAGGCGCTTGGCCTGGGCTTCGCGATGATCGAAAAACGCATGTCCCAGGCCATGCCCGCGATGCGAGGTCAACAGCACGCTCTCGCCGCAATAGAAAATTTTCGAGATGTCATAGCCTGCAGCTTTAAACGGCTCGCCGAATTCGCCGGCGTGTTCGACCATCGGAGCCCCAGTCGAGGCGCCGACGATTTGATCGCCGTCACGCGCAACGACGCAGACGGCTCCTTCGGCTTTGAGGAGCTTGGCCAGGTACTCCTGCTCATAATCAAGTGTACCATCGTACAAATATGGCCAGTCGCGGAATACGACCATACGCAGGCGAGCAAGGTCCGGGACCACAGTCTTGATCTCGTCGCCGGTCAAGGATGTGACGGTGAGGGACATCTGGGCTCCGTACGTTCGGGGTCAGACCCCGCGGGTCTGACCCCATGAAGATTCTAGCAACACGCTCTGTTCAAACGAGTTAGTCAATTGAGAAATCCCGGCATGGGGTCTGACCCTGCGGGTCAGACCCCTAACGTCTAATCGCCCGGCGGCCGGCTCCCCGCAGGGGAGAGTCGCCGGGCACCAATCAAGAAGACACCTGCATGATCCAGTCTGTCAGATTGTAATAGGTCGTGACGCGGGCGATCTTGCCGCCACGAACGGAGAAGAACGTTCCCGCCGGCAGCACATACTTTTGACCGTTGGCAGCGGGCAGACCTTCTTCTGAATTCTTGTAGACGCCATGAACGTTAAACTCTGCCGACGCCCGGCTGCCGTCCTTCGACACCATGACAACAACGTCTTTGAGTTGCTCTGAATAGTTGTGGTCCATGCGCGCGTTGAAGGCTTTGAATTTGTCTTTGCCCTGGCGGCGTTCGCCCTGGTTGACGTCGTGAATGACATCGTCGGTCAGGTGATCGAGCATGGCGGCGCTGTCGCCGCGATTGAAGGCTTCATAGTAGGTGCGGATCAACTTAGCGGTTTCAATGCGGGTGGCGCTTTCGGCGTCGGACATTAGGGGCTCCTTAATTAGCGACGTCTTATCTGGACGTGTCTTTAGCAGGCGCGGGCTGGCGCTTCCAAGGTCAACAGAGTTTATCAGCCGCGACATAGGGCTCAAAGCGGCCGCTTGGGCCGCGACAGCGGATTGGCGAATGGTGCTTCAATGCCATGTGCGGGTCCAGCGCGTAGGCGTCGCGGGATCAGCTCTACCGTCATGAGCGAGTTGGCAATACTGTTGCGATTCAAACACCTCAGCAGAAAAGTGAATTCGATCACAAATCAGCTATTCGCCTAACGGGTGCTGATGAAATACAACTCCAATGTTCATTTTCAGAATATTGGAGGTTGCTATGCCCGAAGCCGGTGCGCCACTCCCCGACGATGATGACCTCGACGACACCGGATTTATGGACAGGACGTGCTTTGTCATCATGCCATTTGGCAAGAAATTCGACAGAAGCACGGTGCCCGACGCCAGTTTTAAATCGAAACCAGACGAACCTCAAATGGTTCAGTACCTGCCCGGAGCGGATGTTCCCGTTATTGATTTCAATAGCATCTATGACAAATTAATTCTTCCGGCTGTCGAAGACGCCGCCAAAATAACCGAACTCAAAATTGAGTGCACACGATCAGACAAGGCGGGTCGCTCAGGATTTATTCATGGCGAAATGCTCGAACTCGTGGCCAGTGCGGATATCGCGATCGTCGACATCACGACTCAAAATGCGAACGTCTTTTACGAACTCGGCGTGCGCCACAGTTTCCGTAGAGCGACGACGATCCTGATCCAGAGGCAAGGAACGCATATCCCGTTCAACATCGCTGGAATGCGCGTTTTTTCGTATAGCGATGTGATGGAGCCTTCTGAGCCAAATGGAAAATCGCCGCTAGAAAATAGCAAGGAACGGCTAACGCAACTGATTGTGGCGAGCGTCAACCAGAAGGAAAACGATAGCCTAGTGCATCAATTGTTGCCCAACGCCAGTGTCGTGTTTGAGCAATGGCCGATCATGGAGCAGCAACTCGTCTGGTATGATGTTTTAAACCGGAACAAGCTACCTATTCCGATGACTTTGGCGAATGGGAAATCGTCCCGTAAAAGTGTTGGATTTATAACCGGCGACATACTCGACATTCAGATCGTCGATGTGTGGGTCAATCCCGAAAACACCAAAATGCAGATGGCGCGATTTCACGATGGCAGCGTGTCGTCGAATATTCGCTACTATGGCGCGCGACGGAGCGAGAGCGGTCACATCCTAGACGATTGTGTAGCAGTCTCGCTCGCGCAGTGCATGGGTGATGCCGCGAGTGTCGAGCCTGGTGTGGTGTTTGCAACCGAAGCCGGGACTCTCAGTAAAACGAACAATGTAAAAATGATCATGCATGTGGCTGCACTTCAAGGTGAGCCGGGAAAAGGTTATCAACCAATCCGCGATTATCCCGGCTGTGTCAGACGTGTATTGGCAGAAATCGACCGGTTGAATGCGTTGCCGCCTGGTGCGATGACGCCCAAAAAATGGGGTTTCGGAAAATCAGCTCCAGTTACAGGGCCGAAATTAACTGGTCTCAGCTGCGAAACAGTCGTCTTTCCATTGTTCGGAACCAGAACATTTGGCCAGCATCCCCAGGCAGTTGCAGAACGGCTTTATCGAGCAGCCGTTGTGTACCTAACCCAAAACCCGGCATCGAAAATCGATACCGTATACTTTCTCGCTTATACGACCCAGGATCGCGAGTTGAGCGAGCGAGCCCTCGCTGCACTAGCGACACAGAAACTCATAATTCCTTCCCGATACACGGCGGGCATAAAACCGGCCGCACCCGATGCCCAAGTGACTTAAGCGGTACGGGAGTTCCGAGTTGATTGCGAGTAACGCACCCCTTCACCGCCTCACACCGGCATCGGCACGCCTGAGGCCTCGAAGGCTGCGTGCTGGCGGGCTGCGACGGCGGTTGCATCGAACTCGCCAATCATGTCGTTGAACATGCGGTACCAGTTCAGTCGCGCGTCGAGATGCAGAAACACGCCGCCGAGGCCGATGGCGGCGCGGTCCATAAACACGAATTCGCGCGGGATGGTGACCGGCCCTTTTTCCTTGAGCAGCGTCTTGACCATGAACACTTCGCGGCGCCCGTATTCAGCCGGGGTCGTACCCTCGGCGATGGTGCGTTCACGATCGTCCAGCAGTGGGCCGTAAATGAAGCGCGCCCAGATGGTCAGCACATCAATCAGCTCGGAGTTAAGCCCGCGGAATCCCCAGGTCTCGTAGGCGTGCACGACGCGGTTGCGATCATTGTGCAAAAGACCATTATAGAGATCGATGACGCCTTCGATGAAGCCGGTCTTGAAGGTGCGGATGCAGCCGAAATCTAACAAATTGATCCCGGCGGGCTCGCCGCCATCGGAGAAGACCGTGTAATTGCCGAGATGCGGATCGCCGTGAATGACGCCGTAGTGTGAGAATGGATACCACCAGGCGCGGAACATGGCGCGGGCGAGCCGGTTGCGGACTTCAAGCGTGTCTGATTTGTGATCGAGCAACTTGACGCCGTCCAACCATGACATGGTCAACAGCCGCTTGGTCGACAGCGCGCCATCAGTTTCGGGCACGCGCACCGTTGGCCAGCCGGAAAAGCGCTGGGCAGTTGCGGCATCTGGGGTGCTATTGAAGATTGCTCCGTAAAGCCGCGTGTGGCGCGCTTCAAGGTCGTAGTCGAGTTCTTCGCGGAGCCTAGCGCCGATCTCTTGCAGCATTTCCGCGGTATCGACGCCAGGGTCCATGCGGGCGTGAATGGCGAACACGAGCTTCAATTGATTGAGATCAGCTTCGACGGCTGATTGCATATCGGGATATTGCAGCTTGGCGGCGAGCAGGCGTCCGTCGTGAGCTGTGGCGCGATGAACTTGTCCAAGCGACGCAGCCGCGCACGGCGTTTCGTCAAAGCTTGCGAAACGCTGGCGCCAATCGGCGCCGAGTTCACTCATCATGCGGCGGCGAACGAAAGCCGGGCCCATCGCCGGCGCCTGGCTTTGCAATTGGCCTAAGGCGGCGGCATACTCTGCAGGTACGGCATCGGGAATGGTGGCCAACAGCTGCGCCACCTTCATCAATGGGCCTTTGAGATTTCCAAGTGCGGCGGCAAGGTCAGCGGCATTTTCTGCTCGGTTACCTTCCAAGCCGAATAAACGCTGGCCGGCGAGTTTGGCCGCGACCGAGCCAATGCCGGCGCCAACTTTGACGTAACGATTGGCGCGCGCCGACAGGCGGTTGTCTTCATTATCTGAGGTCAAAGGGGGCTCGCTCTCTGGTCGGTGGTATGTGGGAACGGCCGAGCGGCTTTACCAGATCAGAATTGAACCCGATCGTCACGCATTCCGCAGTGACGCGATAGGAATTTAATCCCCCAGCACCATCGCGAACTGGTCCGAGAGAGTTTTCTTCAAAAGCGCGCGATATTTCGTGAACGCTTCCTGCCCGGCCACAATGCGCCCAAACGCGGGCTTCGATCCCTTTGAAATTGGGACTAGGACAACGGGCGTTGCGATCGGCATC
The DNA here is from genome assembly GCA_031380225.1 of Hyphomicrobium sp. Taxonomy (GTDB): domain Bacteria; phylum Pseudomonadota; class Alphaproteobacteria; order Rhizobiales; family Hyphomicrobiaceae; genus JANNFX01. Next base: position 7,254 of record JANNFX010000189.1, read on the forward strand.
AAGTGCGCGCCGCGGCCCGCTTGCAGCGTGAGCAGTAGCCCGTGCATCTCGCCGCTACTGGTTGGACGCGACAGGATCGCGAGACGCTGCTGGCCGTGGCGGTTGGTCGATAAGTAAATATGTCCGGTTTGATTTGGGATGGCCACGGTGCCGAATTGAGAGAACGCGGCGTCGAGGCGCTCGGATTCTTTGAACGCCAGACACGAATGCTCCGCGTCCCAGGTGATGTCAGTGCGATAGGCGTAAACGGCGGCGAGTTCACCAAGCGATTGCCGGATGGTAACATACGAGCCCTCGAGAAATTGCACCGCTGGGCGCGAGTAACTGCCAAGCTCGTCTATGGCGCAGGACGTTGCTGACGTGGTGACCGCCTTGGTCGCCGCCCCGTTCTTGGCTGCTGGACTGCGCAATGCGACACCAAGCGCTTCCTCAACCCTGACCATGGTTGCGAGCGTAAACGGGCGCTTGCCAGATAGCGCCTTCTCTAATGTTGATATCGAGACCTTGGCTTGATTGGCCAACTGCTGACGCGACATGCGCCGGCGCGCCATCTCCTCGCGCACGCTGGCGGCGAACTGATTGCTGGTGTCGGGTGTGGCATCGCGGTCGGTGATCCGGGGCAAGGTGGCTACGTCTCCCATATGGCGTCAGGACCCTCACATATCCGCACTCCCGTCCGGCGGGCAAGACAACTCGCGTGGCCCTGTTGCAGAAATTTTTCAAAGCCGGTCGTAGCGATATGCGCCTTGGTCTGCAAAACCTGGGCCGGGGCGGGCAAGACGCGAGAATTGATGCGGCGATGGGCTTGTGGCTTCGAAAACAGCGGCCATGCGAGGTCTCAGAGTTGTTGTTCCAGATTCAAAACCAGACGCCGGGCATCGCGCTGCCACGACTGGGATTGTTGTCAAAGAAGCCGCAGCTGAAATCGATATCCCATTGCTCAACGCCACGCTTGGAACTCAGCCTATGCAAAGATTTGCGCAATATGTGTTCTTCCATAAACGCGGCGGCGGTCATCAATTGACTATTGAAGAATACGAACGGCAACACGCGATCTTAGCGTCCGAAGAAGCGGCATACTTGAACGCAGGCAATTCACCTTGACTGACATTTTAGCGACGTTCGGGTTCATCCGCTGTTCAGGTTCAATTTTTCAAACTGTTTCCATTGCGGCAGGAGCAGACTCGAGGAGTCCGTCTGCAGCCGATCGTAACAGTTGAGGATTGAAAATGAGACAGATGATCAAGTCTGTACTGTCCGCGGCCGTTCTGGCACTCGGTTTCAGTACAATGCCTGCGTCAGCAGCAATGCTGCCCGCCAAACCCATTGCTGAGCATGTGGTGCCAGCCGAAACCAACACTAAGCCAGAGCTTGTGCACCGCCGCGGGGGGCATCGTCCGCATATCTATTTCGGATACACGCCGAGGTATAACGGTTACGGATATGGCTATCGCAACTACGACCGTCCGCATTGTGGATGGCACCGCAAATGCTGGCGGGACGGGTGGGGCTACCGCCATTGCCGTTGGATCCGCACCCGCTGCTACTAAGGTTTCGGGGACATAATCCGATCGCCTGATGATCGGGAGTTCTTGAAATTTGAAATCGAGTGATCGGGATTGTGTCCCCAGACAAAAATGATTGTCAGGGGACACGATCCCGAACCGTTGAGGAGAGCGATGTACGAAGAAAATTCAGGGGTTCGGGTCATTCCCCTGGATTAATTCACCCGGTGCATAGGTCGCGAGCGCGAGCGCATGGACGCCGGCGTTCATCTCGTCGGCAAGCAATTCGTTGACCATCCGGTGCCGCGCGACGCGTGATAGCCCGGTAAACTTCGGTGACACGACCACGATCCGGAAATGACTCTGGCCGGTATTTGGCGACGACCGGTGTCCGGCGTGCATTTCACTTTCATTGATGACATCAAGCCGGTGCGGCTCCAATGCCATCATTAATTTTTCACGCATGCGTTGCTCAGCGGTCATCGTTGGTCCTTATAATTTTGACCACACTACGTTAGCCGCGCATTTGCCAACAGTCATGACAATAGCGCCACAGTCAAAAGGCCGCTTGTCTCCGGCCTCGCTCCTCACCATAATCACGCGCCATGAAAAAAGATGACTTCAAGCTATTCGACACAGTCCGCATCTCGACCAAGCGCGAGACCGAGGCCGCAAAAAAGGCTGCGCGCGAACGCCAACCACCGTGCCAATGGAAGGGCTGCGACAAGCCCGGCCCGCACAAAGCCCCGAAAGGACGCGGCCGTGAAGGTCAATATTTCCAGTTTTGCGTCGAGCACGTCCGCCAGTACAACCTGTCGTACAACTACTTTGACGGCATGAACGACTCCGAGGTGGCTGACTACCACAAGGATTCGCTGACCGGCCACCGGCCGACCTGGAAAATGGGCGCTGGGTCCGATTCCAGCCGTGAGGGCCTCGAACGGCCAGATGGCCGCAGCAGCCGCCCGCCCGACGATCCACACGAGTTTTTGGCCTGGCGTGAGCAAAAGTCCCGGGAACGGGATGCCGCTTATGGCCGCCGCCATGTCCGGCCGCTCGAAAAGAAGGCACTGGATGCGCTTGGATTGCCCGAAACGGCTGTGAAAGCCGATATTAAATCCCGCTTTAAGGAACTTGTGAAGCTCCACCATCCCGATGCCAACGGCGGCGATACGCGCTCCGCAGACAAGTTGCGCGATATAATTCAAGCCTATAATCAGTTGAAGGCGGCGGGGCTGGTCTAAACAACCAGGACTTCGTTTAAAAGTAACAAGGGCTGGGCCGCCGCCATGACGCTCTATAAGGTCAAGGCCATACCGCACTGATTTGAAGCCTAATACCCACCTCGATAACGAACCAAGGCTCTATGCGCGCGCAAACTCAAACCAATACGTCAGCCGTCAGCGGCCTGCCGGATATGAAAGTCTCAGTCCGGCAATTGTTTGGCATCGATAGTGATCTCGAAGTGCCGGCTTACGCCAAGAGCAGCGAGCACGTGCCCGACCTCGACCCCGATTACCTATTCAACAAGGACGTGACGCTGGCGATCCTGGCCGGGTTCAAACACAACCGGCGCGTGATGATCCAAGGCTATCACGGCACCGGCAAGTCAACGCACATCGATCAGGTCGCGGCGCGGCTCAACTGGCCCTGCATTCGCGTCAACCTCGATAGCCACGTCTCGCGTATTGATCTCGTTGGCAAAGACGCGATCGTTCTGAAAGACGGCAAGCAGATCACCGAATTCCGCGAAGGCATCCTGCCGTATTGTTTGCAGTCCAACACGGCACTGGTGTTTGATGAATACGACGCCGGCCGTCCGGATGTGATGTTCGTCATTCAGCGCGTGTTGGAAGTGTCTGGCAAGCTGACATTGCTCGACCAGTCGAAAGTCATCCGCCCGCATCCGGCGTTCCGCTTGTTCTCGACCACCAACACGATTGGTCTTGGTGATACCTCAGGGCTCTATCATGGCACGCAGCAAATCAACCAAGGCCAGATGGACCGCTGGTCGATCGTGGCGACACTCAATTATCTTCCGCACGACGATGAAACGAAAATCGTGCTGGCCAAGGTCAAGAGTTTCGGCAAGACGGAAACGAAGCGGAAACAAGTTTCAGCAATGGTGCGCGTCGCCGATCTGACTCGCTCGGCCTTCATCAACGGCGATATATCAACATTGATGAGCCCGCGCACCGTGATCACCTGGGCGGAAAACGCCGACATCTTTAACGATATCG
>JANNFX010000211.1:0-6172 GCA_031380225.1 Hyphomicrobium sp.
AATGACGCCAGCTTCTCCTATGAGACCGAAAGCTCGGCCGCGCTCGGCTTCGGTTTCCGCTGCGGGTTCTTGGGATTGCTGCATCTCGAAATCATCATCGAGCGGCTGCAGCGCGAGTTCAATCTTGACCTGATTACTACCGCGCCGTCGGTCATTTACAAAATGCACATGACGGACGGCTCCATCATCGACATGCACAATCCGGCCGACATGCCCGATGTGGTCAAGATTGATCACATCGAAGAGCCGTGGATTGAAGCGACGATTTTAGTGCCCGACGAGTATGTCGGCTCGGTTTTGAAATTGTGCCAGGACCGCCGCGGGCGGCAAACGCAACTGACCTACGTCGGCAGCCGCGCCATGCTGGTTTATGCGCTGCCCTTGAACGAAGTGGTGTTTGATTTCTATGACCGCCTCAAGAGCGTGTCGCGCGGCTATGCCTCGTTCGACTATCACATCAAGAATTACGAAGAAGGCGATCTCGTTAAATTGTCGGTGCTGGTCAATGCCGAACAGGTAGACGCCCTATCCATGATCGTGCATCGTACCCGCGCCGAAAGCCGCGGCCGCTCGATGTGCGAGAAGCTGAAAGAGCTGATCAAGCCGCACCTATTCCAGATCCCGGTGCAGGCCGCGATCGGCGGCAAGGTCATCGCGCGCGAAACCATCCGCGCCATGCGCAAAGACGTGATCGCCAAGTGCTACGGCGGCGACATTTCCCGCAAACGCAAGCTGCTCGACAAGCAGAAGGCCGGCAAAAAGAAGATGCGCGAATTCGGCAAAGTCGAAATTCCGCAGGAAGCGTTTATTGCAGCGCTGAAGATGGATGAGAATTGATCGCGCGTAGCGTCGGCGCCTGCGCCGGAGCGGCCAACAAAGCGCGTCAGCGCTTCGCGAGTAAGCTCGGGACTTGTTCCCGGGGTAAATCTTTCAGCTTGCTCCAACTTGAAATTGTGGCACCGTCCTAGCATGCCCTGGGTCTACATCATGGCAAGACCGACCCAAGTAGTCCGCCACCGTCTTTCTTCACTCCATCTGAAAATAAGCGGCCGCAAGATTGTCACCAACAGCACCTCCAATACAAAAAAGATAAAGCCTGCCAAAAGGTTTTCGGTAAAGCACTGGGTCATGTTTCGGTAATCCCCCGATTCGACTTTGCGGAAGCCGCTCATCAAGTTGGGCTCGATGCCGGAATGATCACGCGGCGTATTCCACCAACGAACTCACGCGCGGCGCGATGGTGGAATACGGTGCGGCAGAGCGCGGCGATAAATTGCCAGCACCTGCGCCGCGCGCCTTTATTCCACCCTACGGATTTCACCAATTGCAATCTGTTGGGCTTCCCCCGGAGCGGGTCCGGGGTCAGCACCAACTTACAATTTGCGCCTGACCTACACCAGCCACCGCTGTCATCCCGGCACGTGTTGCCGGGACCCATCGTGCAGCGGATGCGGACGCAAGATGCGCGCGTGGCGCCGCCACAGGCTCAACGTCGAATTCAACGGGCGTTGCAGAATGGGTCCCGGTGACAAGCACCGGGATGACAACTGTGGGGATTTAGGGATGACAGTTGATTTCGAGCAGCCGCAATTAATACACAGACCTGTAGGGTGGAATAAAGCCGCCCATCAAGTTGGGCTCGATGCCGGAATGATCACGCGGCGTATTCCACCAGCGATCGTGCAGCGTGGCGCGATGGTGGAATACGGCGCGGCAGAGGGCGGCGATCAACTGCCAGCACCTGCGCCGCGCACCTTTATTCCACCCTACGGGTATCAACCCAAATTGGCGCGCGCTACTGCCCCTTCAGCCAGCCATAAATTAGCGCCGTTGCGGCGCCCCAGCCGGCGAGGATCAACAGCACGGACCCGATCTTGGCGACGTCACCACCGAAGAACATCGGGAAGCGGCCGGTCAGAAGCGGCACCGCAATGAATACTCCAGCGAGTGCCGGACCGAGCACGCCGAACATGGCGCCGTTCAAAGCGCCACCGCCAACGAAGGCCGCAAAAATCACACCCCAAACGCCACCCCAAAACGCATCGCTGACAATTTGCGGCACGCCCGACATCGCGGCTGGCGCCATCGACCACGGCACGCGCGGAAACACACCGGCTTTCAACAGTACAAGATTGATCGCTTCATGAACGGTCACTGTTGCAATGGCGCCAGCGATGAAACCGAGTAAAATGTTATTGAGTGAAAGTTGCATAGTCTTCCCCTAAGTGTTGAGGCCTACGTTAGACGCACCAAAGCCTTAGCACGCGCGCAATCAAAAGTAGAAGGTAGAAACAATGATCAAGGATGGCGGCTGACGGCGGCAACTCAGGACTATTGTGAGTGATGGGACCAATGCCGCGCCACATCCCTTGGATCTGAGAAGGCAGCGGCCTGGCCGGCTCGTCAAACGCTGGCACGTCACTAATTTGGAGCGGGCGAAGGGGATCGAACCCTCGACCCTCACGTTGGCAACGTGATGCTCTACCGCTGAGCTACACCCGCGTCCATTCGGCCGGCCCGCCGTCAAGCGAACCGAGACCGGTCTTATTGCCTAAGGCGCCCGGGTTTGCAAGTCTCTCACTGCCGCCAATTCCAGCCCCCGCCGCGACCAAAAGGACCGCTCCACCGTGTCAGCCCCGAAAACCCGCACTGACCTGTTTGCCTATCTCGAACAGCTTGGAATCCAAACTAAAACCCTCGACCATCCACCCCTGTTTACAGTTGCCGAAAGCGCCGAAGTGGAGCGTGCATTGCCTGGCGGGCATACCAAGAACTTGTTTCTCAAGGATGCCAACGGCGCTCTGATCCTGATCGTGGCGCTCAATACCACTCAAGTTGACTTGAAGGGGCTGCCGAAGGTCATCCAGTCAGGCCGGCTCAGTTTCGGCAAGCCTGAGTTGCTGATGGAAGCCCTCGGCGTCACGCCCGGATCGGTGTGCGTGTTTTCGCTCATCAATGACGAAACCCGCCGTGTCCGGCTGATCTTCGACCGCGCACTCATGGCGCATCAGACGATGAACGCCCACCCGCTCGAAAATACCGCGACCACCAACATTGCACGCGCTGATCTTTTGCGGTTCATAGAGGCAACCAACCACTCGCCGGATGTGTTTACGCTGACCGGCAGCGCGACAGGTTAAGTGCGGCGCCAATCAAGGACCTGACATGGACTTCGGACTAGGAAAAGACGGCGCAGCTGCCGGACCCGTTGTGATCAAAGACACCACCACAGCGACGTTCACCAAGGACGTGCTGGATGGCTCACGCGAAGCCGTCGTGCTGGTCGACTTCTGGGCGCCATGGTGCGGCCCGTGCAAGCAGTTGACGCCGGTCATCGAGAAGGTCGTCAAAAGCTACGGCGGCAAAGTCCGGCTGATGAAAATGAATACCGACGAGCACCCCTCAATCGCGGCCCAGCTGCGCGTGCAGTCGCTGCCCACGGTGCTGGCGTTCCGCGATGGCCGCGTGCTCGATACGTTTACCGGCTTGCAACCGGAAAGCGCAATCCGCGCATTTATCGACCGGATGTTTGTCGATGACGCCGAGGCTGAACTGGCCGCGGTGCTGGTTGCTGCCGGCGAAGCGCTCGAGGCCGGCGACCTGCAAGGCGCGGCCGAAACCTATGCCGCCATCCTGCAAGAGGATCAGCAGAACGTCGCGGCGCTGTGCGGCTTAGCGAAATGTTACCTTAAAAGCGGCGACATCGCGCGGGCTGAACAGATGCTGACGCTCATTCCGCCAACTCAGATTGAGACAAGTGCTGTGCTAAGCGTTCACGCCGCACTCGAATTGGCAAAGCAAGCCAATAAGCCGGACGAGCGGGCCGCGTTGCAGGTGCGCCTAGAAGCTAATCCAGCCGATCATCAGTCGAGGCTCGACCTTGCGGTGGCTTTGGCTGCCCGAGGTGACAAGCAGGCGGCGCTCGATCATTTGCTTCAAATTATCCGCCACGACCGCAAATGGAACGATGAAGCGGCTCGCAAACAGCTGTTGCAGCTGTTCGACGCCTGGGGTCCGAACGATGACTTAACGAACGAAGGCCGCCGCAAGCTGTCTTCGATCCTCTTTTCGTGATGAGCCGTAGAAGCTCTGACTGCTATACTGCAGCCTGAGCGACAGGAGACGTGCCTTGGGCTTGACGGACCGCTACCTGAAATCGTCTGATTTGCCGTTGTCGTTGCCGTTATTCCCGCTGCGAGGCGCAATCCTATTGCCGCGCTCGGGGCTGCCGTTGCAGGTGTTCGAGCCGCGCTATCTCGAAATGCTCAACGATGCGATGTCGGGCTCGCGGCTGATCGGCATCATCCAGCCTGCGACGGACGCGAGTTCTGAAAGTCCAAAAGGCAAAGCCACCCAACTCAAGACCGTTGGCTGCGCTGGCCGCGTGACTTCATATCAAGAGCTTGATGACGGGCGGCTGATGATCACATTAACCGGCGTTTGCCGGTTTGCAACGGTGGTCGAGGAACTGACCGGCAAAACCTATCGCAGCTACCGCGTCGATTATCAGCCCCATGTCACAGATTTGATCCCGGGTCATGGCGAGGATGAGGTTGACCGTCAGGGCTTACTGCGCGTGCTCAAATCGTACCTCGATCAGCGCCAATTGAGCACCGACTGGACCGTCATCCAGCGCGCGTCGAGCGAGTTTCTGGTCAATACGCTATCAATCATCAGTCCGTTTGGCCCCGAGGAAAAACAGGCGCTGCTGGAGACGTCAGATTTGAAATCACGCGCTGAAGTCTTGGTGGCCTTGGCTGAGATGGAACTCGCCTCACAGGGCGGAGCCGGAGGCACATTGCAATGACAGGCGCTCCCCTCAAAACCGATCCCAAGTTGCTGGAACTCCTGGTCTGCCCGGTCACCAAGGGCACGCTGTCATACGACGCGGCCAACAACGAATTGATCAGCCGCAAAGCTCATCTCGCGTATCCAATCCGGGATGGCGTGCCGCTGCTGACTGCCGACGCGGCCCGCTCGTTAGATGTGGCGCGGGCGGAAACGTAATCCGCCGTTTGATCCGATAATGATCGAGCCAATTCGCATTATAATAGTGCACGCTCCGAAGATTCAGCGATGGCTCACGGCGAGCTTAACTACCATCGATCGAGAGACTTGTCCCAATACGCACTATGACTTAAACAGACCGGGCATTGTTTCGGGTCAACAAATGAATTTGCTTAATAAGCCCGGGCCGACAGCCAACGCTCCGGAACCGGATGCCGAGTCGAATTCTGATCAATTTCACCGCATTGCGTTTGACCTGGCGCCAATAGCCATTGCGTTCGTCGGGCTCGACGCTCGATTCATCAAAGTGAACCAAAGTCTGTGCACGCTGACTGGCTATGCCCTTGATGAGTTGACCGGAATGGCGGTCGCTGACCTTACGCATCCTGATGACCGGGATCGCGATGCCGAGCTTGTTCACGCCTACTTCAGTCAGGGCGGCAACGCTGTTTACGAAAACGAAAAGCGCTATGTGCGCAAGGACGGTGGTGTTTGCTGGGTCGCAGTCACCGCGCGCATCGTCAAAGATGCCATCGGCCGGCCAATTCATTCTATTGCCGTGATTCGCGACATTTCGGACCGGAAAGCCGCCGAAGCCGCTTTACAAGACAGTGAGGCTTTCAATCGTACCATAGTCGAAACCGTCCCCGATTGCCTGAAAGTGATGGATCCCAAAGGCAGGATAGAATTCATCAACTCCAATGGCTGCGAATTGTTGGGAATCGATGATTTTGAGACATTGCGGGGCAAGGAATGGTCGGAGTTCTGGCCGGTTGAAACACGGGATCAGATCGTCAATGCCATTGATGCAGCGCGGTCAGGAGCATCGAGCCACTTTGAGGCCCTATGCCGAACAACAAAGGGTTCTGCAAAGTGGTGGGATGTCGCCGTTAATCCTATGCTTGATTTGCAGGGGCGTTGCATTCGCATCATCGCGTCCTCACGCGATGTCACACAGAGAAAGCAAGACGAACTGGCTTTACGTGAAAGCGAAGAGCGCTTTCGCGCTGCTGTTGGAATTGCCAGTAGCATCATCTGGACCAATAATGCTGAAGGCCGGATGAAAGGCCAGCAAACGAGTTGGGGAAACTTTACTGGCCAATCAGAGGCTGAGTACCAAGACTACGGCTGGGCCAACGCCGTTCATCCCGGCGATTCGCAGCCG
>JANNFX010000214.1:0-2432 GCA_031380225.1 Hyphomicrobium sp.
GCAGTTTCTCGACGATGGCCGCCACGGCGACATGGACTGGATGATGACCCACGCCGAACGCCGCCGTAATCCCAGCGCACTGTGGCCAGAGGCGCGCTCCGTCATTATGGCTGGGCTGAGTTACGCGCCAGACCACAATCCGCTTGACGCACTGTCAGAGACTTCGAAAGGTGCCATCTCAATTTACGCGCAAGGCCGCGACTATCATGATGTTCTCAAAAAAAGTCTAAAGCAACTGGCAGGCGATGTCGCGCGCCTGACCGGCGGCGGCGTCAAAGTCTTCACCGACACGGCGCCATTGATGGAAAAGCCACTCGCTGCCGCAGCAGGCATCGGCTGGCAAGGCAAACATACAAACTTGGTATCGCGCGAATACGGATCGTGGCTGTTTCTTGGGGCCATTCTAACGACCGCAGAACTTGAGGCCGATGACGCCGAAACCGATCATTGCGGGTCGTGTCAGCGCTGCCTGGATGTTTGCCCGACTGCTGCGTTCCCCGAACCCTATCAACTCGATGCGCGGCGCTGCATTGCTTACTTAACCATAGAACACAAAGGCCATATCGCGCGTGAATTTCGCGAGCCCATTGGCAATCGCGTGTTCGGCTGCGACGATTGCTTGGCCGTCTGTCCGTGGAACAAATTTGCCGAAGCCTCGCGCGAAGCGTCCTTCAAAGCCCGCGACGATACCCGCAATCCGCCACTGCACGATTTGCTGCAGCTTGACGATGTCAGTTTCCGCACACGCTTCGCTGGCACGCCGGTCAAACGCACCGGCATTAACCGTTTCACGCGAAACGTGCTGATTGCAGCAGGAAACTCGAAGGATGCGTCGCTGGTTCCAGCCATCACCGGACGGCTTAACGATGCCTCACCCCTTGTTCGTGCGATGGCGGTTTGGGCGCTCGGCCGATTGATCTCTGAGGGCGACATGGCACGTTGGCGCACCGCAACGCTTCCGCTTGAAACTGACGCCTATGTCCGTAACGAGTGGGAACAAGCTGCACCGATCGGACCGTCATGAGCCACCTTCTTGCAATCGGATTAGGATACAGCGCCACCGAACTAGCCGGGCGACTGGCTCGCAAAGGCTGGCGCATTTCCGGCACCGCAACGGCATTGGCAGGCACTGAAGCAGGACGTGCGCTTGGTTATGACATGCAAGTTTTCAACGGAACTGCGCCATCGGCGTCGATTGTGCAAACGCTCGCAACTGTCACGCACCTTGTCCTATCCGCGCCGCCCGATGCCGATGGCGATCCGGTTTTCGCCCATCACGCTCGCGATCTCGCAGCCGCACCACTTCTGACGTGGATCGGCTATCTTTCGACAATTGGTGTCTATGGAAATCACGATGGCGCTTGGGTCGATGAGACAATACCGGCGACGCCCGCATCCGAGCGCTCGCGCCGTCGCCTCGTCGCCGAAACGCAATGGTTGGAGTTTGCCAAACTAAACGGCAAGATCGCGAAAATATTCCGCCTCGCCGGCATTTATGGTCCGGGCCGCAGTGCGATTGACAACATTCGCGATGGCAGCGCGCGCCGGGTCGTCAAACCTGGGCAAGTCTTCAATCGAACTCACGTCGCCGACATTGCGACCGTTTTGGAAGCGGCAATTTCCGGTAACGGGCGGCACACCATCTACAACGTGACCGACGACGAACCCGCCCCGCCGCAGGACATCATCGCATTTGCCGCCCAATTGATGGGCGTCGCAGCGCCCCAAGAATTGGCGTTTGAGGATGCTGCTTTAACCCCAATGGGCGTCAGTTTCTTCAGTGAAAACAAGCGGGTACGAAACCAGCGCATCAAGTCCGACCTCGGCGTGACGTTGCGTTATCCGACATATCGCGAAGGTTTGGCCGCCCTCTTAAAATCATCCGTCACGTAATCGCCCGGCGCACAACGCCATTCAGCTTCCGTTCAAGCGCAATCCCGTTTGTTGCCTGAATTGCTGGTGATGATGCGAAGTCGCGCGTCCTTTCCTGCCCAACCGGTTTTTGCAAACGAGCCTGCCATGTCCTCTCCGACACGCCTCGCAACGTGCCTCGCCCTTTCAGCGGTTTCCTTTGTCTTTGTAACGCCGTCATTCGCCGACCCTGACAAGGCGGCGCATGTGTTGGCCGAGCGCTTCGCCTCCGACCAGGAGCGCACCGCGCGCCAAGCTGAGGAAAGCGAAATTTTGAAGCGCGCGCGCGAAGAAAAGCTGCAGCGCGAAGCCAATGAAAAGGCCATCGCCGCACGCAAGGCCGCGCTTGAGAAAAAAGCACTTGAAGATGAGACTGAAGCCAAAAAGCTAGCCGAACAAAAAGCGGAAGAGCAACGCGTCGCCGATCAAAAGGCTGAGGCCGAGCGCCAGACGCAACAAAAACTTGCGGCTGAAAAAGCCGAGGCCGGCCGCAAAGCGGCTGAACTTCATGAGCGCGAAGT
>JANNFX010000232.1:0-2684 GCA_031380225.1 Hyphomicrobium sp.
AACACTATCCCACACCGATTTTTTCTTCATTTTTAACGGTATCCCGTGGTTTATTTGTTGGGGTTACGAATGGTATGGTAATGGGTATAGATATCTTTTACGTTGAGGCCCGCCGAAAACCAAACCTACGCGACCACAACATGTTAGACGCATGGATAAATTGTTTGCGCGCTTGAAAAGAAGAATGCTTGGAGTTCCTTTGCTGTGCCCACTGCCATCTTCCACAACCACGAAAGTCCGCCGCATGACCGTCGCTCCCTGGCCGCCGAAACCCCGTGGATACTTTGCCATCGGCGCCGAGCGGATGTCGAAGTCGCTCAATCTTGGCAATCTGATGCGTTCGGCGCACGGCTTCGGCGCCAATTTCACGTTTACGGTCGGCTCGACCTATAAGGCCGTCGAAGCATTCGCCGATACCTCCAAGACCCAGGCCCATTTGCCTCACTACAACTGGCCGGGACTCGATGAGATGGCATTTCCGTCAGGCTGCAAGTTGGTCGGTATTGAGCTGATCGACGGCGCCATCGATCTACCGAGTTTTCGCCACCCGTTGCGGGCCGCCTATGTGCTGGGGCCGGAAGCCGGGTCATTGTCTCCGGCTCTCATTCAGCGCTGCGATTATGTCATCAAAATCCCGACTTTGTTTTGCGTCAATGTCGCCATGGCGGGGGCCATTGTGATGTACGATCGCGTCAAGTCACTGGCCAGCTTTCAAGACCGGCCGGTTGGCGAGGGTGGTCCGGAGGGCGGTCCAGTGCGGCGCGGGCGGTCATGATCGAACCGTTGATGGACTTGTCCACATTGCTGGGTGTTGCCTGTGGGCGAAGTTCAAGTCTTCGTCGTGCCGTTAAAAGCCGTGTTATGTTGACCTTAGCATTCAAACTCATCGGATCTCTCGATGCCGTCACTTAAGTTCCGCCGCCTCCTCGCTGGGTTTGCTGCGCTCATGCCACTGTCAGGGGCTCACGCTGAACCCGGCAAGTTTGGCGATTGGTCGCTGACAACGGCTGGCAAAGGCGACGCCAAAAACTGCTACGTGGCTTCAGAAGTCAAGGAACCGGCGGCCGGTGTCGCTGATCGCAGTCAAAGTGTGATCTACATTTCAGCCTGGCCGAAGGACGGCATCAAGGCCGAGGTCAGCATCAAACTCGGCTATGCTGCAAAATCCGATGGCGGCGCAAAAGTGACGATCGGCAAGGACAGCTTTGCTCTATTTATCAAAGACGAGCACGCCTTCGTCGCCGACCCGACGATGGAATTAAAACTCGTCGAAGCCATGAAAAAAGGCTCGAAACTGGTCGTCGAAGCGACAACGGCCAGCGATGGCATGGTCAAGGATGGCTATTCGCTATCTGGCATAATGGGCGCGCTTGCCGCCCAAGCCGCGGCCTGTCCGTAATCCACTTTATCCAAGTCTGTAATCACCCGCTTGCCGGTCAGCGATTCCTTGATACTTTAGTCCCTATCGCCGCATGGGGGCTTTCGCATCGAATGTCGCATGGCGGTGAGGTTGGGCTGCCGTCCAATATCGGCGCTTCACAAACTGAAATGATCCACCGCCAGGCTGCTCAAAATGTTCTGGCGCAACAAAAACATGCTTTTATTAGGGAACCGCCCGGATGGTGAAGTCTGACATTGAAGTCGCTCGCGAAGCCAAGATGAAGCCGATTGCCGAAGTGGCGGCCAAGGTCGGCGTGCCAGCTGAAGCGCTGCTGCAATATGGGCCGGTCAAGGCCAAGATCACGGCTGACTTCATCGACAGCGTCAAGAACCGCCCGGATGGCAAGTTGATCCTGGTCACTGCCATCAACCCGACCCCGGCTGGCGAAGGCAAGACGACGACGACGGTTGGCCTCGGTGACGGTCTCAACCGCATCGGCAAGAAAGCAATGATGTGTCTGCGCGAGCCATCGCTTGGACCGTGCTTCGGCGTCAAAGGCGGGGCGGCCGGTGGCGGCTACGCGCAAGTCGTACCGATGGAAGATATCAACTTGCATTTCACCGGCGATTTCCACGCTATTACCAGCGCGCACAATCTGCTGTCCGCGCTGCTCGACAATCACATCTACTGGGGCAATAAACTCGGCATTGACGCGCGCCGCGTTGAATGGAAGCGCGTGCTCGATATGAACGATCGCGCGCTGCGCATGATCGTCAACTCGCTGGGCGGCACTGGCAACGGCTTCCCGCGCGAGGACGGCTTCGACATCACGGTCGCCTCCGAAGTGATGGCGATCCTGTGCTTGTCGATGGACTTGAAAGATCTTGAACGCCGCCTCGGCAACATCATCGTCGCTTACACGCGCGACAAGCAGCCGGTCCGCGCCCGCGACCTCAAGGGCGACGGCGCCATGACTGTGCTGCTCAAAGACGCGCTGATGCCGAACCTGGTGCAGACTTTGGAGAACAATCCGGTCTTCATTCATGGCGGGCCGTTCGCGAATATCGCGCACGGATGCAATTCCGTCCTCGCAACCAAGACCGCGTTGAAGCTCGCTGACTACGTTGTCACCGAAGCTGGCTTCGGCGCTGACCTCGGCGCTGAGAAATTCTTCGACATCAAGTGCCGCAAGGCGGGGCTGATGCCTGCTGCTACTGTGATCGTTGCCACGGTTCGCGCGCTTAAGATGCATGGCGGCGTTGCCAAGGATGATTTGAAGCACGAGAATGTTGCAGCGCTCGAA
>JANNFX010000244.1:0-2773 GCA_031380225.1 Hyphomicrobium sp.
TGACCGTGGACTGGGACGGCAAGATCCGCATGGACCCATCCTCGTCGTACGCGATGCAGCGGTTGATAGATATGAAGGACCGCTTTGATATCTCGTTTGCCTGCGACACGGATCACGACCGGCATGGCATCGTGACCCGCAGCAGAGGATTGCTGGCGCCCAATCACTACCTCTCGGTGCTCATCGATTATTTATTCCAGCATCGGCCGCAGTGGGGCCAAGCCGCAGCGGTCGGCAAGACCGTGGTCAGCACCGCACTGATCGATCGGGTGGCAAAACGGCTGGGGCGCAAGCTCTATGACACGCCGGTCGGATTTAAGTGGTTCGTCAACGGCCTGTTCGACAGCTCACTTGGCGTTGCGGGTGAGGAAAGCGCTGGCGCATCATTCCTGCGCCGGGATGGCACGGTGTGGACCACCGACAAGGACGGAATCGTGCCAGCGTTACTATCGGCGGAAATTACCGCGCGTACCGGCCGCGATCCCGGTGAGCTTTATCGCGACCTTGTCCACGAATTGGGCGAGCCCTTTGCCGATCGCGTCGAAGCGCGGGCTGCGCCTGAACAAAAAGCCAAGCTGGCAAAACTGTCGCCGAAGCAGGTGCAGAGCACCGAACTGGCTGGCGAGAAGATCGAAAACGTACTCGATCACGCGCCGGGTAACAACGCACCGATCGGCGGCATAAAGGTAATCACCGCCAGTGGCTGGTTTGCTGCACGCCCCTCCGGCACCGAAGATATCTATAAAATCTATGCGGAGAGCTTCAAAGACGAGGCGCATCTGCAAACGATCTTGGCGGAAGCCCAAAGCATCGTCGACAGCGCGCTAGCGGCGCTGTGAAAACGAGTATGCGGAAAAATGAAGACAGACATGCCTATCAAGAGTGAGTTAAAAGATTCAGAAAGCGCAATCTGGCTTGCGAGTTCGGTTTTGACCATCAACGGTGGCTCGTCGAGTATCCGGTTTGCTGTGTATGAGACAGGCGGCTCCTTGCGGCGGCTAGCCGGAAAAGTCGACCGGACCGGTATGGGCGGTACGACGTTTTCGTTCAATCACACGTCCGGAGCATCCGAGGTAAATCGCGCCATTGTGGCAGGCGATCGCCGTTCGGCGATTGCATTTCTACTGGACTGGTTCGAAACGCAGAATGTTTTCGATTCAGTCAAAGCCGTCGGCCACCGGGTGGTGCATGGGATGGGTTACCACGAGCCCGCGCGCGTCACGCCAGCGCTGCTCGCCGAACTGCATCGTATCACGCCGTATGATCCAGAGCATCTGCCACTTGAAATCGCGTTGATAGAAGCAATTCTCCAACGCCATCCAGCTTTGCCTCAGGTAGCGTGCTTCGACACAGCGTTTCACCGCACCATGCCACGGGTCGCGAGCATGTTGCCGATCCCGCGACGCTACGAGGCTGCGGGTGTTCGCCGTTATGGTTTTCATGGTTTATCTTATGAGTTTCTAATGGAGGAACTCGTCCGGCTCGGCGACGGAGCGGCTGCAAAGGGCCGCGTGATCCTTGCTCACCTCGGCAACGGTGCGAGCCTGGCCGCAGTACGCGATAGCCGGAGCGTCGACACCAGCATGGGCTTCACGCCCGCGGGCGGATTGATGATGAGCAGCCGATCTGGCGACTTGGATCCGGGGTTGGCATCTTATCTCGCCGGCACAGAGAAGATGACAGCGGCGCAATTCCAAGACATGGTGAACCACGACTCTGGGCTGCTCGGTGTTTCGGAAACCAGCTCCGACCTGCGCGATTTGCTCGCGATGGAAGCAGATGACATTCGCGCGGCGGAAGCTGTGGCACTATTCTGCTACCAGACAAAAAAGTGGATTGGCTCGTTCGCAGCCGCTCTTGGTGGATTAGACACGCTAGTGTTCGCAGGTGGCATCGGCGAAAATGCGCCCATTGTCCGGGAAAGGATCTGCAACGGATTAGGCTTTCTCGGCATCGAACTCGATCAAGAACGCAATTCACACAACGCACCCCTCATCTCTCCCGGCACGAGCCGTGTTGCGGTGCGCGTCATTCGTACAGACGAAGAACTCATGATCGCAAAGTCTGTCATCCGTGTTTTAAGACCTGCCGCTCAGGCAATAGTATGAACACCAGGGAGTCGGGCATGACGAGCCACTTGGCGACGTACCCGAACGGCCCCGTCAGCACAGACGACATGCTGGACGGCTTGCAGCGCGATGCCTTCGGATATTTCGTGCACGAGACCAACTCTGCAAACGGCCTAGTGCTGGACAAAACGCAACCAGGCGCCCCGGCCAGTATCGCGGCCGTCGGGTTTGCACTGGCCTCGTACCCGGTTGGTGTCGAACGCCTATGGATGACGCGCACTGAGGCCACAAAACGAACGTTGGCGATTTTGCGCTTCTTTTGGTTGAGCCCACAGGGGACCGAACCGGATGCGACGGGATACAAAGGCTTCTACTACCACTTTCTCGACATGGCGACCGGACGGCGTACTGGGATGTGCGAACTCTCCACAGTCGACACAGCTTTTTTGTTCGCCGGGATGCTCACTGCCGCCAGTTATTTCGATCGAGATTCTGCTGATGAACTGGAAATCCGCACTTTGGCCGATGCACTCTATCGCCGTGCGGACTGGCTGTGGGCGCGCAATGGCCGGGCGACTGTGACCCATGGCTGGAAACCGGAAAGCGGTTTTTTGAAGTATCGCTGGGAAGGCTATGATGAAGCACTCATCGTCTATTTGCTCGGTCTTGGTTCGCCGACCTACCCGCTGCCGATGGAAAGTTAC
>JANNFX010000269.1:0-2320 GCA_031380225.1 Hyphomicrobium sp.
AACGGGTAATAGAGCTGCGAGAAGAAAGGCGTGGGGCGGCCATCCCGGTGAATCCTCAGACTGGCAAGCGCCTGCACCCGAAAGGCCGAAAAAAAGCTACGCCGGCAATAGCGGCTTAATTAGCTTTGATTCCAGTACAGCCAGGTATCCGGCGGGATCGCGGCGAAATCGGCGCAACTTGCGGCGGATTTCGTGTCGGTCTTCGAGTGACGCTCGAAATGCGCGCCACGCCTCGATCGACGGTGGGCGTAGTTCGGTGGCCGTAGGAGGCCCGAGTCGGGTTGCCACCGCAGCCAGCATGCGCGCGGGCCCGCGCACGACTGTCCCCGGCGAGTTAACTTTATGACCGCTGATGCGGCGTTCGTGGTAGCGCGCCGAGCCGAAATACTGCTCGAGCAGGTTATTGGTTCTGGGCAAATCCGGATTGTCGTAGCAGTGAAACAGACATGGGCCGTAGCTGTGCGCAACCTTGATGAAATGATCGATGGCGGGCGTAAGCGGTCCGAGATCTGACTTGGCATTCGTCATTTGATTGAGCACACCCGCGAACTGGCGCCGTACCCCACGGCCATCCAGTTCATCATGATTTGAAAGGACGTGAGCAGCTTTCAAGACCAAATTGTGGGCAGTCCTGATCTCCGGCCAGAGACTCTGGGTTTCCGACAAGCCACGCTTGAGGAGCGCGTTGAGATGATGCAGAGCGGTTATGGCGCCCCCTTTTTGGCGCCTTTGCGAGGCGCCTCGTGTTGAGCATCGGGTTTGTCCCGCAATACTCGCCCGGTTGAATCTGCAACCGCCTGCAGCCGATCATGGAGCCGCAATCCGCTAGCTGTTAGAGGCGGTCTGCCGTCATCAGTCAGCGCGCTTCGTACTGCCACACAGTAGTCCCGAACACCATTGGCATCGTCGCTGGCATCGGCTTCCAACTCCCGCTCTATCGCTCGCACCCCTCGAACACCGGCTTTCAAAGCCACTTTTGCATGCCGATCAGCCTCGTACACAGGACGAGCCGCTTCACGTAAAAAGTGAAACTGACAAAGTTGATGCGGCACACCCGGCAGCACATGGGCAACCGCATTGCGAATCGAACGCTGCCCATCACTCACCACCCCTACGATCGGAATCTTGTCCCCTAGCCCAGTTCTTACCTCCTCTAAAAGGGGACCAATCTCATCCTCGCCGCTCCCAAGCAGCGTCCTGGCCATCAAGACAGCACCCGACAGCGCATCCCGCAGAATCCACAACACTTCATGCCCTACGTCAGGTTGCAATCCATCCAAGGACAGAACCACTCGGCCTTGTTTCCTCAATTTCGCGCGGACACGTCGGCCGTCCGTCAGTCGCATCGCTAGCAATTCTTCGTATCGATACAACTGGTTGGTCACGCTTCGCTCGCTGATCTCGACCGAACGCGCCATCAACGCGGCGTGTATCTCCGGAATACTCTTGTGCTCCTGATACCGAAGCACTCCGATCAACGCGATGACATCCAGCCCGATCTCCGCCGCTGGCAACGCCAGCCCCAGCTCAGCCTCTGGCCTCATTGGACGCAGGTAAAACGAGCACTTCGAATTGTGGCATCGCCGGATCTTCATTATGAATCGCGCGATGCCCTTCAAAGTTACGATCGTTCGATCGTTCTCATAGTCGACTCTGATCAGTCGCCCACAACGCGCGCACGTCTTCCGCTCCACCTCTAACGTGTATTCCTGATCGGCTGCCGCCCGAGAATGTGTCCGTGCCATGCCCAGAGTCTATACCAAATCTCGGCTTGTGTTTAGCCGCTATTGCCGGCGTAGAAAAAAAACTGTGCTGCTCTTCGCGCCGAGTACGGGGTCCAGCAAGCGATGATGTACGGCTTCATCGAGACCCAGAGCGAGGCCTATCCGGTCGAGGTGGTGTGTGGAGCGCTGGAGGTAAACCCGAGCGGCTACTACGCGTGGCGGGTCCGACCTGAGAGCGAGCGGGCGCAATCGAACCGAGCGCTCCGAGAACGAATTGATGCGGCCTGGATCGCGAGCCGGAAGACGTATGGAAGTCCGCGCATGACGGCCCAACTGCAAGAGGAAGGCGTGCCATGCAGTGAAAACCGGGTGGCCCGGGTGATGGCTGAAAGTGACCTGAAAGCGCGGAAAACAAAGGCGTTTACGGCGCAGACGACAGATTCGAATCACAGCCTGCCAATTGCGCCGAATCACTTGGACCAGGACTTCAGCGCGACGGCGCCGAACCAGAAATGGGTGGGCGACATCACGTATATCCCGACCCAAGAGGGGTGGCTCTACCTGGCGGTCTGGATGGATCTATTCAGCCGGATGAT
>JANNFX010000006.1:0-4386 GCA_031380225.1 Hyphomicrobium sp.
TATACCAGCCACTCTCTGATGGAGTGCTACGACGCGGCATCGAAAGCTTTTGGATGGTCTAAGCGAACGCCAGCGCCGGGCTCGATGCGCGACGGAGATTGGCTGATAGGCTGGGGCTGTGCGACGGCGACGTATCCAACGCAAATGGCGCCAGCCACTGCGCGGGTAACGTTGACCGCGAGTGGAGCTGCAAAGGTTCAGTCGGGCGTCCACGATGTCGGAACGGGCGCTTACACAGTTCTCGCGCAACTCGTATCCGAGATGTTGAATATTCCGATGGACAAGATTGCGGTTGAACTTGGCGATAGCGATTTGCCCGCCGGTCCAGTGGCGGGCGGCTCGGTAACCACAGCGAGTGTCGGGGCGGCGGTTGCCAAAGCCTGCGACGCAATAAAACGCAAACTGTACCCCAATGGTAGTGCTGCCACTGACGCTGCTAGCGCATTCAAAGCGCTCGGGGCCGGATCCATAGAAGAGTACGCAGAATACGAACCAGACGTGCTGCCAAAAGGGTCAGCTGCCGCTCTGCAAATTGGCCAGCTAGGTTTAGCCGGTGGAGCACTGCCTGATCGAACCATGTTTTCATTCGGTGCAGAATTTGTTGAAGTACGGGTCAACGCCAGAACTCGAGAAATCAGAGTTCCGCGCTGCATCGGCGCGTTTGCAGCCGGGCGTATCATTAATCCACGAACGGCTCGGAGCCAATTGATGGGTGGGATGATTTGGGGAATTTCTTCGGCGCTTCACGAAGGCATGGAAATCGACATGCGTTCTGGCAAATATGTGAATGACAACTTAGCTGAATACTTGGTTCCGGTGAACGCCGACATCGGCTCCGTCGACGTCATACTCGTCCCAGAGATCGATACGAAAGTTAATCCACTCGGCATTAAGGGTCTCGGCGAACTTGGCAATGTGGGCACCGACGCAGCAGTGGCGAATGCGGTTTTTCACGCGACTGGAAAGCGAATCCGCAAGCTGCCGATCCGGCTTGAAGCGTTGCTCGATGCCTGATGCGCCCACTCGTTAATTGTCTCCAAAGCGGCCGAGGGAAGTCGTTCATTTGCTGAGCCGGTGTCGTAATACTGTATCCGTTGCGGTTTCCTCAAACATTCCAGTGATTAAGTGTGTGGACCGGCATTCGGCCTGCAGCCGCCCTCAAATTCCCCTTGTCAGCACGACAGGAGCAGGTGTAACTTTGCAGTAGGCGGAAATTTACGTGCCGCAGTGCGGGGATCAGGTGCAGATTTTTGCATTCTCCCAATCTCATTGCTTATGGGCCCGGCGGCGGCTCGATTTGATGATTTGATTTAGCGGGATCTGCTCATGGCAGAGGCGCGAGAAGCTGACAGACTTGGCGTCTTCATTTCCTACAGCCGCGCCGATGTTGATTTCGCGGATCAACTCGCTTTGACCCTCGAGTTTGCTGGCTTCATGCCAACTCTCGACCGGCACGATATTCATGGTTCGGAAAAATGGAAGGAGAAACTCAACGCACTGATCCGCGATGCCAATACGGTCGTGTTCGTGCTGTCGCCGGCTTCGGCCATTTCAAAAATGTGCAAGTGGGAGGCAGATCAAGCCTTGCAGCTTGGCAAACGCATCATTCCCATCGTCTGCCGCCCACTTGAAGAAGAAAGGCCTCCAGAAGAACTCTCCGAGCTCAATTTCATTCATTTCTTCGCCGAGCCAAAAATTCCGGGCTCAAGTTACCGGTCTGGCATGGTCGAACTTATCCAAGCCTTGAAGACTGACTTCGGCTGGATGCGGCGCCATACGCGATTGCTTCAACTTGCAATCGAATGGGACTCGGATGAACGCAAGCCGAGCCGCCTCCTGTCGAGTGATGAAATCATCGAAGCGCAAAACTGGGTTGTCAGCCGCCCAAAAGACGCGCCGCCACCGACCGGACTGCATCTCGACTTTATCAAAGCAAGCGAAGTGTGGGACACCGAGCAAAAGAACGAGAACCGGCTCAGGCTGGAAGAACGCGAGCGGCTGTTAGTCGAACGAGAAGACGCGCAGACGCGCGAGGCCGACGAACGTGCCCGTCGAGAAGCGGCGCAAATTGAAGCTGCAGCTTCGGCGCGGCGCGAGCGCGACAAGGCGCGGTTGGTTTCTCGCGTAACCTTTGCAGGTCTTATTGCGACAGCACTGTTAGGTGGTGCGGCTGTGTTCGCATATCTTGATGCTCAACGGGCGAAGGACCAAGCGCAGACGACCGAATCCAGACTGCTGGCAAATGCCGCCAGCACGGTCTTGGGCGACGACAATCGCGGTGATGCCGCCACTGCGGCCCTGCTCGCTTTCGAAGCTCTTCCCAATAAAGCCATGGGTGTCGAGCGGCCACCTTCGCCCGAAGCAACGCTTCAACTCGATCGGGCATTGCAAGCCTTGCATGAACTCAAAGTGCTGTCGGGTCACACCAGTATCGTCGAAGTCGCTACTTTTGATGCCCAGGGACACCGGATCGTGACGGCTTCGTCAGATATGACGGCCCGTGTTTGGGCTTCAGAGACCGGCAAGTTGGTTGCACTTCTGGACGGGCACGAAGCTAAGGTTGTCAGCGCGGAATTCAGTCGTGACGGGACGCGCGTCTTAACCGCATCAAGTGATATGACTGCCAGAATTTGGGATGCAGAGACGGGCCGAGAACTCCACCGCCTCGAAGGGCACTTGGACAGGCTTCGAAGTGCCGCGTTTAGTCCCGATGGACTGCGCGTTGTTACAGCGTCGGTTGACGCCACGGCACGAATTTGGGACGCCAAGACCGGCAAGGAGCTTGTTTTGCTCGATGGGCGCCGTAGCACCATTCGCAGCACAATCCGCAGTGCTGTTTTCAGCCCTGACGGCAAAAGCGTTTTGACCGCGTCCGAAGATAAAACAGCGCGCATTTGGAATTCAGTCACCGGAGCTGAGATGGCGCGTCTTGTCGGCCACAAGGACGTGATCAACAAGGCTGTGTTCAATCATGAAGGAACTCGTGTGGTCACGGCTTCGGTTGATAAAACCGCGCGGGTCTGGGACGTTGTAACTGGACGCGAACCCATCGTTCTTCAGGACGACGGCCAGACAACGGTTTGGAATGCCGTTTTCAGTGCCGATGGCACGAAAATTGTCACGTCATCAGCCGATGGCGCGGCTAGAGTATGGGACACCGAGACGGGCAAACGGATTGCAGTACTCGTTGGAAACGGACGGCCCGGCACCGTTGATAAGGAAGTTAATAGCGCAGTCTTCAATGGCGATGGAACACGTGTTGTAACCGCTTCCGATGACGGTACGGCGCGGATTTGGGATGCGCAATCCGGCAAGGAGATTACGCGCTTCATCGGACATATGGACAAAGTCTGGAGTGCCGCTTTTAGCCCTGGTACCGAAGGATCGCGAGTTGTCACGGCCTCAAGCGATTCCACGGTCCGTATCTGGGATGCGACTTCGGGCGGCATCACGTCGAGTCAACTCAACGGCCACCAAGATGAAGTCACGGATGCTCAATATAGTCCTGACGGGTCGAAACTTGTTACGGCATCCAAAGATAAAACGGCTCGACTATGGGACGCACAGACGCTCAAAGAACTGTTCAAACTTGAGGGACATCAAGGTTCTATTAGAACCGCTACTTTCAGTCCAGACGGATCGCGCATTGTGACCGTCGCGAAGCATCCTGATTTCAAGATCCGTGTATGGAACGCCCAAACTGGAGTGCTTCAATTCACAATCGGAAAGCATGAACGTGCCGTCAACCAGGCGGTATTCAGTCCGGGTGGAAAAATTATTGCGACGGCATCGTTTGACTATTTTTCCAGAACTTTCGACGCGAAGACTGGTGCCGAACTGAGCGCCTACAAACACGGTAACGTCGTCCGAAGCGCAGCTGCGAGTCCCGACGGAAAGCGCGTTGTTTCCACATCAGACGATCAACTAACTGTCGTCTGGGACGCTGCAACCGGTAAAGAGATTGCCCGCCTGAAGGGCCATACAGGCAAGGTCTGGAGTGTCGTCTTCGACAGCAGCGGCACCCGAATTCTCACAGCATCCGAGGACGGAACAGCCCGCGTATGGAATGCTTCGACTGGCAAGGAAGCCGCCCGGCTCAAAGGTCACAAGAATGGAGTCAATAGTGCCAGCTTCAACAGCGACGGTACGCGTGTGGTGACAACATCGGACGATCTGACTGTCCGGGTCTGGGACGTGGCGTCGGAGAAAGAAATCGCCCGCCTCGAGGGCCACGGTGGCAACATTACAAGTGCAGTGTTCAGTCCCGATGGGCAACGCGTTCTCACAGCGTGCGAGGACAAAATCGCCCGGGTTTGGGAGGCTTCAACCGGCGCCCTGATTGCCAGTTACGGTGCCCACGACGGTGCCGTCAAAAGCGCGGCCTTC
>JANNFX010000035.1:0-3192 GCA_031380225.1 Hyphomicrobium sp.
CGACGATCTACTCGAACTCTCGAATATGCCGCGCGAGATATGTGGCCGGTTGAACCCGCTGGCGTTTGTTCGGCAGGCAACGGCTGCGGTCCACGCTGGCCACGCGCTGACGATAGAGACAACCGTCGAGGCAATGATCGCGGCGCGCGGTAAGAAATACCGCAAAGAGAGTGAACGCTGCTTCCGGTTGCTGGCAGAAAAAGGCACGCCATGTTGTAAGCGCGCCAGCACCGAGCCCGAGGTTGCCCACGCCTATGCGATCCTCGAAGCACAACAATTGTCACGCCGGGCTGACGGCGGTGACTATGTGCTCGACCGGCCCGGCTATTCTAAATTCTATGCTGAAGCATTGCGCGCCGGACTTGAGCACGGCACCGCGCACATTTTTACGCTCAAAGCTGGCGATGAAACCGGCGCGGTGCTGTTCGGCATTTCGCACGGCAGCACATTTACGTTGCTTCGCATCTCGACGGCCCAGGACGAGGCGTGGAAGCGCATGTCGCCTGGCCGCTTGATTGTCATTGAAACCATGCGCGCGTTCGCGGCAGAGGGCGTTACAACTTTCGACATGGGCATCGGCTCGTATGCGTTCAAGCACGGGTTCGGGACCGAAGTCCGGCCACTGTTTGATCTGGTGCTGCCGCTCTCGGCGAAAGCCCTGCCACGCGCCGGCCTGCATCGCGCCAAAGCCAAACTGCGTAATCATCCAAGGCTGATGACTGCGGCCAAGCGCTTGCTGGGACACCCAGTCTAAATTGGTTTGACCGAGGTGTTTTGGGGCCAGACCCCTTTGACCCCTAAATTTCTGCACGTACGACAGCCCACCCCAAGTACCGTCATCCCCGCCGTCGGGCGGGGATCCGTCAAGCTGCAGAATGGACTAAGCAACATTCTCGCACGTGCGATGCATTGATTAAAGTGCGAGATTTAATTTGAGGCTTGACGGATCCCCGCCGTCGGGCGGGGATGACGAGACTTGAGAGGCGGTTCAAGTCCCGATAAACTTGACCAGTGGATCCGTCGCCGAATGCAAGTGACCGGCGCTCGCTCGGCACATGTCCCCCGCACGCCAGCCCACCCACAGTGTCATCCTCGGGCTTGTCCCGAGGACCCATTGTGCAGTTGGCGCGGTGTAAAGTTGAATGCTCTGAGACAGCCGCGCGCTGTATCCGCTTCACGGATTGCTGTTGCATGGGTCCTCGGGACAAGCCCGAGGATGACACTGCGGAGGTGTTGATGTCAGGGCTCTCAGCAATTGGTCTGGTCAAGTTGCGCCGCTGCGCCTCGCGATCCGGATGAAGGTGCGACCAAAGGGCATAGATTAACGCCGCTGGCCTTTTGCACCGGCCGCAGGTTCCGCTATAAGGCGGCAACTCACAGACCAAGATCGTTAATTGAAGGGTCGGTGCTTCCCGGCACCCCGATACATCGCACGCATGGCTAAAACTCTAACGGATCCAGCAAGCCCATCGCGGCCCGAGGCGCGGCTCGCCAAGGGCTTTCGCGACATCGAGGCGGCTGAACTGCGCCAGCTGCAGGCGATGCTCGACAAGATCCGCGCCGTCTATGAGCGCTACGGTTTCGAGCCGTTAGAAACGCCTGCGCTTGAATACACAGACGCGCTGGGCAAGTTCCTGCCCGATCAGGATCGGCCCAACGCCGGTGTGTTCTCGTTTCAAGATGAAGACGAAGCCTGGATGAGCTTGCGCTACGATTTGACGGCGCCGCTCGCCCGCTATGTGGCGCAGAATTTCGCGACATTGCCGAAGCCGTTCCGCCGCTATGCGACTGGCTCGGTCTATCGCAACGAAAAGCCCGGACCCGGCCGCTTCCGCCAATTCACGCAGTTTGACGCCGACACTGTTGGCGCTGAAAGCGTCGCCGCGGACGCCGAAATTTGCATGCTGGCGGCCGATACGCTGGAAGCGCTCGGCATTGATAAGGGAAATTATCTGATTAAGGTCTCAAACCGAAAGGTTTTGGACGGGCTGATGGAAGTGAATGGACTCGGCGGTCCGGAAAACAGTCAACGACGCCTAGTCGTGCTTCGCGCAATTGATAAAGTCGACAGGTTAGGTTTTGATGGAGCAGCCCTATTGCTGGGTCGAGGTCGCAAGGACGAGAGTGGCGACTTCACAAAGGGAGCAGAGCTTCCTGACCGCGCGATCAACAACATACTAAACTTCACCGGATGGGGTGAAAAGGGGTCGGGCAAAAAAAGCAAACTGAATGCTAACCAGGTTACTCTTGGAAACATCGAAAGAGAAGTTGGTTCCTCCCAAATTGGCAGAGAGGGATTCGCTGAACTTGAAATTATGGCGCAGCTTTTGGAAGCTGCCGGATACTCCGAAAAAGTGGTTCTCGACCCATCGTGTGTCCGTGGCCTCGAATATTACACCGGGCCGGTGTTCGAAGCCGAACTCACCTTCGAAATCAAAGATGAAGACGGCAAACCAGTGCGCTTTGGCTCGGTCGGCGGCGGCGGGCGCTATGACGACCTGGTCGCGCGCTTTACCGGTGAAAAAGTTCCCGCAACCGGCTTCTCTATCGGCGTCTCGCGCTTGCAGGCCGCGCTGAAAGTGCTCGGCCGTCAGGCGGATGTCACGCTCGGGCCGGTAATTGTGCTGGTCATGGACAAGGCTGAACTCGCTCAATATCAGAAACTGACGCAGACGCTGCGCGAGGCAGGTATCCGGGCTGAAATGTATCTCGGCTCGTCGGGCATGAAGGCGCAAATGAAGTATGCCGACAAGCGCGGCGCACCGGCCGTCGTCATTCAAGGCTCAGACGAGCGCGCCAAAGGCGAAGTGACGATTAAGGATTTGATTGAGGGCGCCAAAGCGGCCGCCGAAATCAAAGACAACAAGGACTGGAAGGCCGCACGTCCGGCGCAGGTGGCGGTCAAAGTTGACGACATGGTCAAAGCCGTCGAGGAGATTGTCCAACGGCACTCATAAAAACAGAAGGAGCCTGTAGGTTGGGTTAGGCGCGCCCTGCACTTGCGCGACGTAACCCAACATCTCAAAAAACTCACGAAAGTGTTGGGTTACCCCGCAAGGGGACTTCCAAGTGGTCGCGGGGGGGGCGGGCCGCGGGGAAATTATGGTTTGTTTGCGCGGCGCGCGAACCCCACCAACAAAAAAAAACCAAAAGACGCCGAAAAAGCACCCCCAAATGTAAAGCTGCCAGTAC
>JANNFX010000055.1:0-5131 GCA_031380225.1 Hyphomicrobium sp.
TCTCAAACCAGCTACTGATCGTCGCCTTGGTGAGCCATTACCTCACCAACTAGCTAATCAGACGCGGGCTCATCTATCGGCGATAAATCTTTCCCCTTGCGGGCTTATGCGGTATTACCCCAAGTTTCCCTGAGCTATTCCCCACCGATAGGAAGATTCCCACGTGTTACTCACCCGTCTGCCACTCCCCTTGCGGGGCGTTCGACTTGCATGTGTTAGGCCTGCCGCCAGCGTTCGTTCTGAGCCAGGATCAAACTCTCAAGTTGAAAGTCTGGATTCTTGGCTTCTTGGATGGGTATCCAAGAGTTTTACTGCGTTACGGGTTCCTTCACATCAAAACATCCCCACTTCCAGTTTCCTGGTCATGTGGACTTTTGGTGATGGTATATGAAACGCAGTTGCCTTGAGTCACTGTCAGACATGTCCGAAGACACATCCACGCGAAGACTCCGCCGCCTGCGTTTCCCTTCCTTCAAATTCAATTGTCAAAGAGCAACCGCAAAACACATTGCGAGCCGGTCCAACAAGACCGGCTTTCGAGACAACGAAGCCAGACCGGAAGACCGGTTTAAGGCCAAGACGTTATCGAGAGAGCAATGCCCGAAGCGGGCGGCGAAGCACCGAGTGCCTCGCGACAGACCGGAATAAACAGCACCTAACGGCCAATGTCAACGGCTTCATGACAGAGGCCAGTTTTTTTTAATAACCATTCGCGATATGTAATAAAAACAGCACGTTGCGGTCGATTGCTCGATCGCGGTGAGCACCAAATTGGCGCTGTTCGCCACCATGCCGCAGCGCAACACTGGTTTGTGAGCAATCGGGGCCTTCTCTAGCCCCAGGCGAGATTGACCGGGTAGGGTTGCAGTGCCAGAATTTCGAGACGCCTGCATTTTGCCGGGATTTGCGCAGAAATAGGGACGGAAATTGATTTGCGGTCGCGGGGCTTGCAGTTGGGGTTTGCTGCGAACTGGCGTAGATTTACGTGTCATTTGGTGGCTGACATCGAGTTCACCTCCGTTGCTAGAATGGGTCGGAAGGCTCGGTCCTTGGGGGCAGATACGCCGAAATGGCACGTTACGGTGTGAGAGGCCGAGTAGCCAAAGCAGGCGCACCACGCGCGCGGGCAGCTGTGCCCGGCCGCCGGCCAGCTGAGATGCCCCGTCTCTACCGCGGTGCCAAAAGCGGCCGTGCTCACCGGGATATCTACGCCAGCGAACATGGCGATGATCAATCACTCGGCGGGCGGTTCCGGTGGCTAGTCAGCACGTGCCTCGCTGGTGCCATCGGCGCGCTGGCAATCATCGTCGTTATCTTTGGTTCAGAAGATCACAAGGACAATGACGGGGGACTCATGCCGACCATCCGGCGCTGGAGCGAAGAAGTCCAAGCGCCGTCAACAGCTCCGGCGCCAAAACGTGACGAAGGACTGAAGTGGTCTGTGCCACGCGCTGACAAACTTGAAATCACCAGCGGCGCTACGTCGACGCGCTACATCATCCACGAGACCCTCAAACAAAAAAAATCGGGCCGCGAATACATTTTCGCCAAGCCCTATATGCGTATGTTGCTACGTATGGCGCCGGTGCCACCTGGCTATGAAGATGTCATCCCGCCATTCAATCCGTTTAAACTTTACGGCAATTCGCAACCCGTCAGTGCGCGCGATGAAGATCAACAAGCCAAGTCAAATGACGTCAGCGTCAGGGTCGTCGAATTGTTGGGTGGCATCCTGCCTGGTGAAGATGGGCAGGAGCTCGACCAAGAGGAAGTCGCCGAGATCGTCGGTAAGACCAGTGAGCAACCACTACCCGCTGCGCCGGCCGCAATCGAACAGGGCCCGTTCGCCGGCATTCCAACCGGGTCCGATCCAACTGCAGTTGCGGCACCGGACCCGTTTACGTCTGTGTTGCAAAAGACTGTAGCCGCCGACGATATTTCGGATGAACTTGAGGGTTTCAAACGGATCATCAAGACGGCAGGAGAAGGCGACACGCTCACAAAAGTGCTGATTTCTGCCGGTGCTTCGACGAGTCTCGCGAGGTCCATGATCGAGACCGGTCGCGAATTGTTTGCGGACAACGCGCTTAAGCCTGACTACGAAGTCCATATTGTCGTCGCACCAACGCTGGCGGATTCTAACCGCCTTGAGCCAGTGCGGTTTAGCGTTTTCGACGAGGGCCATGCGCACAAGATATCAGTAGCCCGCAGCGCCGCTGGCGAATTCGTATCGAGCCCCGATCCTATCGACGATGAAGCGATGCTGCGTGCGGCGGCCGGGGCAGGCAATGGGCAACGGTTATCAAGCCTCTATTCAAGCCTCTATGCGGCGGCCCTGATGCAGCAAGTGCCAACCAACACGATCAATCAAATACTCAGTACGCACGCTTACGATGCCGACTTCAAGCGGCGCATTCGTCCGGGCGATTCGCTCGAGTTGTTTTTCGACGTCAAAGATGACCTGGCGGCGGATGGATCCCCCGGTGACTTGCTTTACACGGCTTTGACAACTGGCGGTGATACAAAGCGGTTCTACCGTTTCCGCACGCCGGACGGTGCGACCGACTTCTATGATGACACTGGCAGCAACGCGCGCCGCTTCTTAATGCGCCAAAACGTGCGAAGCGAGGAAGCGCGAATTACGTCGGGCTTCGGTGTCCGCTTCCATCCACTGCTGAACGAACGCAAAATGCATACTGGCGTCGACTGGGCCGCCCCGACAGGCACGCCGGTCATGGCATCGGGCAACGGTACAATTGAAGAGGCTGGCCGTAAGGGCCAATACGGCAACTACGTTCGTATCCGGCATTCCAACGGCTACCAGACCGCATACGGGCATTTATCGAGAATTTCCGATGGCGTTGTCGCTGGCGCTAAGGTTCGACAGGGACAAACGATTGGCAACGTCGGTTCAACAGGACTTTCGTCGGGCCCTCATTTGCATTTCGAAGTCCTGGTCAATAATCAGTTCGTCGACCCAACCTCGATCCAAGTTCCGAATGAGAAGCAGCTGAAGAACAAGGAGTTCGAAGAATTCCAACGGGAACGGGCGCGCATTGATGATCTCAAAGCGCGCCCGCCGGTAGCGACCTCAACCAAGTCTGGCGCCGCCGCTCAATAGATGAACACACCGTCTTCGGCTAGCACGTTGATGTTATTGCCAGTGAATCCGCGCAGGAACGCGACGTCGACAAACTGATTGTCGACCATGATTTGCAACATGCGGCCGCCTGTTACGGCCGTTAAGTGAGCCACATCACTGAGTTGGAGTGGGTCCGTTTTGATGAAGTCATGAAAGTCAATGACGTCCGACGTTCTGAAGTCCATCAACGTATCGACACCCTGATGCACGCCTAATTCCATGACATCTTTGACTAGAAATACGAAGGTGTCTTTGCCCAATCCACCAGTCATAATGTCGGCGCCGCCGCGGCTGCGGAGTATGTCCTCACCAACCCCGCCGTTAATTTCGTTGACGTTGTTGTCGCCGGTGATGTCGTCGTTGCCGCCGCTGCCGATGACTCGTTCGAAGCCTGAGACTGTGTCAATGCCACCGCCGGCTTCGAGAACAGTGTGATCATTGAGATTGAGCACAACGGCGCCTTGAAACTCATAACTCAGCGTGTCCAAGCCTTCGCCGCCGGTCAGAATGTCGTTGCCGGCGCTGCCCCAGACGAAATCATCACCGCTACCTCCGTTCACGGCATCGTTTCCGGTGCCGGAATCGATGGTGTCGTTTCCTGAATCACCGCTCAGAACGTCGTTTCCTATTCCGCCGTAGATTGTGTCGTTGCCCGAATTGCCGTTGGCGAGATCGTCTCCATCATCACCGAAAATCAAGTCGTCGCCTTTGCCACCGTCCGCCATGTCGTCACCGGAACCACCACGAACGCGGTCGCGGCCTTCGCCCGCCGAGACGGCATCTGAGCCATCACCGCCGTCAAGATCGTCATCACCAGTACCACCATCGAGAAGATCATTGCCAAGCCCCCCATCAATCAAGTCACTTCCGTCAAAACCGCGCAGTACGTCGTCGCCTTCGTCACCAAACAATTGATCATCGCCTTCGAGACCGCGAATGCGGTCTGCAAGGGTGGTCCCTTGGATGATATCGTTTGCGAAGGTCCCGTCGATTAGCGCCATAGTCTTGCTCCCTCTTTCCACAGGTGACGCCGCTTAATCCGGAGCAGCGTTTTATTTATTTTTTCATTCGAACATGAATTCCGATGTTCTGATTTTAGTGACAGCATATAAAAACTTCGCGCAAGTAACGGCGAAAATGCTCCGCGTATTTTCGTAAAATTTGAACGGATGTCTGCAAAATCACAGCAAACATTGGAGAACTTGCAACAACAAAAAACCGGCTTCTTTCGAAGCCGGTTTTATATTTTCTAAAATCTTACTGACGCTGTTAAGTCAAGATCATGCCGCTGTGCAGCAGATCGTCGGCGTGAACACCTTCGAGCGTCACGACGTCAACGAACTTGTTGCCCATCTTGACCGACACTGTCGCGCCGTTGTCGCCGTCTGTGACGTGAACAACATCTGACAACTTGCCGTACTTCTGACCCTTCAGCATATCGTGCAGGTCAAGTGTGTCGCCCTTCCGGAAGTCGGAGATGCTATCAACGCCGAGCAGTTTACTCTTAGCATTCATAACATCCTTTTTGAAGTAGACGAACGTGTCGTCGCCTTCACCGCCAGACAGCTTGTCAGCGCCGCCGAGGCTGCGAATGACGTCGTTGCCATCGCCACCATCGACTGTGTCGACGCGGCTTGAGCCCTTGACAAAGTCGTCAAAGCTGGAGCCGATAACTTTTTCCATCGACAAGATGCTGTCATGACCCATGCCGTCTGCTGTGCGCAGCGACATGTCGATTTTCATCGAGCCTGAAGCAGCTGAAAAGTCGATTGTATCGAAGCCGGACTTGCCTTCGTAGACGTCGTCGCCTTCGCCAGCGAAGATCACGTCGTTGCCCGAGTCGCCGATGAGCTTGTCGTTGCCTTCGCCGTCGACCAGGATGTCATTGCCGGCATTGCCGTTGATGACATCGTTGCCAGCGCCGCCAACGAGTACGTCGTCACCGGTGTTGCCAGACAAAACGTCATCGCCGTTGCCGCCGTCGACATA
>JANNFX010000112.1:0-3986 GCA_031380225.1 Hyphomicrobium sp.
GCAAACAGCGCAAATGAAAAACCGCCAGCCTTTCGGCCGGCGGTTTTTCTTTATATTCATAATCGCTTGGGAAGTTAGGCTGCTGGGCCACGGCCACCGCCGCCCATACCGCCGCCCGACATGCCGCCGCCACTCATGCCACCACCTGACATACCGCCGCCGCCAGGACCACCCCGGCCCGGACCGCCACGGCCGCCAGCGCCACCAGGTCCACCGCGCGCCACGACTGGCTTCGATGGCAACAGACCTTCACGCTGCAACTTCTTGCGGGCCAGCTTGCGCGAGCGGCGAACGGCTTCAGCCTTTTCGCGTGCGCGCTTTTCAGACGGCTTTTCGAAGTGATTGCGAAGCTTCATTTCGCGGAAAACGCCCTCGCGCTGAAGCTTCTTTTTAAGCGCCTTAAGGGCCTGATCGACATTGTTGTCGCGAACGAGAACTTGCAAGCGAAGGTGTCCTTCGATCCGTTAGGGTTGAAAATGACATAGCCCAAGGCACCCAGGATGACATCCCGGACGGCCTCAGGTTGGTTTGATTGCAGGTGAGATATCAAAAGGGTGGGCGAATGTCTATGGGCAGTGAGGCCCCGTAGGGCGGATTAGCGCAGCGTAATCCGCCAGCGATCTCGCGAAAGGCGGAGGATTATGGCTTGAAGGACGCCTATCCGCCTTCGAACCTGCGAGTGCGACAAAGCTGCAGCCTAGTTCGGCACTGTCCCCAGCACCCTATTTACATGCCCCATCTTGCGGCCGGGGCGGGCTTCGGCTTTGCCATAGAGATGGATGAAGGTACCGGGTTCGGCGGCGAGCGCTGGCCATTGATCAGCTTCGTCGCCAATCAAATTGATCATTTCAGCGCCTGCCGTCTTGAGGCCCGTAGCCCCCAGCGGCCAGCCGGCCACCGCGCGGATGTGCTGTTCGAACTGCGAGGTCAGCGCGCCGTCCATGGTCCAATGCCCGGAATTGTGCACGCGCGGCGCCATTTCGTTGACATAGAGGACGTCGCGCTGCGCCATATTGAGGGCGAAAAATTCGATGGCAAACACCCCAACATAATCGAGCGCATTGGCGAACTTCTTGGCGATCTCGACGGCTTCTGCGGCGGCTTCCGGTTTGATGCGCGCTGGAGCCAACGAGCGATAGAGAATGTGATTGCGATGCTCGTTTTCAGTCACGTCAAAGGCACTGAATGTGCCGTCGACACCGCGGGCAGCGATGACAGAAACCTCCGATTGGAAATTGACGAAGCCTTCGAGGATCGCAGGCTTGCCGCGCATCACGTCGTAAGCCGCTTTGGCATCCTCTGCCTTGAGGATCTTCGCCTGACCTTTGCCGTCGTAGCCGTCTCGGCGCGTTTTTAGAACACACGGCACGCCGATCTTGGCGATGGCGCGTGTTAAATCATCAAAGCTGCCGACGCATTCGAAGGGTGCCGTCTCGGCACCCAACTGACGGGCGAGTGTCTTTTCATTGAAGCGGTCTTGCGCGGTGGCGAGCGCCTTGGCGCCGGGCCGCACTGGAATGTGCTTCGATAAAAACTCAACGGTCGCAGCCGGAATGTTTTCGAATTCGTAGGTCGCGACATCGACCGACTTTGCAAATGCAGACAAGGCCGCTTCGTCGTTGTAAGCGGCCATCGTGCTGCGGTTGGTGACTTCAAAGGCCGGGCTATCAGCTTCTGGTGCGTATATATGGGATTTCAATCCCAAACGCGCGGCTGCAAGTGCCAGCATGCGGCCGAGCTGTCCGCCGCCGAGAATGCCAATTGTCGATCCTGGTGGAAGTGGGGTTGCGCTCACGGCTCAGGTCGTCTCCGGCGCGTCCGCGACACTCGCGGATTGTTTAGCACGATAGGCATCGATCTTGGTGGCAAGGCCAGAGTCGTTCAACGCTAAGATCTGCGCCGCCAGTAATCCGGCATTGGTCGCGCCCGCGTCACCGATGGCAAGCGTCGCAACGGGAACGCCGGCCGGCATTTGAACAATAGAATACAGGCTGTCCTGCCCACCCAATGCTTTGGTCACCATCGGCACGCCAAGAACTGGAACCGCTGTCATCGATGCGGTCATCCCCGGCAAATGCGCGGCTCCGCCGGCGCCTGCGATAATGACCTTGAGCCCGCGTGCCTTCGCGCTCGTCGCATATTTCACAAGCCGTTCGGGCGTGCGGTGCGCGGAGACGATCTTGACTTCGTGCGCGACGCCAAGTTCTGACAGCATGTCAGCGGCGTGTCTCATCGTTGGCCAGTCGGACTGGCTGCCCATTATGATGCCGACGACGGCTTTCTCAGACATAATTGAACGGCTCCGTTGGGCGCTTCTGGCGCGCGGAAACGGCGGGTTTATAGGAGTGAAGGGCCGGAGACAAGGCTTCAAAGCCCGGAATCATAGTCATTTCCCCTGACCAATACGCCGCTTTGGCACCGGATCATGCGCCGTTGCGACGGACGAGATCAGGCCGGCCGCACCTTTGACCACGCGCCGCGTCGTCCAATAGCCGGTATGGGCGGCGTAGGCACTTGCCGCGGGGAACAGGAAATAGGCGATGCGCCGCCACCAGCCTTCCGACACGACCTCGATATCAGTGAGGCGTGGCTCATCAGCATAGGCCTTGTTCATCGGGCGCAGTGGATAGCCCAACACGTCGTGACGGCTATAGAAATTAAGCCATCCAGCGCGGGTCCTCGTCTCAGTATCAAGCGCTGTGCCGGGAAACGCCGGGCTTTCAGAGTGATTGCGCGCGCGTGTGATTGGAAATACCCGATCGGGTCCGAACGTGAATGTAAACAGCGGCATGTTTGAGCCCATCATGATCAGACCCGCCAGCGTATCCAAGCGCCGAAACGGCGAGCCGCCGCGCAAATAATCTACAAAATGGCCAACCTGCTCATGTTCCTTCTGAATTACATCGGCAGGCATTTGCTTGACCGAATTGATGTCCCACGCAAACGACGACACGATGTGACAACCGAGCGAGTGGCCAATAAAGATCAACGGCCGGTTCGGCATACCCTGCTGATCGAGTTCATCTAAAACTTCGCGCAGCTTGGCCTGGATTTCGAAGTAGCTCGAATTTTGGAACTGCTTGGTTTTTTGATAGGCCGCTGCGTCGCCTAAACCCTCAACCACAAGACTGCGCGTCTTAGTCTTACGGAACAGCCCGGCGCGCTGCGCGGAATCGAGATAGCGCCTCTGGCGCTTGCGAACTGGATCGGCCCAATAGACCGACCTAAACGTGACGTGCTCCGCAATGCCTTTAGGCAATGCGCGTTCAAGCAGCGCTTGCATCGGTTTGTGGTAGTCTTTGTCAAACGTGGCAATGCCATGCACGAAGACAACCGCGACAGGCTGCGCCATGAATTCCCCCGGATCGTTTCCCTGCCCCTACGTCTTAGCCGCAATATGCCGGTCAACAAAGGCATTGACCGTCAACTTCAGTGGCCTGACGCGGCCGTCCTTGTAAAATCGCTTTGCGTAAACAAGCCTCTGGTCACGGCCAATAACGCGCAGCTGGTCAAGCAGAAAGCGATTGGTGCGGTCCGATTTGGCGAGCCAAGCATTGATCAGAACGCAGTCGCCGTTTTGCGAGTCTTCAAAACTGATTTCGCCGCGCTGTGTCAGCCAGCGGTCGGCGTTTGCTTCATCAGTCAGCGCCCAACCGAGAAATCCGGTGACGTCCTTCCCTTCGGAAGCGAACAGATAGTGCTTGCGGCGAATTTGGCCGGTTAAGATTTTCGACCAGTGCCCGAACGGCAACCGCCCAAATGACGGATCAGCCATCATCAGAGACACGGCGAGACCGAGCGCTTTGTAGTCGTCATCAAGGCGGCCAGCGCGAATGCCTGCCTCAACGAATGGGGCCGCGCTTTGTTTGGATTTTCCGGCCGGGGCGATTTGCGCTTTGTCCATAAGAGCCTTGGAGCCGCTTGATCTATTAGGCGGCCATGGTCCCATGTTTGGGGCCATGGCCGTTCTTGTACTTAGAGCGTGA
>JANNFX010000168.1:0-7636 GCA_031380225.1 Hyphomicrobium sp.
TCGGTTTGGCGTCCTTGCTCCGCCGGCATGGCCTCAGAGTCTCACGCTTCTCAGCCGCAAAGCGTTGCCAATAACGCTGACCGACGACAAGGACATCGCGGCGGCGGCTATGACAGGCGAAAGTAAGATGCCAAAGGTTGGATAGAGAACGCCCGCCGCGATCGGCACGCCGGCTGCGTTATAGACAAAGGCAAAGAAAAGATTTTGACGAATATTGGCCATCGTCGCGGCCGACACACGGCGCGCTCGAACGATGCCGTTGAGATCCCCTTTGAGGAGCGTGACGCCGGCACTTTCCATTGCGACGTCTGTGCCGGTCCCCATAGCAATGCCGACGTCCGCCGCGGCAAGAGCCGGCGCGTCGTTCACGCCATCTCCTGCCATGGCTACCACGCGACCTTGGCTTCGGAACCGCTCGACCACTTTGGCCTTGTCTGCGGGCAGGATCTCGGCTTCAACGTCCGAAATGCCAAGTTTCGCCGCGTCGGCGTTAGCAGTGGTCGCGTTATCGCCGGTCAGCATAACGACTTGGATGCCCGACTCTTTCAGGGCCGAAATCGCTGCTTGAGACGTTGCCTTGATCGGGTCAGCGATGGCGATGATACCGGCGGCCATGCCGTCAATCGCGCCAAAGATGGCGGTTGCTCCTTCGCGGCGCAGCTCATCGGCGCTTTGATCGAGTGCTCTCGTGTCGATACCGGCTTCCTGCATAATCCTGAGATTTCCGATGACAATTTTTTTTCCGTTCACGGTGCCCGTCACCCCCTTGCCGATGGGCGAGTTGAAGTCTTCAACTGGTTCGAGAGATAGGCCACGCTCATTGGCCGACCGCACGATTGCTTCGGCCAGTGGATGTTCGCTGCTGCGTTCCAAGCTTGCCGTCAGACGCAGAAATTCTGTTTCCACCAACATACCCGCGGTCTTGATCGCCACCACGCTCGGTTTGCCTTGGGTCAGCGTGCCGGTTTTGTCGATCACCAGCGTATCGACTTTCTCAAGCCGCTCCAGCGCTTCAGCGCTTTTTATCAACACGCCGGATTGCGCCCCTCGCCCGACACCGACCATAATCGACATGGGAGTGGCAAGGCCAAGTGCGCAGGGACACGCAATAATGAGTACAGAGACCGCGGCAATCAACGCATAGGTGAAGCGCGGCTCTGGACCCCAAACCGACCAAGCGAAGAATGCCAATAGTGCACTGGAAATAACGGCCGGCACGAACCACGCCGCAACCTGGTCCGCGAGCCTTTGTATCGGCGCTCGGCTGCGTTGTGCCTGCGCTACCATCTGCACAATTTGCGCAAGAACTGTGTCGCGGCCAACCTTGTTGGCTCGCATTATGAAGCCGCCTGACTGGTTCATAGTGCCGCCGATAACCATTTCGCCGGCACTTTTGGTTACTGGCATCGACTCTCCCGTTACCATCGATTCATCGATCGCACTGCGACCCTCGGAGATCTCCCCGTCGACCGGCACTCGCTCGCCGGGCCGGACGCGCAAGCGGTCACCGACGATTACCTGGTCGAGGCTCACATCTTCGTCTGCGCCATCAGCGGTGATCCGGCTGGCCATTTTGGGAGACAAGTCGAGCAGCGCCCGTATGGCACCACTCGTCTGTTCACGCGCTCGAAGCTCAAGCACTTGTCCCAGAAGCACGAGCACTGTGATGACGGCGGCAGCTTCGAAATAAACCGGAACCGAGCCGGCAGGACCGCGCATCGCCGCCGGGAAGAAGGCCGGCAGGAGCGTTCCTATGATGCTGAAGATCCAAGCAACGCCGGTACCCATGGAAATAAGTGTAAACATGTTGAGATTGAGCGTTTTGAGCGAGGTCCAGCCTCTCTCGAAGAACGGCCACCCGGCCCAAAGGACGACAGGCGTCGCCAGCAAGAGCTGGATCCAGTTCGAGTATCGCTGCCCAAGCCATTGGTGCAGCCCAGTCAAGTGGCCGCCCATCTCAAGTGCAAAAACTGGTGTGGTCAGTACCAGAGCGATCCATAGCCGTCGCGTCATATCCGCGAGCTCCGGATTAGGGACGTCGTTGGCCGACACCAGCTCCGGCTCGAGCGCCATGCCGCAAATGGGACATGAGCCGGGCGCCGGCTGCCGGATTTGCGAATGCATTGGGCACGTGTAAATCGTGCCTTCCGGGCTAGGCATGGCGGATCGCGTTTCCGGTGCAATGTATTGGGCCGGATCTGCCGCGAACTTCTTACTGCAGCTGGACGAACAGAAGTAATATGGCTGACCATGGTGGCTAAGCTGGTGCATTGTGGTGTGGGGATCGACCGTCATTCCGCAGACGGGATCTCGCTTTAATCGATTTGACGGAAGCGCAGTTCGTACGTCGTTCGTGACCAAAGTGTTCATCTGTTCACATCTTTGCCATGGTCTCTTTGATCTTGCGTTCCTCCCAACCATCTTCCGATTTTCTCTTTGGAGAAAATACGTAGTAGGCGTGTGCGAGAAGTCCGATGCCCCACCCAATGAACGGCCATTGAACCCACCATGATGCTCCATTCGTATAGTCGACGGCAACAAGCCCCGACATAACGCCAATGAACACTGTGAGATGGATGTAAAATCCTTTCAGGGATGCTACATGCGCTTTCGCGCTAAGATATTTGTCTTGATCGCCACGCACGCTGTCCATCACAACTCCTGATCATTCAATTGACCGGCTCGCTGCCGGCGTTTTAAGCGCTGCACGTATTCAGACCCAATTCAAAATCGGCTGCACAACTTTCAAATAGGCCGGTTGCAAGCTTAGTAATGCCGCTCCAACCCCACGCCGGCTGGTATCAAAGGATGACGCCGAGTGCCGCACAGATCAACGCCAATCCGACAAGAACTCTCAGTATCCGGTCATTGTTCCGACATTCGTGATCATGGGTTCAGCCTTTTAACAATGTCGTGGTGTCAGCCCGTACTTGTCTAGGCTCTGACAGTGTCGAATAGAATTACTCGATCGACGAACTCACCCTAACAAACTGATAATCGGGTCGAACGGGCATCTCGCTACTGGAGCGGCGTTTATCGCTTTGGAATCGCCTTCATGCGATCTAGTTCGGAGAGCATTGCCTTGCATCTGCGAGGCTACTTAGGAACGCGACTTTGCGGCACTTAGTTTGTGAGCATCTGCTGTGGATTTGTCGGCCGAGCAACAGCAGCTATGTGCCTTGGTCGATTGCTCCATGGCAGCGGCGTGGTCGCCTTTTCCGTGCAGCTCTGCAGCTGCGTGATGCGCCGCTGCCGCAGCTTCATGATCGTCAGCGGCCTTCTTATGACTTGCCATCGGCATTGGTGTTCTCCACGGAGCATCGAGCCCCCTGTTAATGTGACTTCGATTTGGACATTCGTTCCGACCAGTCGAGCCTAATCGACGGAGGTTGGAAGCGGCAGGCTCGGAAACTACTCAGATGGATGCGGGTAAAATAGTTTTGTCTATGGCCAAATTGATAAAGCGGGCAGTGCCAGTTCGCTGCGCCGTCAATTCAGGTATTTAGTTGGCTGTGTTGGCGCCGCGCGCTCTACTGGAGCGAAATTTGCGCCATCGGGATCGTTGCAATCGCCATCGGGCTTCGAGCTTTGGTCCAAAGCGGACCACCCAGTGCCGCACCGATGGCACATCGACGGCGACCAGCACAATGCCGAGCGGCAGCATCTCAATACCAAGGACCGGTAGAATTGAAAAAATACCGCCGGCGATTAGTAGAATGCCAAGTGGCACGCGCAAGTGCTTGCCTGATGGGCTGACCAGCCAGTACACCCATTGAGCCAACCGGTCCGGCAGCTTTGCTTCAATACGCTTGAGCATACGCTCAAACTTCTTCTGTTCGAGTTGAGTGGACGGTGCAACATACAAGGAACTGTTTCCTAAACTTACACTTCGTCACTCCGGCAGTGATCTGCTCAACGGCAACTTGCCCGGTCTTCAGGTCAACCGGAAAGGTAAAATAACTCCGCGCGTCGTACGCTTGTTCCTCCCAATTTTGAGTAGAGGCTCGAGCGCTGCGAGCCAGCGTTCAATCGCAAAAACGACGTGTGATTGTTTTACAGCCTAACGTTGACGAGAGCGGCGATACGGTCCCGCACTTCCTCTGGCTGCGCCTTTACAGCAATCGCCAGAGTGCGAAACGAACGCCGCGTCGCGTAAAGTTGATCCATCAGCGATAATACCACCGGCAAGCTGTCTTCTTCGATATGCAGTTCGTAGTGCAGCTCGCAGATGAGGCGGACGCGGATCACGTCGGAGTCATCGAAATATAAGGTATCGGCGTCCTGTTCCGGCAGAACCCATCCAAGATCGATCCACCGCCGAAGCGCGTTTGCCTCTAAGAACGCCACCAATTTTAGAAGCTCTTTTTCGCTGATCATCTTTGGACTCCCTAACTTTTCCGGGGATCATAGGGATGCTTGGATTCCCATTCAGTGATGGATTGAACGAATGCATCATCGGGCTGATCAGGGAGAACGACCTGCAATTCGACGAGATGATCGCCAGTGCCGGACTTTGACGATACGCCTTTTCCACGCAACCGCAGTATTGCCCCAGTGTTCGATGCTTTTGGCACGGTCAATTGTAGGTCACCCGTTACGGTCGCAACTGGCACCCTGGCACCTGCCATAGCTTCGCCCAAAGTGACGCGCAGCGTCGATCTAATATTGTTGCCTTCGCGCCGGAAAAACGTATGCGGATTGATATGGACTTCGACGAGCACGTCACCTGGCGCACCTTCGCCAAATCCTGGCTTGCCCTGGCCTCGCAACCGCAACGTCTGACCGTCTTTGAGCCCCGGAGGGATCGTGATATCGAGCGTTTTTCCGTCGGCAATGGCGACGCGGCGTTTGGCTCCATTTATGGCCTCAACGAAGTCAACAGTGAATGTGTAGCTAACGTCTGAGCCACGCGCGCTTGTCCGTTGGTGAGCGCCGAATAATTCGGCGAACAGATCGCTGTCGTCGGACCCGCTGGAGTTCCAATCGGGCGCATACTTGAATCCTGGCTGCGTGTCGGCATGCTGACGATAGGATTGGCGCTCAGGCTGCTGCGACCGCTCCGTTCCGCTTGCATCAATTTCACCGTTATCAAAGCGCGCTCGCTTCTTGTCGTCTCCAACAATGTCGTACGCTGACGCGATGTCTTTGAAGCGCGATTCAGCGGCCTTATCGCCAGGATTCAAGTCGGGGTGGTTCTTTTTGGCTAACCGGCGATAAGATTTTTGGATGTCATCTTGCGTCGCTTTTCGAGTGACGCCCAATATTTCATATGGATCCGCCATTAACTACATCCCACGTCAATAGAGCCGCCTCCGCATCCCGGCGATCAAGTTGGCGGCTTGACCCGGAAATGCCCCGCACGCTCGACAAGACTATTCATTTGACCCGCCGCGTGAATTGTCAGCGGATGCTGGGTGAACCCAGGGCGTGGAGAGATAAACGCTGCCATCTCACGCGCCAGCACGAGCTGCCGGTCTGATGCCTCAGCGAGCAATGTGATCATCAAGTTCTCCAATGCAATCACGCGAATGCGCAGCTGATCGAGTTCGATATTCGTTGGTTGCGAAATGGTGACTTGGAGGTGACCCGCAGTGGAGGTCTCTTGCGGACCGTCTGGTCCAGCTCCGCCCTCGGTGTCCCACCGTGCTAGCGCCACATCGCGCTCGGGGGATGGAGCGGGATCATCGGGCTTTCCGCCAGTCATCATGAGGTCTCCTTCAAGATGCCCGGATTGCTTTTGGCGTTACTGCTGGCCGCTCTTGTTCTGGCGCCGGAAAATCAGCGCTTCGTGAAACTGTTTCCCAGGCGACGAAATTCTTTCGCAGCTCTTCCAGCATAGCGGTCGCACCGTCATAGGCAGCGTTGCCGAGCAGCAGACGATGCGGCGGGTTGGGAGCCTCCACGGCCTGAACGATAGCAGCTGCCGCGCGAACCGGATCGCCTGCCTGTTTGCCGGAGATACCGCGCACGCCAGTGCGCATCTTACCCGCTGTCGCAGCGTAATCGGCAATTGCAAGCGTGCTTTCAGTCCCTGATCGCCCTGCAAAATCGGTGCGGAAGCCACTTGGCTCGACGAGCATGACCTTGATGCCGAGCGGCTCAACTTCCTGCCGCAGCGTTTCGGACAAGCCCTCGACCGCGTATTTAGTCGCACAGTAGTAGCCAAGTGCTGGAATGCCGCGCAATCCGGCAATCGATGACAAATTGGCTATGAAACCTTTGCGGCGCTTGCGCATGCCCGGCAGTGCAGCGCTAATCATACGCCCGAGCCCGAACACGTTAATATCGAACATTCTGCGTACCTGGTCGTCTTCGCTTTCTTCAACAGCCGCGAAATAGCCTATGCCAGCGTTATTCACGAGCACGTCGATGTGCCCGAATTTTTCCTCAGCGGCTTCAACTGCCGCATCTATCTGGCCCTGATCCGTGACGTCCAACTTTAGGAGTAGTGCGTCTCGCCTAGTCGCCAAATCACTAACGTCATCGAGATTCCGCGCGGTCACGACTGCGCGGTAACCGCGCTCAAGCACAACTTTGGCGAGCTCGCGGCCAAAGC
This sequence comes from Hyphomicrobium sp., assembly GCA_031380225.1. Lineage (GTDB taxonomy): Bacteria > Pseudomonadota > Alphaproteobacteria > Rhizobiales > Hyphomicrobiaceae > JANNFX01. The sequence goes on from JANNFX010000168.1 coordinate 6,557, forward strand.
CGGTTGAGCAGCCGGTAATGAACCACACCGGCCTCTCGGTGGCCGCCACCGTGTTGTTATTGGTTGTCATTGCTTTGCTCCTGTCATGCGGTCATGCATTTGGACGCCTATGCTGGCGCGTCGATCGAAGAAGCGCGAACAAGCTTCTTGTTGACGAATTCTTGGATAGCCATGCCCGGCAGGCGCTTTTTATTTCCTTCGCCAGTGATGTATCGCTTACCGCCGCGCTAACGGGCCACTTGGTCTTCACAGCGCAGCCGTAGCGCCGAGTGCGCGTTGAATGGCGCGCTCGAGGTCCTTTTCATTAAAGGGCTTCTCGATAACGACAGCGTCCGGCCGAAGCGTCTTCACCCTCAATGTGTCGCCGCTGGCGAAGGCGTGGGGAATGAACGCAGTGCTAAGTATTGTCTCTACGGCAGCGATTCCGCTTCCTTCGCCAAGCCAGGCGTCGACAATCATCAGGTCTGGTCTGGATTTGATGGCAGCCGTCACTGTATCGGCCTCCGTGGCCTCGATTGCGCATATCGTGTGACCCATTCCCGTGAGCATTTCCTCAAGCAGCATACTGATGAGAGCGTCGTCTTCTGCGATGAGTATGCGAAGCGCGGTCATCTACTCACATCGCCTCCTGCATCGGCTTTGCTCACTGAGGTCTCGATGCGATCATCGAGCGTTGACGGACTGCGAAGTAGAAATGACGTCGTTGTGCGACGCCTAAATTCGCAACGATTACCGGGACATTAGGGCTGGCTTTGAAGCGACTGATGCCTGCTCTGCTTTTGGAGCAATATGGGATTCGACGAACCAAAGCTGCTTATCGATGCCGCGTGATATTTCCGTGAAAAGGTCGGCAGTATCGACATCGCCGTAGGACGTTGCTTCGCCGATCGCTTCACGCGCCGATTGGCCGAACGCCGCTAGGGACCCAGAAACGGCGAACACATGGCTCTTCTCGTCGGCGATGCCGTGCTTATAGGGAACCAGGAACGAACGCTCGGCCGCCACCTGAATAGTACCGTGGGCAGTACCGCCTAATCCTCCAGCACGTTCAGCAATTTGGTCGGAGTACGACTCGACTTC
>JANNFX010000118.1:0-4796 GCA_031380225.1 Hyphomicrobium sp.
ACAAATCTCGGCCGCGATCGCCATCGATTTGCGCGCGATGGCTTCGGCGTCAAGCGGTTGGTCGAGAAGCGCGCGCGCGGCCGAGAGCGCATACATGCCGCCCGAGCCGATGCCCATGACTTGGTTCTCAGGCTCCAGCACGTCGCCGGTTCCCGTTAGAACAAGTGACACGTCCTTGTCGGCGACAATCATCATGGCTTCGAGTTTGCGTAGGAATCGATCGGTGCGCCAGTCTTTGGCGAGCTCGACGCAGGCGCGCATCAGTTGTCCAGGATATTGTTCGAGCTTGCCTTCGAGGCGTTCGAACAGCGTGAAGGCGTCAGCCGTTGCGCCGGCAAAACCGCCGATGACATCGCCGCGCCCGAGCGGCCGGACTTTGCGGGCATTCGACTTGATCACGGTGGCGCCGAGGCTAACCTGCCCGTCCCCCGCAATCACAACGCGGCCGTTCTTGCGGACGGTGAGAATGGTGGTGCCGTGCCAGACGGGAAATTTTGGGCTTTGGTCAGATGTCATCAGTGGGTTTTAGTCGTGAGGCAAGGCGTGGGCAATGGGGAATTGGTGGCAGCGGTGGACCACATGCTGATAATCACAGCAAAACATTCTCAATGAGCGCCTTGAGTTGAGAGATGGAACGGCAAGTGCCAATGGGCATCCCGTGATGCGCCAATCTATGGCACGTTGGACACAAGGGACGGCAGTCTTCTCTCGGGTCCGTCGTGCGTCCTGGCTCGCACTCTGCAATTGGGTTGAGGTGGTGAACTTCGAGCATGTTTCCGAACTCAGCGCCAAACACTATCGATGGATCAAGTTCACACACGGCACAAACGGGTGGATGAGCATTGAGGCAATGTTCACGAACTGACGCGTTGCGCCCTCTGATTGTGATCGACCGCTGCATTCGCTTGCCTTCCTGAAAGCGAGCCTGCTCTTCGGATAGATACGGCAACGCCGGAGCACCTTCGCGGTGCCAACCAAGGTTCGCGATTGCCTCACGAACCTGATCGTGCATGACCCATTTCACTCCATCACAGGCGCTCAACGAAAGTTTGAAATTCTATCCCATCAATTTCCTCCTGTAGGTTGGGTTAGCGCGGCCACGGTGCTGACAAGCGAAGCACTCAATTTAATACGCGCGTAACCCAACTGCTACTCGCGACCGGCCCGGCCGGGAAGTGGCGGCATCTCATCGGCACCCCACCACGGTTCATACGCTTCTCGCGCCAACCATATTCCGAACGTCGAATGTGGCCAATCGCCGGGTCGGGCGACAAGTCTATGCTTAACCGGATTGATGTGAATGTAATCGAGGTGGGCTTTGAAATCCTTTTCGTCGCGGATCAAGTGCTCCCAATACCGGCGCTGCCAAACATCACGCTCACCTTTGCTGGCGCGGCTCGCACTCAGAGTGCCTCCTCCCGCAGTAGTTGGAAATTCTTTCGTGAAGGCAGTTTTGACAAGCCGGATGCGGGTTGCGTAATCGGCATCCGTTTCTGGCAATGTCCAAATCATATGCAGGTCATCGGGCATGACGACCTCTGCTTCGACGGCGAATGGCCGTGTGAGTTGAACCTTGGTCACGGCGGCTTGCCAACGGTTGACGTTGGTCTGATCGGAAAATAGCTGTTTTCGCTGATGAGTGATCAGCGTGAAAAAATATGACGCGCCGGGGACGGTTGAGCGACGATAGCGCATGGCTGGCCAATTGTTGGGTTACGCGCGGATTAAACAACAGCGACTTTACTCCATGGTCGAGGGCCGCGCTAACCCAACCTACGAACGGCGAAGCCCGTTGCGAAGCAGTTCCCCCACTCACGGCTGATTCTAGCCGAGGCGCCGCGGACTCTACTCCGTCAATTCCAACCTGCGCTCAATGCGGTCGAGGCGGATGTTGACGCGGTCGATTTCGGAATTTTGAATGGCTTCACTGACATGCACCGTTGCGATGTGACGCTCGACAATTCCCATTCTGCCATACAAAGCATCGACCTTATCTTCGACACGGCCGAGTTGCGCCCGCAGGTGGCGCAAGTGGTCGAGAACAAGATTGGTGGTCTCTTCGGTCATAAAAATAATGTCTCACATCGTTGATAGAGCGTCAAGAACATAGATAGAACATTGCATCGGCGATCGAGCCGTGCTTGTCCCGAACTGGCGTTGGCTGCATCGCGCTTTGCCCCCCCGCCGCGAAGCTGATAAAGGCGGACCTAATGATTTGGGGTCAGGCCCCTGACAGGAACGATCCGCAGAAACTCGATCATCGGTGTGAGGGGGCTGACCCCACGCCACCAACGCAGAGGCATCCCGTGAAGCGGCAGGCATCCATCACCCGGCGGACTAAAGAGACCGACATCGTGGCGTCGATCGATCTCGATGGCTCGGGCACCTATGACATCAAGACCGGCGTCGGCTTTCTCGATCACATGCTGGAACAGCTTGCCCGGCATTCGCTGATCGATATCAAACTTCAAGCAAAAGGCGACCTGCACATCGATTTCCACCACACGGCGGAAGATTGCGGCATCGTTTTGGGACAAGCCTTTGCCAAAGCGCTCGGCGATAAGCAGGGTATCACACGCTATGCCGACGTCCATTTACCAATGGACGAGGCCATGACGCGCGTGGCCGTCGACCTCTCCGGGCGTCCCTATTTGATCTGGAACGTGACCTTCTCGCGCGACAAGTTGGGCGAAATGGACACAGAACTGTTCCGCGAATGGTTCCAGGCATTTGCCCAAAACGCTGGGATCACGCTGCATGTCACGACACTTTATGGTGAAAATAACCATCATATCGCCGAAACCTGCTACAAAGGTTTGGCGCGCGCCTTGCGTCTGGCGGTGACCATCGACACGCGTCAGGCGGGCCGGGTGCCTTCGACCAAAGGATCGCTCAGCGTATGATTGCCCTTCTGCTTCGCGCCAGGGATGCCAAACACGTGGCTGTTTATACAATTCATGAGGCGCCAACGCCGCCCGTTGACCGGATCGACCGGGCCGAGGCACTAGAATTCGTGCCCGACGGTTTCACCTGGAGCGCGGTGGTATTCCCGCCGCTGTTCTTGATCACGCACCGGATGTGGGCCGAACTGTTAGCCTATCTGGCAGCGGTGATCGTAGGATTATCGGCGTTGACAATCTTAGGTGTCAGTCCGGCGCTGACGTTGGTGCTGCTCGCGGCTGGCCATATCTGGTTGGCTTATGAAGCGGTTGAATTGCGCCGGCAAGCCATGCAGCGAGCCGGTTGGCAGACGCTGGGCTCGGTCAGCGGCCGCAACCTTGCCGAATGTGAGCGCCGCTTTTTCGACATGTGGCTGACGGGCGATGGCACCGACCGGCTGCAACAACCGGCACCTGGTCAGCCGACCGCAATGGGTGAGCTTGATAAGGCACTGACCGGACTGTTCAGCCGCTTCAATCGAGCCAAAACCTGAGACCATCCCGAACAAATGCCGCGCGTCGCAATCATCGACTATGGATCTGGCAATCTCCATTCGGCGGCCAAGGCCTTTGAACGCGCGGCGCGCGATGGCGGCAGCGGCGCTGAAATCGAGATCACGTCTGATCCGGCCCGCGTCGCGACAGCCGATCGCATCGTGCTGCCGGGTGTTGGCGCGTTCGCGGATTGCAAGCGCGGACTGATGGCAGTTGCGGGAATGCGTGACGCGCTTGAAGACGGCGTCTTGCGTCAGCGCAAACCGTTCCTCGGGATTTGCGTCGGCATGCAATTGCTGGCAGATCGCGGACTTGAGTTTGAAACCACCGAAGGCCTCGGCTGGATCGGCGGCGAAGTCCGCGCCATCAAGCCGTCAGACCCGGCTTTAAAAATCCCGCACATGGGTTGGAATACGCTGACGGTATCGAAACCGCATGCTCTGCTGGATGGGATCGCGACCGGAGCCAACGGGCTGCACGCCTATTTCGTGCATTCGTATCACTTAGCTGGCGCGAACCGTGACACCGTGCTGGCGGAGACCGACTACGGCGGGCCGGTGACGGCCATGGTCGTAAAAGGCAACATCGCCGGCACGCAATTCCATCCCGAGAAAAGCCAAGTGCTCGGCCTCACGCTGCTTGCGAATTTTTTGAAGTGGGTGCCGTGACTTGTAACGAGTGTCGCACAATTGCGCGAGTTCCTACTCGGCGTTTCAATGAGAGGCTTTGCCGGGTCTCGCTTCGCTTCTACCCGAACTACAGTCCATAAAAATTTGTAAAAATCGGAGGTCGGGTAGAGCGTCTTCGCGAGACCCGACACAGCGCCTAAATTGATCTCAGCGTATGATCTGAGCGTCGATCCTGAATCTGCCGCTTTTACTTCGTCTGCAATTGCCATTCGCCCGCAAATGAGGCTGCGATGCCGCAAAACTGATTGCAAGCCTCGGTCGCTGTTACCTTGACGATGTTGGGACCCGGTACGCTGACAATGCGAACTTTGCAGTTTTCTGGGTCATCCATTGTGGCGGCCAGTTCATCATTGTCGTTGCGCGACGCGCCAAATCCGGCAGAACAGGTGGAGGCGTTGGCCGTCTCCGCCACGGTTAGGATGCCGATGTCGGCTGGACCATCGCCGGACTCAAGAATGGTCATCTCGCCGCTCATGCCTTCTTCGCGATATTTGTATTTGCCAGTCAGCGCTGATCCTGGCGCACCGGCAACGACCTTTTTCCAGTCGCACTTATAATCGGTTGGATCTTCAGCATTCGCCGCCGCTTCCTGGCAGGCTGCCATGGCATCCAGGTAGGGATCGCCGGCTATTGCTATGCCCGCAAAGCTGCCGGCCAAAATGAGGACAGTGGC
>JANNFX010000121.1:0-10151 GCA_031380225.1 Hyphomicrobium sp.
AGAGAGTGCTTCGCGCATTCGATCGGGGTCAGACCCCTCGCACCAGACAGCACGGCAAAATCTCGAAGTTCGTGGCGAGGGGTCTGACCCCATTACCACCTCGCGGATCAAGAAACCGTCACTGGATGAAATGGGGCCGGGCACGGATCGGCCGGTGCCACATCGTTCGGGGTCAGACCCTGCGAGTCTGACCCCAAGCTCGATCTCAAAACAGGTCAGCCCCGCAGGGTCTGACCCCGTACAGCCCCGCGCGCCGGTCGTTGATCCGCGCGTGAAGGCCGGGGCGTTTGGTGAAGCGGTGCGCGGTCCGCACAAACCAACACTCGATGAAATGGGCCCGCATGCCAGTCTCAGTATTCCGAAGCCCGGCAATGCGATGCCGTTGAAACCGAAACTGACAGGTTCGGGGTCAGACCCCTCGCACCAGTCGCCACAGACCTTTCGCGATGTCCTTGGCGAGGGGACTGACCCTGAACGTCCGCGAATGCGCACCATCGAAATCCTCGACGACGGCGAAAAGGCCAAGACCTTCCGCGGCCGCTCAAAGAAAACCGGAAGGCCGGGGAAGTAATACCAGCGGTCAAAAGTTTTAACCCGCCTCGAGGCTGGCGGCGCGCGGCGGCCGGCTCGCGGAACGCGGTCGCCGCGCGCAAAGCGAAGGACGATACCGGCGCGCCTTCCAGAAATGGAAGAGTCAATACTTTGGCGCGCCGGTATGAGTGTTCACTATCGTGCGCTGGCAATTGAAATTGACGATGGTTTTTTGTGGTATTGGATCGGCTCACACGCCGAATATGATCGCTTGATACGGTAAATTAGGTGCCGGTGATATCATCCCAGAAAATCGATCCAATTTCGAAGCGTGCACAGACAGCAACCTCTGCGTGACAACCCGCCCATCAAGCCCCAGTCTCGTTCGGCTGGCACTTGCCGAGCGGATTGAGATAGGTGCCCTTCGGACAGCCGATCTTCTTTTGCTTTTTGAGTTGTTGTTGTTCCGACTTCTTCGAAGCAACGCATTGGCCGTTCTTATAGGCCATGCCGAGTTCCTTGCAGTTGTTGGCGGCATTGGCTTTGGGCGTTGCAGACTTCGGCTTTACACAAACGCCGTTACTGTAGACCTGTCCGATGTCGCGGCACGTCTGGAGCGGTGTTGGGCCGTGATCATCTTCTTGGTTTGATTTCTTTTTCTTCGATGCCGTCGTCTCGCGATAGACTTTTTTTGCCGGAGCGTCGGCGCGGTCGCGCGTCACCTCACGGTCCGAAGGTCGCGGTGCCATAGCGCCATTGCGTTCCAGTCGCGCGAGCGTTGCGCCAGGACCGGGCCGGAAGACTTGGCTACAGTTTCCAGCCGCGTCGGCGGCAATCCAGGCGTGGGTCAATTGTGTGTCGATCGTCACGCTATGACCAGGATCCAGGTTTGCGAATTGCTTCGGTTCACCGTTGAAGCCGATCCATTGGATTGCGCGCGTTTCGCCCGAGACATTGACGAAGATAATCTGGGCAGCTTGATTTGAATTCTCAGAAACCAGTTTGGGCACGTCTTTGCAGGGCAATTCCTCGGCGGGGTTGGTGCTACCGGCCACGGCCGTCTGGCTGGCAATCGTGGGCGCGCCGTCAGACACGGTCAGTTTTTTGATGTAGGCTTTTGCGAGATCGGCGTTAAATCCGGTTGGATAGTTTTTGAGAAACGCATTCCAGGCGTCGACGGTGCCGAGTTCCTTGGCGCTATCGAAGGCTTGCTGTTCTGCTGAGGCCGGTTCGGCGGCAGCTTGGGTTACGCGGAGCGCGACGCCATCAGGGCCGCTGGTGACTAGCAGCGGCAGCGCGATTGCGGCCAGAAATGCGATCAATCCCGCGCGAGTCATCGTGTGAATACGTGGCGATCGCATGACTTTATACTTTCTAGGTTGCGCCGGGCTTTCGATCACTATCGTTGAAGTTTGAACATCAGGCAAGGTTTCCAGTTTGGAGAGTTTTTAAAGTACTGTCGTCATTAATGGTTTTAAGCAGCTTCGTAGGCCGGATTGGCGCGAGTCTCACGATTGCATCACGTTCACTATTTCTTGTCCGCCAGCGGATGATGGTCAAACACGACCTGCTTCAATCGTTCGTCCAAAACGTGCGTGTAAATTTCCGTCGTTGAAATATCGGCGTGGCCGAGTAATTTTTGCACCGAGCGCAAATCGGCGCCGCGGTCTAACAGGTGGCTGGCAAAGGCGTGGCGTAAAACGTGCGGGCTGACGGCTGCCGGATCGAGACCGGCGGCGTCAGCGAGTTCCTTTAATTCTTGCGCCAATCGCTGCCGCGTTAAGTGTCCCTCGGCGCTTTTCGACGGAAACAGCCACCGGTTCGCGAGTTGCGGGTGGTCGCCGCCGCTGTCGCGTCCGGCGGCAATGTAGCGATCCAAAGCAGCGCGGGCAGGCGTGTTCAACGGCACTAGGCGCTCGCGCCCGCCTTTGCCTGTGATGGTCAAGACGCGCGGGTCACCGCTCAACACGTTGCGCGGCAGTGCGATCAACTCGCTGACACGCATGCCGGTTGCGTACAGCATTTCGACCAAACAATGGAGCCGCAACGTCCGCCATTGATCGCGTCCCATGAGGCCGGTATCGGTTCGTGCGCGCGCCGACGTCATCAAGCGCTCGACGTCGTCGATTGATAAAGTTTTCGGCAACGGTTTTGACAGCTTCGGCGCTGCGATTTTATGGGACGGGTCGTCTTCGATCATGTCTTCGGCAACCAGAAACTTATAGAGTTGCCTCACGGCCGACAGGCGGCGCGCGCGCGATGTGGCCGCCAATCCGGCTTTTGCTTGCTCTTGCATGTAATCGGAAATGTCAGCCGGTGCGGCGGCTGAAATCATGCTTTTGCGCAGCGCTAAAAACCGGACGTAGTCCTCAAGATCGCGGCGGTAGGCCTCAAGCGTATTCGCTGCTGCGCCGCGCTCGGCCGCCAGCATGTCGAGAAACGCGGTCATATGTTTGAGGTCGCTCATTCTTGAAATCCGCGTTGCTCTGTAGGCCGGATAGAGCGTTTTCGCGAGATCCGACACAGTGTCTAAATTGATTGGCTATGCCGGGTCTCACTCCGCTCTACTGGCCTACGGACTAACGTAAATTGTTTAGCACTTAAGTCCCAGCCGAGCGCGGCCAGGCACCGAACAGGGCTTCGAAGCCGAGGCGGCGGGCATCGGCTTCGAGATTGGCGCGCCGCAGCGCACGGATCGAATCGCCAAGTGCAATCAAGTGCGCGCTGTCAGGACCGTCGGGTCCGAGTGCCTGCATGGACAATAGCACTGTGCGACCGAACTCTTTTTTCTTTGAGGCCTCGAGCAACTGCGACAGCACGCCAGTTTCTGGAAGGTGGCCAGTTTCGGGTTGCGGTGTGCGGCTGGCTTTATCCCAAAGCGGAATTGGAACTTGAATATCCAGTGCATCGAGCACGGCAGCTAAGCGATGGAGAACGGGTGGCGGGATGCGGCCATTTATTGCCAATCCTTCGAGCCGTCCGAGATTGGCTGACCGGTTTTCCGTGCCTGCCGGGTCGGCAATGTCAGCCAATGCCAGCCAATGATCAAGCGGGGCCGGAGCCGCGCTACCATTGGCTGCCGGTTGATCAAGGCTGGTCGCGAACTCGGCCCAGGCTCGCGCGCCGGCGTAATTGCCCGCCGCTAATCCGGCCTCGATGGCGGTTTCGGCGAACCAGCCGATTTCAGGCGTTGCGGTCAGTTGCTGGGCCGGTTGATCCATCAGCACCAGCGCCGGGAAGTACAGCCCGGCCTTTTTAGCATCATCGAGGAAGGCGCGAATGGCGCGTGTCTTGCGAGCTGGCGTGCGCTCGCCCTCTGCGGCGCGATACAGTTCGGCGCGGCGTCCGGCATCGCCGTCTTGAGCGGTGCCGCCAGCGCGATAGGCAGCCGCTAAATCTTGGGCGCTGAACGCGTTGAAGCTGGCCGCGCCCTCACTGGCAGCGAGGCGCAGTTTGACCGGGAGATTGCTATCGGTTGCGAGGAGCGTCAGCAATGCCGGCGATGCATGAGTGATCAGATCGTCGGGCAGACCGGCTTTACCAAGCTCAAGAATGCGGAAGTCAATCGGAGATAATTGGCTCTTCTGAAACGGTGGTGGCTTGGCACCGGCAGCGATCGCTTCAAGTGCGTCGGCACTGGCAGCATGTGCCGGTGATAGGTCGCGCGCCAGGCTGGCTTTGAGTTCTGCGGCGGCCATGTCATTTGCCGCGGCCGCGCAATAGCCGCCGATCAAACCGGTTTCGGCCTTGAGCGAGGTTGGAATGTTGGGCGGCAAAGACGTCAGCTTTGCGATCGCCGCGCAGGCGGTATCCCGATCACCAAGCGCCGTGGCAATACGTGCTTGCATCGCGGCTAACATCGGATCTGAAGCATTGGCGGGATCTGACGCGAGCACGTCCGCCGCCTGTTTGAGCAGGCCAGATCGATACAGTACCTCGGCCCGCATGGCGGTGAAGCGTGCCGAGGTTGGCTGACCAGCTGCGGTGTCCGCTGAGGATGAAATCAACCGCTGCCACATAGCGTGCAGGGCGGCGGAGCGCGGCGGAATTTCGAGCTTGGCGAGCAAGGCTTCGACTTCGTTGGGGCTGAGACCATTCCAAAGTTCATCGGGTAAACCGCTGCCATCGGGTGCTGCGACCGGCGCCAGTTCAGTGCGCTCGATCGAAGGTGCGACAAGGTCTTGTGGATTGGCCGTCTCATAAGCGGCAGGTGGCGGCGCGAAGCTATCAGTCCGGGACGCCGGATTTTCTGCGGCCTCTGCATCCGGCAGCGGGGGCGCGTATTGGGTCTGGCTTGAGCCGCGTTCGTCGCTGTCCATCGGCGCCAGAAGCGGCCGGTCATCGCCGGGCCAAAAGGGCGGGGCTTTCGGTTTTTGGGCCGGGCGTGAGGTTTCTGGCTCACCGAAAGGATCAGTCAAGCTCTGCGCGAAGCAAGGCCGCGGCGCGGCAATTGCCATCAGCACTAAGACGGACGCGGTGCCCGCCGTTACCAATTTATGTGCACCCACAAGCCCGCGCACCAGCGCCGGCAAGTGACCGGGAAGGGGCGGCGCAATGCTCATTCTTTGCGGATCTTCAGCGACGGGACCGACTTGGTTTCTTCTTGAAGGTCGGGTTCGTAATAGGTCGACAGCACATAGAGCCCACCCAGCGTTACAGCCGAAAGGAGTCCCACAATCATCAGGAACCGCGTCACACTCGGCATATTTTGTGCTCATCCCGTTCTAATGCTAAGTGCGCCGTCAACTTGGCGCGAATATGACTTGGTTGGGAGCTGATTCGAACCCAAATCATGATCGCATACTTTTGGCCAAGGAACCGCCCTGTTCGCGGGCCTGCAAGACGGAAACCGTGCAGTTCCTCTCAATACCGGGTATCGGAGCCCAACATCAAGAGCGCTCTACCCATAGGTCTCAAAACAGGTTGCCCTGGCGGAACAATGAAGGATGAAGCAAAATTGATCGAAATGGTGCGCGGCCGGCTCGGAGCGCGGTCACTGGTATTGGTCGGCTTGATGGGCTGCGGCAAGTCATCGGTCGGCAAACGCTTGGCCGTCAAGCTGCAATTGCCGTTTATCGATGCCGACGAAGAGATCGAAAAAGTCGCTGCCAAGTCGATTCCGGAAATTTTCGCAGACCATGGCGAGCTGTATTTTCGCAACGGCGAACGCAAGGTTATCGCTCGCCTGCTTGGCGCGGGGCCACAAGTCCTGGCGACAGGCGGCGGCGCGTTCATGATGCAGGAGACGCGCGACGGCATCAAAGCCAACGGCATTTCAATCTGGCTCAAAGCAGAATTGCCAGTTTTGATGCGCCGCATCCAAAAGCGCGAGACACGGCCGTTACTCAAAACCGCCGACCCCGAGGCGACCATGCGTTCGCTGATCACGGCCCGCTATCCGGTTTATGCCGAAGCTGATTTAACTGTCGAAAGCCGTGACGTGCCGCATGAAATTATGGTTTCGGACGTTTTGACGGCACTTGCCGCCTGGCCAGGTCTGGCTGGACCGGCGCCGGTCTGATAGACAACCTCAAGACGTCATAAGAGAGAGCTGATCACCCTAATGCCGACTGTCTTGAATTCGCTTGCTGCCACAACTCGCGCGCTGTCCACAGTTCCGGTCGCGCTGGGTGATCGCGCCTATGATGTCATGATTGGGCCTGGTCTATTGGCCGAAGCGGGGCGGCTGATCGCGACGCGGCTCGGCAAATGCAAATGCGCCGTTGTCACGGATGAGAACGTGGCGCACTTTCATTTGGCAGAGTTGGAAGCCAGCCTTAGAGCCGAAGGCCGGTTGCGTGGCACGGTCGTCTTAAAACCCGGCGAGGCGACCAAAAGTTTTCGTGAATTGGTGCCACTCTGTGAACGGCTGTTGGAACTCGGCGTTGAGCGCGGCGATGTCGTGGTCGCGTTCGGCGGCGGCGTGATTGGCGATCTGGCTGGCTTCGCGGCTGGAATTTTACGCCGCGGCGTCAGGTTCGTCCAAATCCCGACGTCCCTATTGGCACAAGTCGATAGTTCGGTCGGCGGCAAAACCGGCATCAACACGCCGCAAGGCAAAAATCTTATAGGCGTGTTCCATCAACCTTCGCTCGTCATCGCTGATACAAAAGTTTTGATCACGCTGCCGCCCCGCGAACTGCGTGCCGGCTATGCGGAGGTTGCCAAATACGGCTTGTTGGGCGACGCAAAATTCTTCGGCTGGTTGGAATCGAATTGGCGCAGCGTGTTCGGCAACGACACCACAGCCTTAACTCAGGCCATCGAAACGAGCGTCAAAGCCAAAGCGGATATCGTCGTCCGTGACGAACACGAAAACGGCGACCGGGCGCTGCTCAATCTCGGCCATACCTTTGGTCACGCGCTTGAATCCTGGACCGGCTATTCGGACCGGCTGTTACATGGCGAGGGCGTTTCGATTGGCATATGCTTAGCGTTCGGCCTCTCAGAGGATATGGGCCTTTGCCCGCCAGGGACGGCGGCGCGCGTTGCCAAACACTTGAAGGCCGTGGGTTTGCCAGTCACAATCGGTGAAATACCGGGTGGTCAGGCAGAGCCGGGAAACCTAGTACGCTTGATGGGTCAAGATAAAAAAGTTCGCGACGGCAAACTGACGTTCATACTGGTGCGTGATATCGGCCAAGCCTTCGTATCCCGCGATGTGACGGCTGAAAGCGTCACTGCGTATCTTGAAAGGCACATTGCCGGGTCCCGTCCCACCTGATATTTTATCGCGCTAAGGCGCTGGAGACAATGACACTAGAAATCGGCCTTACAATACTTGCGATCATACTGCTGATCGGGCTGTCTGCGTTTTTCAATATGAGTGAGACCGGGCTGACGGCTGCCTCGCGCGCACGTATGCACGCGCTCGAGCAAGACGGCAATGAGCGCGCTAAACTGGTCAATCGCCTCCTGAATAGGCCCGAAAAAATGATCGGCGCGGTGCTGCTCGGCAATACACTGGTCGATGTGCTGGCAGCCGCGCTGGCGTCTTCGCTGGCCGTAAATTTGATTGGAGACATAGGCGTCGCCTATGCCTCCGCAATCGTCACCGTCTTGATTGTGATCTTCGCGGCCGTTTTGCCAAAGACGTACGCGCTGGCGTTTCCCGACCGGGTTGCGTTGATGGTGTCGCCGATTATGCGTGGCGTGATCAGCGTTTTGACACCCTTCGTGCGCGCGATCGAATTCGTCGTGCGTCAGCTTTTGAAATTAACGCCGAACAAGGACGACGATGCCGCAAACATTCTCGCGGCCCACGAAGAAATTCGCGGCACCATCGACCTGCAAGCCAAGGAAGGCACCGTCCGCCAGGGCGACGCCGACATGCTTGGCGGCATTCTTGACCTGACCCATCTCCAAGTCTCGGACATCATGGTCCACCGCACAAAGATGGAGACCTTGTCCGTTGATGATCCGGCGCAAAAGATCATCGATGAGGTTTTGAAATCGCAGTACACGCGCATGCCGTTGTGGAAAGACGAACCTGAGAATATCGTCGCTGTTTTGCACACGAAGGACCTGCTGGCAGCCCTTGGCCGCGCGGGCTGGAATGTCGACAAGCTTGACGTCATGAGTTTTGCGCAGCCGCTGACGTTTGTGCCCGACACCACCTCGCTCCGCGATCAGTTGAATAACTTCCTGCGCAAGAAGACGCAGATGGCGCTGGTTGTTGATGAATACGGCGAAGTGCAAGGTCTGGTGACCCTCGAAGACATTCTGGAAGAAATTGTCGGCCAGATTGCCGACGAGCACGATACGCACGAGGCTCACATACGCCCGCAGGCCGATGGCACTGTGAATGTCGATGGCGGTGTTGCGATCCGCGATTTGAACCGGCATCTCGGCTGGGATCTGCCCGATGAACAGGCGACCACGATCGCGGGTCTGGTCATCCATGAAGCGCAAACCATTCCTGAGCCGGGTCAAATTTTTACATTTCATAACTACCGCTTCGAAGTTTTGAGAAAAAGCCGCAACAAACTGACAGCCATCCGCATCAAGCAGTTGCCATTTCCTCAAGGTGAAGCTGCGTGACAGTGGCTGCGCAGCAGGGCGCGCAACTTCGTATTGGATTTTTGATCGATACTGAGGGGCCGTTGCGGCCGTGGGATGCGCGGTTGCTGCGCCAGATCGGCGAAGACACACTGTTTAATCGCGGCACTGTTTTGGTTGCCGGACGCGCGCATGTGGCTCGAATGCCAGCGCCGGAGTTGGCTGGAATTGAGCGCGTCAATCTGAAGGACGCTAACAAAGTCCCCGCGCTCGATGTCGTTTTGAATTTTAGCGCCCGTGAAGCGCAACCAAGCAACCTGCAGGCTACTCGCTACGGTATTTGGTCGCTTGAACATGCCGGGCAGCTTCTCGGACGTGGCGATGAGGCCGCCTATCGCGACAGTTTTCGTAAGCGGCCAGGCATCGCCATAGATCTTGTAGCGCGCGGAGGTGCCGCTGGAACAGCGCGAACCATCGCACGGGCAGTCTTCAATCGTGACGCCTATATCAAAGACCAGCAGTCGGCCGCTTGCGAAAAAGCAGTCGCGCTGTTGGCCGTTGAGTTAAAACGGCTTGCGATTACCGGCCAGTTGCCAAATGAACTTGTCGCGTCCAACGCCATTGCACTTTCGCACTCTCCACTGGCGCTGATGCGCCACAATGCATCGCGTCTCGGGCCGGTGATGGACAAAGCTACCAAGCGCGCCCGTGTGGCGGCAGGCCAGCGGCCCTTGATGTGGTCGCTGTTCGTGGGGCAAGGCATGCCGGGCGTAAGCACTATGCGGGACGCTATCGAATTGAAGCCTGCCAAGGGCGAGTTTTGGGCCGATCCGTTCTTGTTTAACCGCCGTGGCAAGACCTATGTGTTTTTTGAGAACTACGTCTACGCCGAAAAGCGCGGCAAGATCAGCGTTGGTGTTCTCAACGGGACCAAGTTTGACGTGTTGGGCGACGTGCTCGATCTTGGCTGTCATCTGTCTTACCCGTTTATTTTTGAACACGGTGGCGATATTTTTCTGATGCCCGAAATGAGCGCGCGCCGCCGGGTTGAAATCTATCGCGCCGTCAATTTTCCGCTGACCTGGACTTTGCACGCGTCAGGTTTGCATGGCCGTTCGGTTGCCGATCCGGTGCTGTTCGAAGACCGCGGACAGTGGTGGTTGTTCGCCAATATTTCCGAGACACCGTTTGAAGATCATTGCAACGAACTGCACGCGTTCATTGTCGATGGCCCGGCCCTGCGCAGTATCACGCCGCATCCCCTGAACCCGATCGTGATTGGTGCAGACAGCGCCCGAAATGGCGGCCGGATTGTGCGACAGGGCGAGCGATTGTTGCGATACGCGCAGCACAATATGGATGGAATTTATGGCCGCGGCCTGCAGGTCATGGACATTACGCGGCTTGATCGCGACGGCTATGAAGAACAACTCGTCGAAAGCATTGCTCACACCGTTAAGCCTGGACTGATCGGCATTCACCACTTCGACCAATGCGGTGACCGCTTCATCTTCGACGGCTGCCGTAAATTTGGGTGACGTGCGCCCGCTGCCCGCCGGAGGTTATCGCCGTCTCATTTCAATTGGGGCTGTCGTTACTTGTTTCCCGGACAGGTCGCGAAC
>JANNFX010000225.1:0-3479 GCA_031380225.1 Hyphomicrobium sp.
TTGAAATTCGTAACCGAGATGCCGGTCGCGGCGCCATCAATCACGTTGTTAGCGATGACTGCGCCTTCAAAACTAAACTCGGCATAAAGCGCAACCTCGCCCAGCCTGGCACACGAATTGGCGATGATTTGAATATTCGACGCCGCGTTACCGCGCACTGCCGTGTAAGCACAATCGCTGATGCGGTTGTTGGCAACCAACACGCTTCCTGCGCGAAAAACGTTGATACCGTTGCCGTTTTCGCCCGACCCGCCAGCCTTTGAGAGAATACGCTCGATGCGATTGCCGGAAACGATAGTGCCGTCCTCGCCGGCAACGCTGCGCCAGACCTGGATGCCGTTGTTGGCGCAATCGGCGACGTGGTTGTGCAGGATCTCAAGACCGGCTGCGTCAACGCTGCGGATGCCGGTCATCGCGACCGCCGTCACGGTGCAGTCTTCGACACGGCCCGAGCAGCGCTCCAATGTCAGGCCGTTGGCTGCTGAGCGCCCGATGGTCACGCGCGAAATGACAACGCCGCTGCAATCTGAAAAATGCAGCAACGCAGCGTCTTCATCGGCCGCGTCGCCGTGCAGTGCGCCGTCGAATCCAATGTCCTGCAACAGCACGTCGGCCGCGTGGCTGGCGGTCAAGAACCCGCCATCGCCGGTGAACTCGATCACCGTCAAACCATGCTCGCCAACGAGCTTTGAATTTGTTCTAAGCGTCATCGTGCCAGTTCGAAACCGGCCGCCGGGCAGATACAGTGCCAAGCCCGAGCTGGCGGCGTGATCGATGGCCGCTTGCAGCGCGCCGGACTGATCAGCGGGTGAGTTCGGTTGCAGTTTCGGATGCGATACGGGAGCCGTAGCGTCGCTAGCCCGTGCTTTCGCAAGTTCGCCTTTGCCGCCCGGTTTGACCTTGTCAAGTTTGGCGGCCTTGTCAGCACGTGGCCCAGCCGAGGCCACCTGAGCCGCCGCCACAAGCGCGCCGAGCCCCGCACCGGCACCCAGCAAAGATCGGCGATCAACGGTCATGCGTCAGCTGGCTCCGGCAGGTCACTCCGCCCAACCATAGCCCGAACCGGATTAAGATCAATTAACTGGCGGCGGGTAACTGGCGGCGGGCGCCATTGCTCCAGCCTTTGCCGGGTTCTCGTATTTCCTCAACACGCCCGATGCCAAGGTAGTGTTGAACGCGGCGCCGTGATCACGGCCGTGACCCAATATCCGGTTCTACTCTGCCGGAATTCGCATGTCATGCCACGAGCGTCTGCCAGCGCCCGGCAGACATCTTCTAATTCGATTCGCGGCGTCACGCCGAAGCGCCCGAGCCACATCAGCAGCACTTTACGGGCAACTGCCGGCATCCGGTTCATCGGGCCGAAATCGACAATGTGCAATGCGCCGTTCGGCGCAAGATGCTTCAAAGCGCGATCGATAGCCCGTTCCCATTCTGGGATCATCGACAGCGCGTAAGACACGAATACCTTGTCGGCGTGAGCAAGATTGAAGGGGCGTTTCAGGTCGAGCGTGCTTGCGTCGCCAAGTGCGAGGCGAATGCGCCCGGTGTGTCCGGCCTGATCGATTGAGTGGCGCGCGGTTGTCAGCATCTGCCGCGAAATATCAACGCCATAGAGAGTTGACCACGGATAATGGTCCGCGGCTCTGAGCAGGTTACGCGCCGTGCCGCAGGCGATCTCGACAATGGTATCGCCGGGCTTCGCGGCCAGCCCTTTGATGAGTGAATCGCGGCCTAATAGATAGTACTTGCGGGTCACGTCGTAGATGTAGCGCTGGTAGCGGTACATCTCGTCCATTTCGACAGCGTTGGCGTTGGAATCCATGGCAAAGCCCTCAATTGGTTTTAACGTAGAGGTGGAAGCCACCATAAATCGCCGAACGGTCGCGGCGGTGGAGTTCGGCCGACTGCGCTCGCTCATAAGTCCATTGTGAGAGGACGGGTTCGATGATCCGGCCCGGCAGAATGGTGTCTGATCCTGCGGTGCGGAAAATCACCCGGGCGTTGCGGCGTGCGGTCCGTGTGATTTCGCGCCACAAATCATTGAGGATGTCATCTGTCATCCAATCTTGCGCGTCGAGTAGAACGTAGCGGTCAAGGCTGCCGGCCGGTTGACTCTCAAGAAATGTAATTAGGCTTTCTTGCTGGACCGAAATGCGTGACGCTCGATCTTTGAGTACAGCGAAGTTTTTTTCCTGCAAATAGGGCGGCAACGGCCCCTGACCCGCTTCGGCATAGTGGCGGCCGAACGCTTGCCACGCGAAATAGTTGTCTTTGAGATCGAAGCCGGTCGCTAGTCTCCGCGTGCGTTCAAGCAACACGTCCGACATCGGCAAGCGGCCATAGTCGCACAAGGCATCGTATTGCGAAGGCGGGATCCCGAGCCCAAACAGTGACGCGCGCTGTGACGTGATCCACTTTAACAACCGCGACGTGAACAGTGGCTCGAAATGCTTGTCAAACAGCGCGATCTGTTCTTCGCGGGACTTGGCTGTCATGATCAACTTAGGGTCAGCGCCCAACAGCCGGCCGAGCCTGTGCGCGACGCCGATAAACCGGCCGAGCAATCCTGATTGATAGAAATTGCGCTCGAAACGTTTAATGCGGCGGCGGCCTGTCAGGTCGCGGCCATCCCAGTACGCCCGTGAATTCTGGTCCAGATGCGGAGCAATCTGGCGGTCATAGACGTCGACGTTCTCCGCTGCATTGGCATTGCCGAAGAATTTCAAGAATGTCGCGTGGTCGAGGCAGCGGGCGACTGCAGCCAGCTTCAAACGCACAAGTGCAACGTGGGTTGGATTGAGATCAACAGCAAAAATGCGCTGAGGATTGGCGGGCAGGTAGTTCAGAAGATTGCATCCACCGGACGCGATCGCCACCAGCCTTGAATCCGCCTTTAGCTCTAACGCTTCTAAATCAATCTCTGGGTCTTCCCAGATTTGCGGGTAGACCATCGAATGAAATGCGAACGTAAACATCCGCTCCAACGCGCCGCCACGGCTGAATTTCCTGTGTCTGTAAACCGCGTCACTCAACAAAACGCCAGTCGATGCTGTAGCGGTGCCAGTTGTCATTGAGGTCATATCAAGTCTCCAAAGCAGGGCTCGGGGATTACATCATGCGGCCTTCTCAGCGAGATCCACATGGTCCAAAGTGGCGGCTAAACGCTGACGTTCACGGGCGGCCATCACATCGCGCCAATGAAGAATTTCGAAGCGGCCGTCAGCGTGCTCGGCTATGGCCGTGCAGCTTTCGACCCAATCCCCTGAGTTGAGATAGTGGACCGGGCCGATCCAACGCTCATTCGCATGGTGGATGTGGCCGCAAATCAGTCCTGTAACGCCACGGCGCGCTGCTTCTTTGGCCAGCGCGGTTTCAAATTCGCCGATGAAGCTCACCGCCTGTTTGACGCGATTTTTGAGGTACGCCGACAATGACCAGTAGCCAAGGCCGAGGTGCCGGCGAATCCAATTCAAGGG
>JANNFX010000231.1:0-5580 GCA_031380225.1 Hyphomicrobium sp.
GAATCCGGATCGACGGCGGCCAATGTTGCAACAAGCGCGCCGGAAGGCGCTGCTTCGCGGATCAAACCGCCTGAAACTGTGATGTCTGTTGGTGCTGCCATGATACGTCTCCCACAATAGTGCTGGACCGAGCGGCGCGCCCAAAATTGAAATGGCGACCGCTTGCAGCCCGAGAAAATCCGCCCACCCGCCGGGCGCGCGTCGTTTGATTTAGTCAGAGACCGTAGCGCCGCGTGGACCTCACTCGAGGTCTAAAACGCGGACAAGACTGAGGTTCGAAATAACGGCTGAATGTATCGGCACAGCACTACTCCCCACAATTTCGGGACCAGCGCGCCTCCATTACATTTCAAAACATGCAACGGAAAATGGCCAACTGGCCCACATGTGAAATCATTCGCACCGGAAAATTTGGGTGCAGGCAAAAACGCCTTTCGAAAAATTAGCACTCGGATCAACCGATGCAAGAGCAAATTTTGAAAAATTTTTGGCGCGCCGTCATAATTGGCCGCCGGGGATAGCGCGCTCATCTCTTAATCGGCACGAGTTTCGATAGGGTTCGTGTTGCCGATCTCACTCAGTCCGTCACGCAGGTCAATGGCAGCCGGCTATTCGACAGCGTGGGGGAAAAGCCGCGCTGTCACCGGTTTACGTCTTGCCAGCCGCAGTCTCGACCCAATTCCTCCAACATCGCTGCACAATCCGGGCGTAACCGGATTGATAGGGAAGCCCGAATTTTGCCAGTGCCATTAACGGCCTCTTAACCGGTTAACGGTTAATCAATGATGGGTAGTGAGGTGCGTAACATGCGTAAAATTGCGTTTTTCCGGCTAAATCAAGCTGCTTTTGCAGGCCTTGCTCTGGCTCTTGGCGGTTGCAGCGCCGATGTGGCCCGCTTCGATTTCGGGTCCAATACCGCTTTCAATGACCAGACCGCTTCGATCCCGTCGCCGACCGCGCCAATGAAATCAAAGTCGAATTTGATCGGCGATGACGGCGCAGCCTCCCCGGCAGCGTCCGTCCCCAAAGGTAACTATTCGGATGGTGGGGCGTACATGCCCCAACCGTCAGGCCGTCAGGCACCAGTCCGCATGACTTCATTGGCTGAACCGGCGCCGCCGGCGCCGCTTTCAAACACTGGCAACCAACACCAGGGAGCGGTCGCTGCTGCGAACTCTTTGTCTCCGATGTCACCAGTGGCGCCATCCGGCGAACAAATTGAAGTCCGTCCCGGTGACACACTGTTCGGACTCTCGAAGCGTCACAGCGTTTCGGTTGCTGAATTGATGTCAACCAATCGCTTGAGTGGCCCAGCTCTGAAGCCTGGTCAGAAATTGACTCTTCCGTCAGGTCATTCCGGATCCAACCCGAGCCCGCCTTCGACCGCCGCTGCAGCGCCAGTTGCGTCTGAACCAGTCACAGTGGCTGCAGTTCAGGCGCCTTTGGATTGGACCGGCAGCTACACTGTCAAGTCAGGCGACTCGCTCTACGCTTTGGCGCGCGTCAACAAGGTCAAACTTGACGATTTGCAGCGCTTCAACGGTATTACCGATGTGCGCAAGGTCAAGCCCGGCATGGTTCTGAAAATGCCAGGCTCTGGCTCGAACAGCTCAGAAACCACAACGGTTTCTGTGACGCCGCCAACCAGCATAGCTGACACAAAGCTCGCAGATAACACAACAAGCGCCGCGACGGATACAACGACGGTTACATCATCGCCGGCCGCAGCACCGGCAATACCGAAGGTCATCAATGCCGCGCTGGCAGAGAAGTCGGCACTTGCTGCAACGTCTGTAATGACCGATGCCTCGCCAGCCGCTAGCGGAAAAATGCGCTGGCCGGTTCAAGGCAAGATCATTTCAAGCTTCGGGCCGCGCAGTGATGGCACGCATAACGACGGCGTCAACTTAGCGGTACCGATGGGCACCGACGTTCACGCTGCCGAAGAAGGTACGGTCGCCTATGCCGGCAGTGAACTCAAGGGCTACGGCAATCTCGTCTTGATCCGGCACGAAAACGGCTGGGTGACGGCCTACGCCCATTCGGAAGAGTTGCTCGTCAAGCGCGGCGATCGCGTTAAACGCGGCCAGATCATCGCCAAGGCCGGCAAGAGTGGTTCTGTCGATCAGCCACAAGTGCACTTCGAAGTGCGCCAAGGCCAGAAGCCGATGGACCCGGCGCCGTACATGGAAAAAATATAAGCCGACCTCGTCCTCGCACTCATAACATGTGCGAGGATGTTACCTATGCGGCGCAAGCAACTCATTGTTATGGTCAAAGTGCCAGTGGCTGGCCGCGTTAAGACGCGGCTGGCACGCGGCATCGGCACGATTGGCGCGACGCAGTTTTACCGGTTCGCGACCGAGCGGCTTTTGCGAGAGCTTTCATCGCCAAGCGAATGGGATCTGATCCTTGCAATCACCCCTGATGCGGGCGTTACGACTTCGATGTATCCCAATCACTTTGATCGCGTGGCGCAAGGCGGTGGCGATCTCGGCCAGCGCCTGCAACGATTGATGGATGGATTGCCTCCCGGCCCGGTTGTGATTACCGGCTCCGACGTTCCCGATATTCGCGCTCAACATATCCGCGATGGATTCCGGGCCTTGGGAAATCACGACGCCGCGATCGGCCCTTGCCCAGACGGCGGCTATTGGTCGATTGGTTTGAAGCGCCTGACGCGCGTACCGCAGGCATTCGCCAATGTCAGATGGTCAAGCGAGCACGCGATGGCCGATACGATCCGCAATCTGGCCGGGCTTCGCGTCGCACGGCTGGAAACGCTCAGCGACATCGATGAAGCGGCGGACCTGAAACGGTAGGGTCAGGGCTTGGCAGACGTGCGTGCAGGCTGTGCGGCAGCGGCCGCCGCGCCACCAGTTAAGTCGGTCACGACTTTCCCAATCCGGGCGTTACTGACGGCCAGCTTGGCTTGATCGATCTTACCCTTCGCGTCGGCGTACAAAAGCGACGTCAACACGCTGGCCAAATGACGTTCCGCCCATGACACCAACACAATATCAGCGCCGGCATTCAAGGCTTTGATCGCCGATCCGCCCGCACCACCCGGCGATCGCAAAACGGCGCCCATGCTGAAGTCGTCGGTGATCAGCACGCCATCATAGCCCCAGTCCTTACGTATCAGGCCATCAATGATCGGCTCGGAAAATGACGCCGGTGCATTTTCATCCATGGACGGCATGCGGATATGGCCGAGCATGGTAATGGTGCCAGACTTTTGCATCAAACCTTTGTACGGCACCCAGTCATGGATTTGCAGATCTTCCTTGGTGGCGGTCAGTGTCGCCATGCGCCGGTGGGTGTCATTGGAAATGCGGCCGAGACCTGGAAAGTGCTTCAGCGTGCAGCCGACGCGAGCACTCATCAATGTCGCGCAATACCAACCGGCCGTTTTGGTGACCATGTCAGGGTTGTCGCTGATCGCGCGCCGGTCGAGCATGGTCTCACCGTCATTACGCGATTTCAGCGCCACTTTGATATCGACCACAGGCGAGAAATTCAGGTTAACGCCAATCGCGCCCAGCGCCTCGGCCTGCGCCTTTGCAAACGACTCGATGCGGGCTTGCTTGTCGGCTTCAGTATCAACCGGCAATGGATTTGCGTCGGTCGCGGACGGCGGCTCTGGCGGCGGAGGCGTATTTCTTCCCTTGGTCTTTGGAACTGCCGCCAAGGCCGCTGCGGCCGAAGCTAAGCGCTCCTGTTCAATTGGCGGCAACAGCGTGGTCGCCAGCGATGGCGTCAACTGCAACGGCGGCGACAAGCGGGACACCGGCCCGCCTTCTTGATCGGCTGCGATGATCAATGGCGGCAAACCTTGTTTGACCCGGATCGCCTGCAAGGCATCAATCTTGGCTTTGACCTGAGCAACCGTACTGCGTCTCACATTGTGGTCGGTGATGAACAGTCCCATCACGGCACGTTTCTCGACCAGAATGCGCATCGCATCGATGCTGTCGGCGCCAACCATCAGGTGGCGGCCAATGCGTTCCAAACGATCGGGATTGGCTGAATTCAAGATCGAGCGCACTTCCGGCGTGACGGCCGCTGCGGGAATCGCGGACGCAACAATAAACGTCAGGACCGGGAGTGCGAGGCGCTTCATCATCGGGCGGCTATCTCAAATTTCGGTTAAGGCTGGACCGGGCCGGGACGTAGCCTCCACAGTTCATCAGAACCTCAAGATCTTGAAAGCAAAGTCCGTGCCGCAACATCGTCTGGTTAACGCGCGACTCGGGCCGTCTACGCCCTAACTTTTGCAACCGGGGGCAGACAGACGCAAGCTAATTTCCCGGGTCCTGATCTGGTCTGTTGCGCCGGCCCATCATGTTAAGCGCTTCAACGGCCATCGCAAATGTCAATGCTGCGTATATGTAGCCTTTTGGAATATGTGTTCCAAACCCTTCGGCGATAAGCACCATGCCGATCATCAACAGGAAGCCCAAGGCGAGCATGACCAAAGTGGGGTGAGCGTTGATGAAGTTCGCGAGCGGTGTAGCCGCCAGCAACATGACGAGCACTGTGATGACAATCGCGGTCGCCATGATCGGCAATTGATCGGTCATACCGATAGCGGTCAATATGCTGTCGACCGAGAACACAACATCGATCAGCAAAATTTGCACGACCGCAGAGCCGAACGTGATCGACGCTCGCGCGCTGTCGAACATCCCTGAGTTGGGGTCGGGATCGATGCTGTGATGTACTTCCTTGGTCGCTCTCCAGATCAGGAAGAACCCACCCGCGATGAGAATAATATCACGCCAAGACAATTCCTGCCCCAGGAAGCCAATCACGGGCGTTGTCATTGCGGCGATTGTGCTGATCGTGAACAGCAAACCGATGCGCATCACCAGCGCCATGCCGATACCAATCTGGCGCGCCCGTTCGCGTTCACCTTCTGGAAGCCGGTTGGTGATGATTGTCACGAACAGCAAATTGTCGATGCCGAGCACGACCTCAAGCGCGATCAACGTCAAGAGTGCTGCCCAAGCGTGGGGATCCGTGAGCAACGCTGAGACGGTGTCGATCGACATTGTGACTTCCAGCAGTTGAAATTCGAGGGCTAGACTTGGCCGCGCGCGACAGCCTAAATCTCAGCGGCCGGCAAACCTACTCGCTCCCAGAGCTTAACGCCTAGGCCCATACTCCCGCTGTTCAATTTTGTCGCAACAGCTTCGTCCGGCAATGAAAAACACTTGCTCCAAAAATATAGTTCTGCACTGCGAAGCCAAGCCGCCGGCCCATTTTACTTGCGACTGATTTGCAACTAGGTTACAAGCTCCAGATGCGAATGATTTGCAACAATGGCCGGTCTAATACATGAGCGACATTCCGCGCGACAGCGCCGCTGCGAACGACGCAGAGCCCGGCTGGCGTCAGTCCAACGAAACACCACCGTTGTCTGAGATTTTCCGTACCATCCGCGTGCCGGAGGATGCCACTGGTTTCAAGAAAATCGCTGCATTTGTGGGACCAGGTTATCTGGTGGCCGTTGGCTACATGGATCCGGGCAACTGGGCGACCTCACTCGCGGGCGGCTCGAAATTCGGCTACGCGCTG
>JANNFX010000243.1:0-7277 GCA_031380225.1 Hyphomicrobium sp.
GGCCTATGATGTCGGCGAGAACGTTCCGAAGTTAGCACGCATTGTTTTGGACGCCGATCAAACACCGATCCGCAAGCTGTCGGGTAACGATTTCTCGATCGGACTGAGGGCCGAATCATTGATCGAGGCAAAGGCGAGCGATGACACTATTCCCATAGAGCCAACTCATTTCCTTTTGCGCGACGAACTGGCTCGCAAGAAGGCCGCGCCGGATGCTGAAAGCGAACTGGCGCCGCTCGAAGCCGGTTACATGGTGCGCCTGATCAAGACTACCGAAAACGGCTTCGCGCTCATCGCTCGCGACGGCCACAAAATCGGGTACGTTCCCGCCGACGCTCTGAAAGCATTGCATTGAAGTGAAATTCAATAGGGGGAGGCGGCGATGTTTGATTTTGAACGAAGCAGCAAAGTGGCCGCATTTTTGATATTGGCCGCACTCGTTTCACTGATGTCATTGCCGGTGTTGGCTGAGACCAAACTAGCCGGTGCAACGCAGGAACCGGCACCGCCGGAATCAACAACAGATGCCACGGTTGATTTGGCCGATGAAAGTCCAGCGCCATCTGCAGACGCTCAGGCGCCACAGCCACCCTCTGCCGCGACGGTGACGGCTCCCGAGGCAGATGATGAAGAAATTGACCAGGGCGGGCGGCGTATCGTCGGCGGCGAGCCGTCCGATATTTCGAACCACCCCTGGCAGGTCGGGTTACTGATTAATGCTGGAGGACCTAAGCCCCGGCTGTGCGGCGGTTCAATCATTGCCGACAAATGGATCGTGACAGCTGCCCATTGCTTCAAGGGTGATATCAAAGCCGATGCTATCAAAGTGAAAATTGGCGTCAACAATCTGAACGATGGCACCGCTTTCGAGATTGATCGCCTTGTCGTTCATGAATCCTATTCCGCGGTCGCAAAGACCAACGACATTACGCTGCTCCGGTTGAAGAGCAGGAATGGCGGGGCCGTCATCCCGCTCGCAACTACGGCAACTTCGGTATCAATTGGCCAGCCGCTTGAAGTCACTGGCTGGGGCGCGGTTGATGAAAAAAGCAAAGAGTGGTCGCCAATGTTGTTGAAAGCCAACGTGCCGTTGGTTTCGAACGACGTCTGTAACGAGCCGGCGTCCTACGCTGGAAAAATCAAGGACGGCATGATGTGTGCTGGCCACAAAGACGGTGGCATCGATTCCTGTCAGGGCGACAGCGGCGGGCCGTTGGTCTTGAGGTCGGCATTCGGACCGGTGCTATACGGCGTCGTTTCGTGGGGATCGGGATGCGCGCGCAAATTGAAGTACGGTGTTTACACCCGCGTCGCCGACTTCCGGCCGTGGATTGTAGCGACGATGCAGGCCAACAAATACTGACGAACGGCTCTCGAATTAGAGTTCAATCACCAGCCCATCCTTCGCCAACTGCACGCGTGAGTCTGTGACTGCACCTGCATTTGCCAGCATCTCAAGTCCCATGTGGGATAACAATATCCGTTTGGCGGACAGCAGCGGAAGCTTGGCTTCGAGGATGCGCCAACTCATATGATAGCGCACCGGACCGTCGAAACCGAAGCAGTCCGTGATGAAGAGATCAGCTCCGGCTGATGCGGGCACCAGGCTTTCGACCCATTCGGTATCACCGGAGAAAGTAATCGTTTTACCGTCTGCTTGCACTCTCAACGCATATGGCGGTGCGCCAGACGGATGGCTCACTTTAAAAGGCGTTACGATCACGCCATTGACCGTAAGCGGTTCTCGCTCTGTATATTCGAGAAAGCTCAGCTCGAACTCGCGACGCGTTGTCGTTGATCCAGGAAACAGCGCTTCCGCCGCAGACTGGAACCTGTCCGCAATACCAATCGGACCTGTGACCGTCAGCGGCTGAGTTCGTTTGCCAACATGGACGGCGTGCACCAGCCACCAAATTAGACCGCCAAAGTGGTCGCCGTGCAAGTGAGTGATGAAGATTGTTGAAATGCGGTTCGGATTGAGCCCCTGGCGCTGCAGTCCAATCAAAGCCGTAACGCCGCAATCGATCAGGAACTCGCCGCCCGTGTGGCTGATGTGGAACGATGTCTGCAAACGACCGCCGCTGCCGAATGCGTCGCTGCAACCCAGAACGGTGAGTTTCATGCGGGCTCCCCTCGCAAGTAACATCCGGAATTTTGCAAGATATGTCCAGCCGATACAACTGGCTGTTCCCCACGGAACAGCCGCCAGTCGCGCGTCGCTGTGGGCCTCCTAATTATTGGCGCCCGCCCATTCCGTGCTCGTGGCGCCAGTCTTGCGGGCGTTGGAACTGGCCAGACCAGATGCCGGCCTTAGCCGCCTTGGCCCCGTCCTCTTCGCGCCGGTATTGGCTGCCAAAGGAAACCGCGAATCCAGACGCCACCATCTCCCGGTTCAAGTTGCGGTCACCGATATAGCAGGTGCCGAGCAATCGGCCGTGTTGGTCGATTTCGACTGACTTGCAGCTGACCTGACGGCCGCCGATCAGGCTGGTCAGTTTGCGCCGGGCCTCCTCACCGCAGGGCCAGTCTTGGCCGTCGCGTTGGCACATCTGCTTGCCTTCAGGCGCGTCAATCCCAACCATACGGACCTCGGTGCCGGCCATGTGGAAACTGTCGCCATCTACCAATTTCGGAGTGCCCTCGACGGCGCCGCTGGACGGAATTTCCGCCCGCGGCCGATAGGAGGTATTGCGGCCACCATCATGACGCTGCAGGACGCCAGCGATGGCTGCCAGCACCGCCACCACCACCCAGCGGACGATTTTTTGCGTGTCCCGGTTATTCCAAGCCGCCATCCGACGATTTTCTCCCTGAACACCGGCAAAGCGGCCCGAAACGCGCCACCCCTAAACGATAAGTTAGGACTTATTGACCAAATTCGACCAATCCACACCGGGACACACGAGCGCTGATAAGCGGCTGATGCAACTTGGTGGGTCGTATTCGGGGCACGAGGCACTATCTAGGATGAACGCCAGCGGACAGGATGTAGCGAAGCTGCGGAATCGCCGCGATACGCGCAACCGTGCCCGCGATGAACTACGCGCAACGCGCCAAAAACTGGCTGACGTCAACGGCGTAAAACCCGAGCACGCCTACGATTTATTGGCCATATTTGTCCACAATGAACAGAGCGCCGCGGCCACGATTTGGGCCATGGCAGCTTTGTTCGCACTGGCTTCAATGTTTTGGGCGCCGTGGCTGCAAGGCTGTGCTTGGCTGCTGATCGTTATCGGCTCAAAAGTCGTGTTGCTTGAACTGGGGCGCCGCTTCACTCAGCAGCCTCGCGATCAGGCCGATCCGGTGGTCTGGCATTCGCGATTTTGGATGGCTGAATTTTTATGTGGTCTGTCATGGGCTGGCTTTGCGCTCGTTGGGGTCGGATCGTCTTCAGCCGCGTCTGAGCTATTTCCTTCGCATGTTTTCATTTTCGCAACACTGATTGTTCTGCTTGCGATCCGTATGACCTTTGCGTCAACAGTCATAAGCATACTTTACGCTGGTACGGTTCCAATGACGATTGCTGTCGTCGGACGCTTGGCGATGCTGAATGACCCATTTTACTATGCGCTCGCCTCGATGGCGGTTGGCGTCCATATCTACTTCGTATTCCTAGCCAAGGGTCTTCATTCGACCGCCGTGGCGATGCTCGAATTCCGGGCGCAGAAAGACCAACTGATCGCGGAGTTGGCCGAATCCAAGCTGATGTCCGATGAAGCACGGCGGCGCGCTGAAGCTGCAAATAAAGCGAAATCGCGGTTTTTGGCCACCATGAGCCACGAATTACGGACGCCGTTGAACGCCATCATGGGTTTCTCCGAAGTGATGCAAACTGAACTTATGGGGCCTCTCAACAATCCAACCTACAAGGACTACGCTGGAAGTATTCATGAGAGCGGCCGGCATCTCTTGAATCTGATCAATGAGATTCTCGATCTGTCGCGCATCGAAGCCGGAAAGTACGAATTGCACGAAGAGCCGGTGCAATTGGCCGACGTTGCAGAAGATAGCCTTAAGCTTCTTCAATTGAAGGCGAATACCAAGGGGCTGGAACTCGTGGAGAACTTCGAGCCTGGATTGGCGCAGGTTTGGGTCGACCAGCGCGCCATGCGTCAGATCTGCTTAAACTTGATCTCTAATGCATTGAAGTTTACGCCGAAGGGTGGGCGGATTGTCGTGACCGTCGAGGCTGAGGCCGATGGTGGTCAATTAATTTCGATCCGCGATACCGGCCCCGGCATTCCAGCTGATGAAATTCCGCGCGTCCTACAGGCATTTGGTCAGGGTTCACTTGCCCATGAAACGGCCGAGGGTGGCACAGGGTTGGGTCTGCCGATTGTACAGAACCTGATCGAGTTGCACGGCGGGACGTTTGAATTGTTGTCAGAGTTGCGCAAGGGCACGGAGGCCATCGTCCGGCTGCCCAAGACACGCGTGCTCAATCGAATGGCATCGATCCCGACACCCGTTGGCGACCGTCAGGCTCGATCCGCCTCAACTGGGCAACGTTCTATGTCCCCCCGCCAATCACGGTTGAAACCGGGCACGCCGCGACGTGATCAGGCAGCGGGTCACGGGTAAGCTGTTTACCTCAGCTTTGACTGGGGCTAGCGGACGCACCGAATCATTGGCACAAACACTATTCTGCATAAAGTTGAGCGCACGGTTCGGCTCCGGCCATAATTCTGTGCAAATCCCAAGTCGATTGACTGAGCCGCCTACAGGATGCCCAAAATGCTCGACATGCCAGCCCTTCTCGCCATTGCTGCCTTAGGTTGGGGTCTGTCGCTCTGCAGCTACCGGTTTGTCGCCAGCCGCCGGGGCTGGCCTGTCGGAGCACTACATGCGGATTTGCCGGCCGTCCCGATGATTGTTGGGCTTTTTTCTGTGTTTGTGGCGCTCGCATTCGCATCGGCCCGCGGCGGCGGCGTTATGGATGTTGGTGGTACGATTATGTTGTTCGGCCTATTGCTGGCGTTATTTTGGACCGGTTTTCTGCGGGTTGGGTCGCAGGTTTCAATCATCCTGGCGCCCATCGCCACTGCACTCTTGATCTTTGTCTGGCAAGCGACTGGAAACCCCGACGTACGTGTCGACGTGCCCGAGACCGCCCCATCATTGATCTCACACATCGGCTAAAGTCGTTGTTCTTGCGGCATTACCAAGCCTTGCGTTGCGGCCCCTTTCCCCGTAACTGGATCGTTAACCGGTTCGGGATTGTGCACCGCAATAAACGGAACGTCGCGCCAGCGGCGTAATCAAGTTTTTTCGGACGTTCGCCCCGGACGCTTGCCCGCTGGAGCCTCCGATGGCCGTTCGCCGTCTGCACCCTGAACAGCCTGCTAGTTTCGCCTTCACGGCAGGGAACCGAGCCTGGGCGGAAGCCAAGACTCGCGAATATCCTGAAGGCAAACGAGCGTCGGCCGTGATCCCCATTTTGTGGCGGGCGCAAGAGCAGAACGGCTGGGTGACCGAGCCGATGATGCGTGACGTCGCTGACATGCTCGGCATGGCGTACATTCGCGTCTACGAGATCGCCACCTTCTATACCATGTTTCAACTCGCCCCCGTCGGCAGCGCGGCGCACGTCCAAGTGTGTGGGACGACGCCCTGCATGTTGCGCGGTTCGAAGGATCTCATCGCTAAGTGCAAATCGCGCATTCATGGAGAGGCGCATCACCTGTCCGTCGACGGCAAATTCAGTTGGGAAGAAGTCGAATGCCTCGGCAGCTGTGCCAATGCGCCGATGGTGCAAATTGGTTCTGACACCTTCGAGGATCTGACGCCTGATTTGTTGGATGCAGTTCTCGATGGCTTCGCAAAAGGCCAGCCGTTGGCCCCAGGGTCACAGATTGGCCGTCGCGTCTCATGTCCCGAAGGCGGACCGACGACGCTGTCTGATCCGGCATTGTTCAATGGATCCAGACTTGGCGATTGGAAAAAGCGCTTTCCGGGCGAAGCGGTTGATGTGGCTTCACCGGTGGCGGCGATGGCCGGAGCGTATGCGGCTCAGGCCGCAGCAACGGCTACGGCCAACCCACCACCAGTCGCTGCAGCGGCGCCATCGCCGGCAAAAACCATCAATGTCGGCGCTTCGATCGCCCTCGCTAATGCCGGCCTCGTGCCAGAGCTTGAAGCGCGAAGCACGAAGGCAATGTCGAAGGCGGAAATCGATTCACTTCGCCATACGATGACGTATGTGCCCCATCCGATGCCAGGCGCTGAACGCAACCGCTTAACGGGCGAGCCCAATCTCTTGAGCGCTCCACGTAACGGCGCCGGTGATGATCTGTCTCTGATCCGCGGCGTGGCTGAAAAGCTCGCGCAAAAAATGAACGAGTTAGGGATCTGGCATTTCGATCAGATCGCGGTTTGGACGCCCGAGAACATGGCCTGGTTTGAAGGACAGATGCCCGGCTTCAAAGGCCGCATTGCAAATGACCAGTGGGTCGAGCAGTGCGCCAAGCTCGCTGGAGGATGGCGGCCTGTCAATCCTGCTGGCGAAAAGCCGAGAGGATAAGGGCGATGCTCGCTGACCAAGATCGCATCTTCACCAACCTCTACGGGCTACATGACGCTAGCCTCAAAGGTGCGATTTCGCGAGGCGCGTGGGACGGCACCAAGTTTTTCATCGACAAAGGCCACGACTGGATCATCAACGAGGTCAAGCAGTCGGGCTTGCGTGGCCGCGGAGGCGCTGGGTTTCCGACCGGCCTCAAGTGGTCGTTCATGCCGAAGAACGATCCACGACCGTCCTATTTGGTTATCAATGCCGATGAATCCGAGCCTGGTTCCTGCAAAGACCGCGAAATTCTGAGACACGATCCGCAGCTGCTGATCGAGGGCGCGCTATTGGCCGCGTTCGCGATGCGCGCGCACGTTTGCTATATCTATGTGCGCGGCGAATACATCCGCGAGCGCGACGCTTTGCAACGCGCAATTGCCGAAGCCTACGCCGCCAAGTTGATCGGCAAGAATAACGTCCATGGCTGGGACTTCGAATGCTACGTCCACCATGGTGCTGGCGCGTATATTTGCGGTGAAGAGACGGCGCTTCTCGAAAGCTTAGAGGGTAAAAAAGGTCAGCCGCGCTTGAAGCCGCCGTTCCCGGCCAACGTCGGGCTCTATGGTGCGCCGACGACGATCAATAACGTCGAGAGTATTGCCGTTACGCCAGACATTCTGCGCCGCGGTGCGACTTGGTTTGCAGGCCTTGGTAAGCCCAACAATACTGGCACCAAGTTGTTCCAGATCTCAGGCCATGTGAACGAGCCGTG
>JANNFX010000271.1:0-58680 GCA_031380225.1 Hyphomicrobium sp.
CGCGCTCCAGCATTGATGCGTGGGTGGCAGAAGCGAAGTTGCCGAACGTGCGGCCGGCACTTGCGTTGGATGTCTGCGATGAGACGTGGCCCGTTGAGACGGTCAATGCTGTGCTTTGCATTAACATGATCCACATCGCGCCTTGGCAGGCAGCGATTGGCTTGATCCAAGGCGCGAGCCGCATTCTGCCGCCATCGGGAGTGCTGATCCTATACGGACCCTATCGCCGCGGCGAACAGCACAGCGCGCCTTCAAACGAAGCGTTCGATCTCGATTTACGAGCCCGCAATCCGGAATGGGGTGTGCGTGATCTCGAAGCCGTCACAACCCTCGCCGCAGCGCATGGCTTCGGCTCTCCACTTATAGAAGACATGCCAGCCAACAATCTGACACTGATTTTCAAGAAGAATTCGTAGGTCGGACTACGCCACCGGCTCGACAAACAATTCGCTCGTGTAGTAGCGCTCGGCACACGACGGCGCGAAGGTGACGATGGTTTTGCCGCTCATGTCTTCGCGGGCAGCAATTTGCAGCGCAGCTGCTACATTGGCGCCGGTTGATATGCCGCCCGGAATGCCGTCCGACTTCGACAGCGCGCGCGAGGTATCGAACGCCTGTTCATTTGAAACACTGATGATTTCATCAATTAACGACGTATCGAGCACGCCCGGAATAAAGCCGGCGCCGATGCCCTGAATTTTGTGCGGCCCGCGTTGGCCACCTGCCAACACAGGACTCCCTGCAGGCTCGACCGCGACAACCTTCAGCTTCGGATTGAGTTTTTTCAAAACCTTGCCGCAACCGGTCAGCGTGCCGCCGGTACCGACGCCGACCACCAGATAATCGATCTTGCCACCAGTGTCGGCCCAGATTTCCTGAGCAGTTGTCAGTTCATGGACCAGCGGATTGGCAGGATTTTCAAACTGGCTCGGTTGGATGGCGTCGGGATTGGCAGCCACAAGTTCGGTGGCTTTGGCGATTGCCGCTGGCATGCCGCCGGACGCTGGTGTCAGAACAAGTTCTGCACCGAGGTGTGCCAAAATCTTGCGGCGCTCAATCGACATGCTTTCTGGCATGACGAGCTGCAACCGGTAGCCGCGCGCGGCCGCGACGAAGGCGAGCCCGATGCCGGTGTTGCCTGACGTCGGTTCGATCAGGATCGATTTGCCCGGCGTGATTTTGCCTTGCGATTCGAGCACGTCGATCATCGACACGCCGATGCGATCTTTGACGCTTGATAGCGGATTGAAGAATTCGAGCTTGATCAACACCGTCGCGTGGGCGCCTGCGGTCTTGGCAAGCTTGTTGATGCGGACCAGCGGTGTATGTCCGATGGTCTCCGTGATGTCGTTGTAGACCCGGCCGCGGCCCCATGACTTGGTGGCTTTGAGCGTCTTGATTTCGGGCATGTCAGTCATCGTTAGCTCCGCCTGCCAATAAAATGCCGGGGACGCGGTCCCCGAGGTAGTGAAATAGCCTTCCTGTCTGGACGCAATCAACGGTTAATTTTGAAATATTGTGCCGTCATTAGGGCAAATTTCGAGAACAGTATACTAATCTATCGCTTTGGAGCCGCGGTCCGCGTCGCTGGGCGCGGCTTTGCCGCCAACGCCGTCCTTTTTGGCGGAACTAACGCCAGCGGCGAAGATTTCTGAGTTGCAACATTGGTCGAGCCGAAGCCGCCTTTGCCGCGCTTGGTGTTTGTCACCGTCGACTTCAGTTTGAATTTAGCCCGCGCGACTTTGGCGATGACCATTTGCGCGATGCGTTCGCCGCGTTCGATTTTGAATGCTACGTCGCCGAGATTGATCAAGATGACTTTAACTTCGCCGCGATAGTCGCTGTCGATGGTGCCGGGACTGTTGAGGACCGTGATGCCATGCTTCAAGGCCAACCCCGACCGTGGCCGGACTTGCGCCTCGGTTCCTTTTGGCAATTCGAGGATCAAGCCCGTTGGTATGATATCGCGCTTGCCGGGCTTGATGGTTATAGGCTCGCCTTCGGAAACAGCGGCCAGCAGATCTAGTCCCGCTGAGCCCCGCGTTTGATACGACGGCAACGCCAAGCCCATAGCGTGCGGAAGCTGCACGACTTTTATTTTGATGGATTTGATTTTCGGCATCTGATGTTCGCTCACACAAGTAATATAAATCTCACCACCGTAGGATGGATTATCGGCGCGACATGCAACGTATGACGGGCTGTAATCCACCATTGCACGGCAAGACCTCAATGGTGGAATACGCTTCGCTTCATTCCACCCTACAAAACTTACCTCATACCCACGTCCCGGTTTTAGCGATGAACGCTGCAGCGCGCGTCATCAAAAGATTTGCAACGTCGGTTTTGGTCATTTCGGGCCAGCTTTCGACGCCGTCTTCCGTCACCAAGTGGACGGTATTCCGATCGCCGCCCATCACGCCATAGGCTGGCGATACGTCATTGGCGACAATCCAATCGGCACCCTTCGATCGGCGCTTGGCCTTGGCATGCTCAATGACGGTTTCAGTTTCAGCAGCGAAACCGATCACGAGAGCGGGCCGCTTTTTCTTGAGCGCGGAAACCGTGCGCAAGATATCGGCATTTTCAACCAACTCCAACGATGGTGGTGATGTCTTAGCGCCCTTCTTGATCTTTTGGCTGGCGGTATCGGCGACGCGCCAATCTGCGACGGCGGCGGCGAAGACGGCGATATCAGCTGGCAAATTTGCCTCAACAGCTGCGAGCATCTCAGCTGCGGTCTCGACAGCGACAAACTCAACGAGGGATGGCGGCGGCAGCGACACCGGGCCAGAGACCAGCGTCACCCGCGCGCCAAGTGCTTGAGCGGCGACGGCAATGGCATAACCCTGCTTGCCCGACGAGCGATTGGCGAGAAAGCGCACCGGATCGATCGGTTCATGCGTTGGTCCGCTGGTGATCAGCACGTGCTGACCAGATAGCGGTAACTTGGTTTCTGCATCAGTCGCTTTCGAAGTGCCGCGTTCGGCCAGCATTTTCTCGATCACAGCGACGATTTCAAGCGGTTCTGACAATCGCCCAATGCCGGCTTCGCCGCTTTCCGCCATTTCACCGGTTGCAGGTCCGATGAACGACACACCGTCTATTTTCAGTTGCGCGACGTTGCGCTGCGTCGCTGGATGGCTCCACATGCGTGGGTTCATGGCAGGCGCGAGGAGGATCGGACGGTTCGAGGCCAGCAGCACTGCGGTTGCCAAATCATTGGCGTGGCCGCCGGCCATTTTGGCCAGCAGATCAGCGGTTGCGGGCGCGACGACAATCAGGTCGCATTCGCGCGATAGCCGGATGTGGCCGATCTCGCGCTCGTCATTGAGGTCGAACAGGCCGGTGAACACGCGGTCGTTCGATAGTGCACCAACTGACAACGGCGTGACGAATTCTGCGCCCGCTTTGGTCAATACCGTGCGCACGCCGATGCCGCGCTCTTTCAAACGCCGGATCAGGTCGAGACACTTGTAGGCCGCGATGCCGCCGCCAATGATGAGCAGAATACGTTTGGACAATGTGTCACCTGAACATGGCCAGTTGGGCGTTTGTAGAGCGCCACAGCCCCGAAGCCAACCCGGTAAGCGGTGAGAGGCTTAATCAAAGCCTGATAAATAGCGCCTTAACCGATCAGCGGATGCGGTGTGCCATCTGCAATGTAAGCGGCGACAGCCTCGGCCAATACGGGCGCCAACAGGAAACCATGCCGGTAGGCGCCGTTGACGAAGATGTGGTTTCTATCGCGGACGTGAACGCGGGGAACATTATCGGGAAACGCCGGGCGGACGCCTGCATCGATTTCTAGGATTTCGGCTTCGCCAAAAGCTGGATGCAAAGCGTAAGCGGCGCCCAGCAACTCCAGCGCCGACCGTACCGTCACCGGGCCGTCATCTTCGCTTTCTATCATCGTCGCGCCGATCAGAGTGCGTCCGCCGCCCCAAGGGACAGCATAGAGCGGATAACGCGGATGCAGCAGACGGACCGGCCGCGATAGCGAGACCTCTGGAGTGCGGATTAAGAGCCGCTCACCCCGGACGCCGCGAAGTAGTGGCAAATCCGCTTTCGCCCCCATGCCACGGCAGTCGATGATCAGTACGCTCGCAACACCTTGGTCAAAAGCTGTGCCGAACTTTGTCACGACTCCCAACCGTTGCGCTTCGTGCAACAAAAACAACATCGCATCGGGCGTCGCTACGTGTGCTTCACTTTTAAAGACCAGCGCCGACTGGAATCTATCGGCGAGATCGGGTTCGAGTTTGGTGATGCCATCGCCGTCAAGGCGATCCGAGCCACGGGTCAGTTTTTCAAATCGCACGAGATCAGGTTTGTCACGTGCCGCGACGACGACCAGCGTGCCGTTGTTGATCACGCCAGGATAAGTTTGCCGCCATAATGCCAACCCGTGGTGCCCAAAAGTTCGCACTAGCTGAGGCGCACTTTCAGCCTCACAGTCGGGTGCGAGCATCGCACCTGCATGGCGGCTTGCGGACGACGAGAACGGGTCCGCACTTTTGTCGATCAGTGTTACGCGATGGCCAACTCGCGCCAGCGTTATGGCCTGCCAGAGTCCGAGTATGCCAGCGCCTGCGATCGTGATTTCGCGCCCGCCCGCCATCAGTCGCCCACCGCAGTGCCTTCGCGGCGCGGATCGGCGCCACCTTGCAATCGGCCGTTGTGGCGCACGACGGCGTGGGTCCCGGAGTTCATGAGGTCGAATGAAATCGAATGGCCATAGGTCTTGAGCTTCAACGCGCTCCACATGGCGCCGGCGCTATATTCGAACTCAGCCGGGCCACCCATGCTGCCAAAGTTCATGAGCGCGGTTGCTGCCTGCGCGTCGAGTTGCCAATCGAGCAGGCCAACGAGAGCCTTCGTGACATAAAGAATGATGCGGCCGCCGCCGGGTGAGCCGAGCACGGCGATCACGTCGCCCTTGCTGTCGAAGACGATGGTTGGTGCCATGGTGCTGCGTGGCCGTTTGCCAGGTTCAACCCGATTGGCGATTGGTGTGCCGTCCTGGTCGGCCGCGCGGAAGGAAAAATCGGTCAGCTCATTGTTCAGTAAAAAGCCGCCCGCCATAACGCCGGACCCAAACACACCTTCAATCGTCGTCGTCATTGAGACGGCATTGCCATCGGCATCGATTACCGACAGATGGCTGGTGCCGGCCCGTTCTATTGTAGCGTCTTCACCGAAGGCGTGCTTTTGAATACCGGGCGGTGAGCCGGGTGCCGCGGTATCCATGGCGTCGTTGGCATCGATGAGCGCGCGACGGGACGCGAGATAGGCGGGATCCGACAAACCAGGCGGCACGGGCACAAAATCCGGATCGGCAAGGTAGCGATCACGGTCAGCATAGGCGAGTTTCTCGGCTTCGATGATGAGGTGCATGGCGGCGGTATTCAACGCCATTTCATGGCCGGACCCGAGGGCCAGGCCGTCGAGTATCGTGAAAATCTGCGCAATCGCCACGCCGCCTGACGACGGTGGTCCCATGCCGCAAATCTTGAAGCTACGATACGGCACACACAGCGCCGGACGTTCTTTAATCTGGTAGGCGGCGAGATCAGCGGCTGTTAAATCGCCAGCGTAGTTTGTCGCGTTTGCCGCGGCTTTCACGATTTGATCAGCGATTGGCCCCGCATAGAACGCATCTGCGCCGCCCGTTGCAATGGCGCGCAGCGTTGCCGCGTAGTCTGGGTTCTTTAAGACGTAGCCGGTTGGGCGCGCGCTGCCGCCAACGTCAAAATACAATTTCTTGCCAACGGCATCGAACACTTGGGCGCCATTCCATGCTAGTAAGAAATGCAATCGTTTTGAGACTTGAAAACCATCCTCAGCCAGTTTGATCGCGGGCTCGAACAACTTCGCCCACGGCAGCTTGCCATGCTTTTTATGGGTCGCTTCGAGCAAGCGGACTGTGCCCGGCGTGCCGATGGACAGTCCGGAATGCACGGCTGTATCGAAGGCGACGGGTTTGCCGTCTTTGATGAAGCGATCAGGGGTCGCAGTCGCAGGTGCCGTCTCGCGGCCGTCATAGGCCGTCAAAGCTTTCGCGGTCAGATCCCAATGCAGGATGAAAGCCCCGCCGCCGAGGCCCGAGGATTGCGGTTCAACAAGCCCAAGTGCGAGCTGTGCTGCAATCGCGGCATCAATCGCAGAGCCACCGGCACGCAACATTTCGCGTCCGGCTTCCGAGGCAAGCGGGTTGGCGCTCGCGATCATGTACTTGGACGCCGTCACGAGGGCAGCGTTAGCGTTGACTTCGGTTGATTGCTCTGGCTCGACCTGCTGGCGCTGGGCATGTGCGGGGTGACGTAGCAGCGGCAGGCTTAATATCAACAGCGCGGCAGTGCAAATCGATCGCAGCAAGCCGCAGCGGATAGTGGCATTGGTGGTAATATCTGAGTTGCGCATCGGGCAGGAGCAGTGCAGCTTTGTTGAACCAGCTCATGTCACTATAGGGTTTCAGAGATGCTTGCAAAGACGCGCATGAATTTCGCGGCCGTCGCCGCCCTTTTCACAGCCGTTGCGGCTGGATTTCTTGGCGGCCAATGGGCGCGGGCTTTAGAGGCACCAAAGCGCGTGGTGACGCTGATATCGGCGAGCCAGACGATAACAGGTGAAAAAATCGCATACCCCGTCAGTCAGCCCGCAAAAGTGACGGCAGTTGTCCTCACACTTCAGCCCGGCGAAGAAACTGGCTGGCATACACATGGCGTGCCAACCTTTGGCTATGTGCTCGACGGCGAAGTTACCGTTGACTATGGCGACCAGGGCCGACGCACCTACCACGCCGGCGAAGCTGTGTTGGAAGCCATGTCGATCGGTCATAACGGCCGCAACAACGGCACAGTGGCAATGCGAATTCTCGCTGTTTACATGGGAGCGGAAGGCGTGCAGGCGACCGAGGCGATTGTAAAAAACTAAAGGGCTCTAGTTTTCTGTCACAGACATTCGATACCCCCAAGGATCGTCATCCCGGCGCGACCACTTGGGAGTCCCCTTGCGGGAAAGGGCGGGATCCGCGCAAGCTTAAATATGAACTTAAATTTCGGGCTTGCGCGGGTCCCCGCCTGAGTGGGGAGAGCTGATCCGGGTACCAAGCGTCAGCGCAACGTCACCCTTCGTCGGCGAGTTCTTCACCGAAACCGGTTTCAACCAGCGTGACCAATGCTTCGAGCGCTTCTGGTCCGTCAGGGCCTTCGGCGGTGATGTGGAGTTGTGATCCAGGGCCAGCCGCCAGCATCATCAATCCCATAATCGAGGTGCCGCCGACCGATTGACCGTCGCGGAGCACAGTGATGTTGGCTTTGAAGCGTTCGGCGCAGCGCACAAAGGCGGCCGATGCGCGGGCGTGCAGCCCTTTCCGATTGACAATGGTGACAACCGCTTCGGGGCGCTTGCTACTGGCGATTTCAGGCATGATGCACGGCCTAGCTCTCACCTGTCAGTTCTTGGCTCGCGACCTTGATGTACTTGCGCCCCGCATCGCGCGCGGCGGCGACGGCGTCATGCAAGTTCATATCGCGGCGTAGGCTCGCTAGTTTTACCAGGATCGGCAAGTTGATACCGGCCAGAACTTCGACATTGGCTTCGTCCATGACTGAAATGGCGAGGTTGGAGGGCGTACCGCCAAACATGTCGGTCAAAACGATGACGCCTTTGCCGGTATCGACCCGGCGTATCGCATCAACGATCTCGCTACGCCGCAGGGTCATGTCGTCGTCCGGCCCGATAGCAATTGTTTCCAACTGCGTTTGACGGCCGACCACGTGCTCCATGGCCGAGCGAAACTCGACAGCCAATCCGCCGTGGGTAACAATCACAAGCCCGATCATTCAGGTGAGCCGTTTGCTGGTGTGAGCGGCCGCAGCAGCAGTCGCATACTGGATTCCAAGACTGCTATTACATTGAGAAACCGCGAACTCGCACAAAGCAATCCTGGCGCCTCGCGAGCCATTGGCGTCGCCTGGAGCGCCAGATCGAGGCGGAGAGTTACAGGGGTTCGCCGCCGACGCAAGCGCTTTTCGCAGCTGCGAGACCGGTTAACCGCGGTCCGCGCCACGATGTTGTGCCAGAGCCACCAGTAACTTGACGGGCGCCGAGGCCTCAAAGGCTTTCAGGCGCAAGACAGGCAGCGCGACATCCAGAATTTTGGCCACCGGGACCGGATCGGGCAGCCTTTCCAGGGCAGCATCATGGTCAACAAGTTCAGCGACCATTACAATCTCGGCGCTGGCGGCGAACGGCACGGCCACGATGCCAATGCCCCGGATTTCAATGAGGCCTTGAATGGTCGACGGTGGTGAGGCCAGGAGCCGGCCATCTCTAAGGTCAACAAGCACTTGGTCATCGGCGACCAATTCGGCAGGTAACGTCATAAGTTGAGAGGGCGTTAGGGCCAGACACCGCAGCGCTAAGTCAGACTTGCCCGAGCCTGAGGGTCCGCGAATGAGAACACCACGGCCGCAAAGTGCGATGCAGGTCGCATGGATCAGGGACGCAGCCATGGCTTTCGATGCCCTTACTAAATGCGCCGCGCAGGCCCGCCGCGCGTGACGGAGTTCAGTGCGGGCAAAGTGATAATGAAACGGGCGCCGAGTGGTTTGCAGCTCGCATCCGCTCCCGGCGGGAATATGTTTTCAGCCCGGAGTGTACCGTTGTGAGCGGCGATGATTTCGCGTGAGATCGACAATCCAAGTCCGGAGTTTTTGCCGCGCGTGTTTTCGGTCTCCGGCCGGTCGGTGTAAAACCGTTCAAAGATCTTATCGAGCCTGTCGTCAGGAATGCCAGGTCCCTGATCCTGGACCGATATGACGACCGCGTTGCCGGTGTTCTGCACCATCATGATTACCGTGCCGCCTGCCGGCGAGAATGACAGCGCATTGTCGGTTAGATTAGTGATGACTTGCGCGAGGCGCCCTTCATCTCCGTTCACCATGAGGGCGCCATCGATGATTGCCGGCTCGATGACTGTTTTGACCTTGCAGCCGTTGTCCGCAATGCCATCCGTGAACATAGACGCCACATTGGTCATGACAGCAGTGACATCGATGCGGCGATTTTTCTGACGCGCGAGTTCTGCATCGAGCCGCGATGCGCTTGCGACATCAGTGATTAACCTGTTCAGGCGTTTCAATTCGGTTTGGATTTGCTGCACCAGTTGCGCCCGATGTTCTTCGTCGCGCGCATAACTCAAGCTCTCGGCCGTCGAGCGCGCGGCCGCTAGAGGGTTTTTCAATTCATGTGCCACATCGGCTGCGAACCGTTCGCTCGATGAAATCCGCCGGAATAGCGACGCGGTCATGGCCCGGAACGCCGTTGCCATCTGGCCAACTTCATCATCGCGGCCTTCGAATGCCGGCAGTTCACGCCGTGCTGTCAGACTGCGGCTGACGTGGTCGGCAGCTTCCGACAGACGCCGCATCGGCCCGGCCACGGTGCGCGCAAGCAATAGCGACGATAAAATGGTCCCAATCAGCGCGACGGCGGCTAGCGACCAAATCTGGCTCTGTTCTTCGTTGAGAATGTCGTCGATTTCACCCGGACGCGTTGACAACAGCAATACGCCTTGCGTGGTCGTCATGCGCTTGATCGGCAGTGCAACCGAGACCACTTGCTCGCCCTCGTCAGTTAGCAACAGCATGCTCGTGCTGGTACCAGCCATGGCGGATTTGACCTCTGGATACGACAAGCCATTGCCGCTGCCGATTTCCTTGTAGACTGGCAAATCTTGACTGATCAGCCAGGCCTTGAGGCGGGTCCAAAAGTTTTTGGTTTTCTGACGCGTCTTGTTCGATCCGCCGGTGTCGAGGCGAGACAACTGTCCGCGCATCATCAGCGATGCAGAGTCGACCACGAGTGTGCCATCGAGATCGTAAATGCGCGCCCGCGTATTGGTGGGCTGGGCCAACCGGCGCAGAATGGGTGCCACTTTTTCAGGGCGGATCGAGAGTTCGAGTTTGGAAAACGGATCGTCAGATACTGACTGATCGGCGTCGACGGGTTTGGCCGACTTGGTGATTGGGTTGAATTGCAAATTGCCGTTCTTAACGCGCACGTCGCTGCTGATCGCGGCGCTGATCATCTCGCCTTGAATTTTCAAAGCGTCGCGTTTGGCGTCGACCAGCCACGAATGATATTGGCTGAAATAGTTGATCCCACCGAGCAGGATCAAGAAACCGAACAGGTTCGCAGCCAAAATGCGGCGCAACAGGCTTCGAGACAGGAATTGCCCAGGCGCAGTGTGGGCCGCCCACGTGAGGGCGCGCGAAACCAGCGACGGCGTCTCAGCCTCGCCGCTGTCACTTAAAGGTGTGCCATGAGCGGCAATGCTGAACCAACGCCGGGCGCGGATAACCCCTGCTTCCAGCATGCCGGTCGCTGCCGGCGACGTCCGGTCTGTTTCGAGCGCCATTGCTCCTCCCGCCGGGCCAGAAAGCGGACTCAAAAGGCCTCATGCCTGAGAGCGTACCGCGCATTGGGCCGGTTCGGCTACGTTTGATGAGGAGTGAAACTATTCTTTAAAGCGGTAGCCGACGCCATACAATGTCTCAATGACATCAAAGTCATCGTCAACTTGCTTGAATTTTTTCCGTAACCTCTTGATATGGCTATCGATTGTCCGGTCGTCGACGTACACCTGATCGTCATAGGCAGCGTCCATTAGGGCGTCGCGGGTTTTGACAACGCCGGGACGGAGCGCCAAAGCCTGTAAAATCAGGAATTCGGTGACGGTCAGAACAACGGCTTTGCTGTCCCAGTGGCAGGTGTGGCGCTCAGGATCGAGCTTGAGCTTGCCGCGCTCCAAAACGCGAGCGGCTTCGGCAGCCGTCGCTTGAGCGTCTTTCGGTTGGAAGCGGCGCAGGATCGAGCGCACTCGTTCGATGATCAGACGCTGCGAAAACGGCTTGGTGATATAGTCGTCGGCGCCCATTTTGAGGCCAAACAACTCGTCGATTTCCTCATCCTTCGAGGTCAGGAAAATAACCGGCATATCAGACTGTTTACGGACCCGGCGGAGCAACTCCATGCCG
Source organism: Hyphomicrobium sp. (assembly GCA_031380225.1). GTDB lineage: Bacteria > Pseudomonadota > Alphaproteobacteria > Rhizobiales > Hyphomicrobiaceae > JANNFX01. The sequence goes on from JANNFX010000271.1 coordinate 11,046, forward strand.
TCCATACGCGGCATCTTAATGTCGAAAATGCCAAGATCCGCAGGGGTTTCCGTCAATCCCTGCAGGGCGGCCTCGCCATCGGTATAGGTGCGAACCTTGTAGCCCTCGGCCTCGAGTGCAAGTCCGAGCGACGACAGGATGCTGCGCTCGTCATCAACGAGCGCTATAGTCATTTTATCTTTCATTGTGCTTCCGGCCCTTTCAGGCAAAACCCCGTAACTTGCGGTTTATGGCCTCAAGTAGGATCAATTGTGGCAGAGATATAAGTGCTGGGTGACAACTGAACCCTGACTGAACGGCCGTCGACCTTGCTGGCACTGAAGTTTCGAAGGGACCCTATGGCCAAAAACGCCCCATCCACACCTGACACCAAGCCGCAGCCGGTGCCTCCTGATGCCGATGCCCGTCGCATTATTCGCATGGGCCTTAAAGCCTCGCTTGGCACGCTGAGATCAGGAACCGGAGACCCCTACGTCTCGCTGGTCACGGTTGCAACTGCGAGCTGTGGAGCGCCATTGATCCTAATCTCAAAGCTCGCTGTCCATACCCAGAATTTGCTCGCCAACCCACGCGCAAGCCTGTTATTTGATGCTACAAATGCTACGGGAGACCCGTTGGCCGGCGGCCGTGTGACAATCTCGGGCCGCGCCGTCAAAACGACGGATCCCAACGCACGGCGCCGGTTTTTGGCACGCCTGCCGGCAGCTGAATTGTACGCCGATTTCCCAGATTTCGCGTTCTACAAATTCGAGATCGAAAGTGCCCATTACATTGGCGGGTTCGGGCGCATCGTCGATTTGACGGCATCACAAATGCGAGTTGAAACTGAGGGGGCTGACCAACTCGCAACTGCCGAAGCTGAAATTCTCGATCATATGAACACCGATCACACTGACGCAGTCGCGCTTTATGCCCAATTTTTTGGCGCCGCAGCCGCTCCTTGGCGTATCACAGGGCTCGACCCCGACGGCTTCGATTTGGTATATGCAGGTCAAGCGGTACGATTGCCGTTTGGGGTCCGTGTCACGACCGCTGACGGCGCCCGCCAAGAATTTGTGCGGATTGCCCAAGCCGCGCGTGCGCGCCTCGCAAACGCCTAAATACTTGAACTATTCTAAGGCCTTCGACCAACGGACAATGAACTTTAGGCTAGGTTGAACTAGGCCCGGACGGGGTTTAGTCACCGATACTTAGGACGACTGTGGTTCACTTAATGGACTCACGGAATGGCGTCGGGTTTGCGCTGCAACTACAAACGCGCGCGGCCCCGCTTCGAGCTCGGGACAGGACATGATTAGCGAAATCTTCCCTCTAAACGCCTGCCGCAAACTGCACATCAATAATACGGCAGCCGAATTGGTCGAGCACGCTGTGCATCGCCGCGAGGGTCGCCTTTCGAGCCACGGCGCTTTTTCAGTTGAAACCGGACAACATACCGGCCGTTCTGTCGCCGATAAGTTCATTGTCCGCGATGCTGACACTGAAAACGCGGTCTGGTGGGACAACAACAAGTCAATGACCGAAGAGCAGTTCGAACGGCTGCTGCAAGATTTCCTCGCCTTCGCCAAACTTAAGGAACTCTACGTCCAAGATTTGTTCGCCGGCGCCGATCCGGTGCATCGCCTGCCAACGCGCGTTTTTACCGAATATGCTTGGCATGCGCTATTTATCCGCCATTTGTTGCGCCGCCCGGCAGGTGATGACCTTTCGCACTTCAAGCCCGGCTTTACAGTCGTCGACATCCCAAGTTTCCGCGCCGCGCCCGAATATCACGGCACGCGCAGCGAAACCGTCATTGCGGTCAATTTCACCCGCAAGATCGTGCTGATCGGCGGCACGTCATACGCTGGCGAAATCAAGAAGAGCGTATTCAGCTATTTGAACTACCGGTTGCCGCCGAAGGGCGTCATGCCGATGCACTGCTCGGCCAACGTCGGTCCGGCAGGTGACAGCGCCGTGTTCTTCGGCCTTTCTGGCACAGGCAAAACAACACTTTCCGCAGATCCATCGCGCACGCTGCTGGGGGATGATGAACACGGCTGGTCGACGAGCGGCGTGTTTAACTTCGAAGGCGGCTGCTACGCCAAGACGATCCGGCTCTCCAAAGAAGCCGAGCCCGAAATTTTCGCGGCCGCAAACAGCTTTGCTACTGTGCTCGAAAACGTCGCCTTAGATCCGGCCACGAGTGAGACCGATTTCGATGATGCGCGCTTGACCGAAAATACCCGCGCCGCTTATCCGCTGCATTACATCTCGAACGCCAGCGAAACCGGCGTTGCTGGCCATCCAAAGTCGATTGTGATGCTAACGGCCGATGCCTTTGGCGTGCTGCCGCCGTTGGCTAAAATGACCCCTGCGCAGGCCATGTATCACTTCCTGTCGGGTTACACGGCCAAGGTTGCTGGCACTGAAAAGGGCATGGGGTCTGAGCCGCAAGCCACCTTCTCGACCTGCTTCGGCGCGCCGTTCATGCCGCGCCATCCCTCGGTTTACGGCAACCTGCTGCGCAAACTTATCGCCGAACACAAGGTCGATTGCTGGCTGGTTAACACCGGCTGGACGGGTGGCAAGTTTGGCACCGGCTCACGGATGCCAATAAAAGCCACGCGCGCATTGCTGACGGCCGCGCTGTCGGGCAGCCTAAAGGGCACGCCGATGCGAGTCGACCCGATCTTCGGCTTTGAAGTGCCAGTATCGGTCAAGGGCGTTGAGACACGAATTTTGACCCCGCGCGACACCTGGTCAGATGCTAAAGCTTATGATGTGACGGCGGCTCAATTGGTTCAGATGTTTAGCGCCAATTTTGAGAAATTTGCTGCCCACGTTGATGCGAGCGTGCGTGCGGCAGGGCCAATGATTTCAAGTGAAGCAGCGGAGTAGTTGGGCTGAGCTGAGTGCGAAGGGTAATCCCCCCGCAGATTAGAGGATTTTGAAAGTAGAATTTTCTCGGGTCAAGACCCAACGAGGAGATTCTGATGCGAAAGAGGCGTTTTACGAAAGCTTAGATCATGGGGATCTTGCGCCAGGCTAAAAATGGCTTGGCGCTGGCCGAGGTCTGCCGCGAACACGGCATTTCGAGTGCTACGTTTTACAAGTGACGCGGCGAACCTAGCAGGTACTTGTTTAGTCTGTGATTGTCCCGTTAAGTTATGACCCTTGACAAAGATATCACAGGTGATATCATATAATGAGCCAGCGGACGAAGTTGATCGCGGCAGTCAGGGCCAATCCTAAAGGAGTTCGGTTCGAAGACGCCTGCAAAATCGCGGGTTGGCTGGGCTTCGAACACCAGGGCGGAAAGGGTTCGCACCGGGCGTTCTCGAAAAAGGGCGAGCCTGTGCAGCTGAATTTTCAAAATTGCAACGGCATGATTGTGCCCTACCAAGCCCGTCAGCTTGTTGCGATGATCGACAAGTATGAGGACCAGTTGGATGAGTGACGCCCATCTCTATCCGGCACGTGTGTTCTGGAGCGCTGAAGACGAAGGCTTTATCGCCGTCGCGCCGGATCTGCCTGGTTGCTCGGCGTTTGGCAGCACACAGGCGAAAGCGCTTGCCGAGTTGCAGCATGCGGTTAGTGCATGGACTGAAGCCGCGATCGCCGCTGGCAACAGAGTGCCGCCGCCGTCTGAACCCGCTCAGCAACTGAGCGGAAAATTCCCGCTGCGCTTGCCAAAAACACTGCACACCCAATTGGCTGAGCAGGCGGAGATCGAAGGCTTGAGCCTCAATCAATACATCACGTATTTGTTGACGCGCGAAAACGAACGCCATCGCACCCAGACCAAGTCGCACGGCCGCCGGTTGGAAAAGGCGACCTGAGTTGGATCGACCCACTTCGATAACCGCGTAACTGCGCAAGCGCGCGGCGATCACTCTGGCACGCAAGTCTTTGCGCAGAGCCGCATTTCAGGCTAAGGTTCGCCCTGCGTATGTCCCACCCGGAGGTGTACCATCACATGCTCCGACAGCCGGTCGTTGCGTTTGAGCGGCCGCCAACATTACGGTGCGCGATGCTCGATTGGCTCAAGAGACGCCGTCAGCCTGACAGCACGCCCAGCCCCGGCCGGGCAACTCCATCGCGCGTCAGTGTCAGATTTGATGATCACGTCGTTCGTGTGAAGCTTCCGAACGGCGCAAACTCGCAATTGACGTGGCATGATTTAGGCGCGGTCAATATCGTCACCACAGCCGATGGCCCGTTTGCGCCAGATTTGTTTTGGCTGCTGCAGTCGATAGACAAGAAAACTAATCTTACTATCCCGATGGGCGCTGAAGGAGAGCATGACCTGTTGCGGGCGATGCAGTCGCGCCTTGCTGGCTTCGATAACATGGCGGTCATCGAAGCCATGAGTTCAACCGGGCCCGCCGGCTTTGTGATTTGGAGCCCTGAGCACGTGGCCAACGCAGATTAGCACTTACTTCAATGCAGCAATCGCTTCACCAAATCCAGCGAGTGAAATCGGGATTCCGATTCCAGCTTCTTCGGTTTGAAAAATAATAAAGATCGCCGTCTTGCCGGTTTTCAATTTGCCGAACAGCGCCTCATCGACGGTCACTTGCGCGTAGCACGCAAAGCTTTGACAACGGTGAAACGGCGCGTGGCCGACATCAATGTCATCAATCTTGAGGCCAACGCCTGGAGGCAGCAATACGCCGAGTGGCGCGAACACGCGCAGCACCTGCACGCCGGTTGAGAATTTTTGGAAATAGATTGTCAGGCCGACATTGTTGCGGTCTTCGGCAGTGACGCTTTGCACGAGTGCGCAAACTTCGTTCTTAGCGCCCGGTGGCGGTGGTTTGCACACGACCTGCCAATCGCCATGTTGGCCGCGCACTACGCCGTCGCCGGGCGCAGTGGTGGGTGCGGGTGCAGCTGAATCGCTTGCGGCGGGGGCTGCTGCATCTTGAGCGAAGGCCGGGATTGGGATCAGTGTGAAAAGAGCGATGAGCAGGGCGATGAGTTGTGCTGTGCCCCGCATGTGAACCCGGCGAATGCTATCAGCCACAAAATCCCCCTTTAAAGTAAACCAACCGCCACCCGCAAAGCCGGGTCCGCGTTGTACTTCGCAAATTCCAAATGACAACGGCCGGGATCAGCCGGGAACACGGCCAAATTTGGACGCTCGTCCCGCTCGCAGACGCGCCGGGCTGAGCTGTCCCACTTGTTTTTAGAGATCACAGTCAGTGTGTCGCAGACCGCAACCGGATCATGCAACGCGAAGAATTGCCTCACGGAATGTGGCTCATAGAACTTGACTCGGCTTCAGAATGGCGGTTGTGATGCCCTCCAAGGTGGAAGAGCTGAAATTTCGACTTTTGGCTGGAACGTGCATGGGGGTGACCACGTGCGACGTCTCGCAGCCTGCGGGATACGCGTGGAGCAGCACTCTTGCGCGTCAACGATTGGATCGAGCCGCGGATGCGAGCTTGGCCGGAAACTGGGGAGCGGTTAATGTTACATTGGTTGCCAAAGACCTCACTGGCGCGGATGCTTGCAGGGGCTGCAATGGCAGTCTCCGGAGCTGTCCCAGCACTCGCTGGTGGCCTTCCAGAAGGAACTGGTCACTCGACTCCAGGCCAGATTGGTCTGCAGGGCGCGGCGACCGAAGTGATGGAAGATATCCACGTTTTCTATGACTGGACCAACATCGTTATCATCGCCATTGCGGTCTTCGTGGCCTTGCTGATGGTCTACGTGATGGTCAAGTTTAACGAAAAGGCTAACCCAGTTCCTACTAAGACCACGCACAATACATTGCTCGAAGTGGCTTGGACGGTGATCCCAATCTTCATCTTGGTCGCTATTTCGATCCCGTCCTTCAAACTGCTCATGAAGCAGTATACCTATCCGAAGCCGGACCTGACCATCAAAGCCACCGGCAACGCATGGTTTTGGGAGCACACCTATCCCGATCTCGGCGGTTTTACGATCACATCCAACTACGTCTCCGACAAAAAGGTCATCGAAGACTCGATCGCCGCTTCGGTTCGCGATGGCATTGCCAAGACAGTGACCGATCCAAAGGAACTGCAGAAGGCAGTCTCGAAGGCAGTCTCGACCGAATACTCATCGCGTTACGGTACTTTGACGGGTATCGCGCTTGAAAAGAAACTTTATGACGATTCCCAGCAGCACTGGGCGGCATTTAAGAAGCCGCGGTTGCTGGCGGTCGACAATGAGATCGTTGTTCCGGTTAATAAAGTCGTCCACGTTCTTATCACCTCGAATGACGTCATCCATAACTGGACCATCCCGTCGTTCGGTTCAAAGCAGGATGCCGTGCCAGGCCGCATCACCTCGACTTGGTTCCGGGCTAACAAGGAAGGCGCATTCTACGGCCAGTGTTCGGAATTGTGCGGTTTGAACCATGCGTTCATGCCGATCACCGTACGCGTGGTCAACGAGAGTGTGTTCGCTGAATGGTCCGCGGCCATGAAAGCCAAAGACAAGTCGAAAGCGAAGTCGATCCTTGATCAAGTTGCTGATCTTCAGGATGGGCGCACACCGTCTCCTGCAATCGCAGACGCAAGTAAATAACACTGAGCGCGTTGGGCATGGAACAAACGTTCCGGGCACCTTCGGCTTTAACGGAAACGCACCACTAAAAGGTTCTTGCCATGGGCAGCACTGCAGACGCAGCTCACGATCATCACGATCATGCTCCACCGTTTTTTAGACGCTGGTTCTTGTCAACAAATCACAAAGACATCGGTACGATGTATTTGTTGTTCGCCATCATCTCAGGCATCATCGGCGGCGCATTGTCGGTCGGTATGCGGCTTGAACTTCAAGAGCCGGGCCTGCAATATTTCACCAATCCGCACATGTACAACGTGTTCGTGACTGGCCACGGTCTGATCATGGTGTTCTTCATGGTCATGCCAGCCATGATCGGCGGCTTCGGCAACTGGATGGTGCCGCTTATGATCGGCGCGCCAGACATGGCGTTTCCGCGCATGAACAACGTCTCGTTTTGGCTGTTGCCGGTCGCGCTGATCTTGCTCCTGACCTCGATGTTCGTCGAAGGTCCCTCAGGCATGAACGGTGTTGGTGGCGGTTGGACGCTTTACGCTCCGCTCTCAACGACCGGCCATCCAGGTCCGGCGGTAGACTTTGGTATTCTGGCACTACATGCTGCCGGAGCGTCGTCGATCTTGGGTGCAATCAACTTCATCACCACCATTTTCAACATGCGCGCGCCTGGCATGACCATGCACAAGATGCCGCTGTTCGTTTGGTCGGTGTTAGTCACCGCATTCCTGTTGTTGCTGTCGCTCCCGGTTCTCGCCGGCGCCATCACCATGATGTTGACCGATCGTAACTTCGGCACCACCTTCTTCAATCCGGCTGGCGGCGGCGATCCGCTCTTATACCAGCACTTGTTCTGGTTCTTCGGCCATCCGGAAGTGTACATTCTGATTTTGCCGGGCTTCGGTATGATCAGCCACATCATCTCGACGTTCTCGAAGAAGCCGGTGTTCGGCTACCTCGGCATGGCGTACGCGATGGTCGCCATCGGTCTCGTTGGCTTCATCGTGTGGGCGCACCACATGTACGCCGCCGGCATGAAGGTCAACACGCAGGCCTACTTCGTGTTCGCAACCATGGTCATCGCGGTGCCGACTGGCGTCAAGATCTTCTCATGGATTGCAACGATGTGGGGCGGTTCGATATCGTTCCGCGTTCCAATGATCTGGGCCTTGGGCTTCATCTTCCTGTTCACGGTTGGCGGTGTGACCGGCGTGATGCTGGCCAACGCCGGTGTCGACCGAGCGCTGCATGACACCTACTACGTCGTCGCTCACTTCCACTACGTGCTGTCGCTCGGCGCCGTGTTCTCGATCTTCGCTGGCTGGTACTACTGGTTCCCGAAGATGAGCGGCTACGACTACAACGAGACGATCGGTAGGGTGCACTTCTGGTTGACCTTCATCGGCGCCAACATCTTGTTCTTCCCGCAGCACTTCTTGGGCCTCGCCGGTATGCCGCGCCGTTACGTTGACTATCCGGATGCCTTCGCGTTCTGGAATAAGATCTCGTCGTACGGCTCATACATGACGGCACTGGGTACCATCGTGTTCATCATCGGCGTGCTCGAAGCCTTTGCACGCAAGCGCGCTGCGGCTGGCAACCCGTGGGGCGTTGGCGCCACGACGCTCGAATGGACGCTGCCATCTCCGCCGGCGTTCCACTCTTACGAGACGCTGCCGGTCATCAAAGCCGGCGACGGCCACTAAAAATAAGTGGGCCGGCGGCTGAGCTGCCGGCCCATTTCTTGATTCTAAATTGTAAGTGGCAGCCCAAGTTGGCCACAGGGTATTTAAGGGCATTGGAATGCAGGGACTGAGCGCACAGAGTTTGAGCGTAGACGCCGATCTTTCGCTGCCCGGCGCGAGTGCAGAGCCATCAATTGGCGATTTTCTCGCCTTGATGAAACCGCGCGTCATGACACTCGTCATTCTGACTGCGTTGACCGGAATTCTGGCGGCCCCTGGCAGTATCCATCCCGTAATGGCGATCATCGCCATGATCTGCATCTCGATTGGCGCTGGCGCATCTGGCGCGCTGAATATGTGGTATGACGCCGATATTGACCAGCAAATGGCACGAACCGCAGCGCGGCCCATTCCGAATGGTTCGGTGACCGCTGACGAAGCGCTGCAGTTTGGCGGCATTCTTTCAGTGTTGTCGGTGATGACGCTCGGCGTCTTGGTCAATTGGTTTGCCGGCGCACTGCTCGCATTCACAATCTTCTTTTATCTCTTCATCTACACGATGTGGTTGAAGCGGCGGACGCCGCACAATATTGTTATCGGGGGCGCTGCAGGCGCATTCCCGCCGATGATCGGTTGGGCGGCCGTAACCGGCGGCATCAGCGTCGAAAGCGTTCTGATGTTCATGATCATCTTCATCTGGACGCCACCACACTTTTGGGCGCTGGCGCTTACCCGCCGTGGCGACTATGAGCGCGTTGGTGTGCCGATGCTGCCCGTGGTGGCTGGACCGGCGGCAACCCGCTTCCAAATTCTGATGTATTCGCTGCTGTTAGCTCCGCTTGGCGTCGCACCATACTTCATCGGCCTCGGTGGCATCGTCTACGCGGCCTTCGCAACTGTTCTCGGCGCCGCCTTCTTGTATTTCGCCATCAACGTCTATCGCATCACCGAAGGCCCAGCCGCTGACAGCGCCTGCAAGAAGCTGTTCGGATTCTCGATCCTCTATCTCTACGTGTTGTTCGCTGTTCTGTTGGGCGAACACGTTGTGGCAAGGTTCGTATCATGACTGGCGAAGCGGCCAAGTCCGGACAACAAGTTGACCCCCATCAGGCCAAGCGTCAGCGTATGCGCTCAATCGCAATCGCTCTCGGTCTCGGTTTTATGGTGCTGTTGTTTTATGCGGCAACAATCGTCCGCATTGGCGGCGCGGTTCAAGGCAAGCAATCACAGATTATACAAGAGCTGACGAAAACATCGTGAACAACGGCGCCACCAGCACTGAAAAAAGCACCAGCCGCCGCCATTCGGTTGTGGCGAGCGTGTGTGTCGGCTTCGTCGTCGCGATGGGCGCGCTGTCGTATGCCGCTGTTCCGCTTTATCGCATGTTTTGCCAAGCAACCGGTTTTGGCGGCGCGACCAATGTCGCCATTAAGCCGTCTGAGGTCATGCTTGATCGCGTCATCTCAGTCCGGTTTGATGCCAATGTCGCTCCGGGCCTGTCATGGACGTTCCGGCCGGTGCAACCAACGATGACGGTCAAACTCGGCGAAAACGCGCTGGCGTTTTTCACGGCCACCAACCTGTCAGATAAGACCATCAAGGGAACGGCCTCGTTTAATGTAGCGCCCGATCTGGCTGGCCAGCATTTTAGCAAGATCGAGTGCTTCTGTTTCAAGGAACAGACTTTGAAGCCTGGGGAAACGGTTGAAATGCCGGTGTCATTCTTTGTCGATCCGAAGCTGGCGACCGACCGCGACGCGAGCTGGATCAACGAAATTACACTGTCCTATACGTTTTACGCGTCAGGCGGACAGAGTTGAGTTCGAAGGCTGGCGCGCAGTATCGCCGGCCGCGATAACTACGGGGGTCTTTGCTAGCGGTGCTGGCCGGGACTTGAAGGACTAAACAAGCGACTAGGGCCAACGCCCACGGGGAAGACGGAGACGAAAATGGGTTCCACGACCGCTAAACAACACGATTATCACTTGGTAGATCCAAGCCCGTGGCCATTTCTGGCCTCGATCGCAGCTCTGGTGACGGCGTTTGGCGCCATCATTTGGATGCGTTCAGGTGGCGAAGGGGCCGCTGGTCTTTTTGGAATCCACGGTAAGGGCGTGTTCCTAGCCGGCATGATGGGTTTATGCGCGGTTGCCTTCTTCTGGTGGCGCGATGTCATCAAGGAGGCCCACAAAGGCGACCACACACCGGTCGTCGCTCTTCACCTCCGCTACGGCATGATCTTGTTCATCGCCTCGGAAGTGATGTTCTTCGTCGCTTGGTTCTGGGCCTACTTCGATCACGCATTTTATCCGAACGACGTCCACCTGCTTGAAAACTCGAAAGAATACATCGGTTTGGTCAAGCGCAACGAACTGTTTGGCGGCCTGTGGCCACCGGCTCACGTTGAAGCAACCGAAGCGGCACTGCCGACCGGCGTTCCGGTGTCCGGCAAGTTCCAAGGCACATTCAACCCCTGGGGCTTGCCGCTGATCAACACGTTGATCTTGCTGCTCTCGGGTTGCACAGTCACGTGGGCTCACCATGCGTTGTTGGAAAACAAGCGCTCGCAACTGATCGCTGGTCTGGTCTGCACCGTGCTCCTCGGATTGACGTTCACAGCACTGCAAGCCGTAGAATACGCCAATGCGCCGTTCACCTATGGAGGCCACTCTTATGGCTCGACGTTCTTTATGGCGACTGGTTTCCACGGCGCGCACGTCATCATCGGCACCATCTTCCTCTTGGTGTGCTTGTTCCGCGCCATGAAGGGTCACTTCTCGCCAAAGCAGCACTTCGGTTTTGAAGCTGCCGCTTGGTACTGGCACTTCGTTGACGTGGTCTGGTTGTTCCTGTTCGCTGTGATCTACGTTTTCGGGTCAGGCTTCGGCGCTGGCGCGGCGGCTGGCCACTAAAGCCGAATGAGATTGATTGAAGGGGGCCGGCGGAAACGACCGGCCCTTTTTCTTTATTGCCTGGTCATTTATTGGCTGGAATGGATCGCAAATGTCAGAGGTCACTTCGTCATCACCCGTTGGATCAGCGATTGCCGGCAAATGCCCGCGCTGTGGCGAAGGCAAACTGTTCCGTAATGCCCTAGAGCTCCGTGAGGTTTGCACGAACTGTGGCCTCGACTACAAATTCATCAATACTGGTGACGGACCAGCGGTGTTCGCGATCCTCATCCTTGGCATTCTCATCCTCGGCGGCGCGCTCTATGTGGAATTTACGTTCCTGCCGCCGTGGTGGGTGCACGTGGTCGTTTGGGGTATGCTGACGCCTGTTGTTGCGCTGGCTCTGCTCAGGGTGTTGAAGGGCTGGCTGATCGGCCAACAATTCAAGCACAAAGCCGAAGAAGGCCAGTATGGGCCGAAGTAAAAGCTAACTGAGGCGGATCGATCGGGACGGAGTAAAGACGATGTTTGCTCGGCTACGTACTGCGGGTTTGATTGCTCCCTTGCTGATGACACTCGCCGGTCTCGCGATCCTGTTGGCGCTCGGGTGTTGGCAGGCGCAACGCCTCGTTTGGAAGCAAGACCTGATCGCCAAACTCGATTCCCGGATTGCAGGCAAACCGGTGCCGCTCAAAGACGCTGTCGCACGCCATTTAGCAGGCGAAGATATTGAGTATTTGCGCGTCACGGCGCGTGGCCGCTATTTAAACGGCAAAGAACGCTACTTTTACGCGCCTGACGTCGAACTCGGCTCCGGCGTCAACGTCTACACGCCAATGCAGATTGAGGGCGATGCGGCGGTGTTATTCGTCAATCGTGGCTATGTCGCCGATGCATTGAAAGATCCAACCAAGCGCGCGGCAGGGTTGTTGGACGGTGACGTCGAAATCACTGGGCTCGTTCGCATGCAAGGCACGCAACAACGCTTCGTACCCGACAACGATGTCAAAGCGAATCTTTGGTACTGGCGCGATCTCGGAGCCATGCTGTCATCAGCGTTTGAAAATACCGAACGGCCATACGTGCCGTTTTTTGTCGACGCTGAAGCGTCCACCACGCCGCCGGGTGGTTGGCCAAGAGGCGGCGCAACATTGGCGACGCTGTCCAACCGTCATCTCGAATACGCGTTGACCTGGTTCGGCCTGGCGGCAACGTTGGTGATTATTTTTGCTGTATACGCGGTGGCGCGGTTGCGGGCGATCGATCAAGCAGGCCCGCAGTAGCAGTTAATAGCACGTGCTATTGATCGCATCGTCAAAGGTGTTGAAGCAGCCGCTGCGGTTCGGCGTGCAATAGAGCCGCTCGACCTTTGAGTACGATAGAATGGCGGTGCCGTCGCCGCACTTGACGATCAATTCCAATATTGGTCCGCGATCAACAACGGCTTCGACTTCTGAGTCTGGATTGAGGAAGCCGGGGTAGTCAGAAAACACGCCCGTCGCGGTTGAAGCGGCAAGCGTGATCATCGCAAGAAACATGACAGTTAACTCCTGACACTGCGAGACTGAGCCCGCCGTTTGTCAAGCTTATGCGCGTTCCGTGCCAACTTTAGATTGCGGCGGCGCATGGGTTAATGGCAAACCGCAAGGTATGGTTCGAGGCAAAGACTTTACGCGGACCTTGCTGATTGCGGCCCAGAAAGGCACATCGAAACCATGGAAGTGAGCGCTTCGGGCCGTCAGATCGGTACACCTGCGCCCACCAGTTGGTTTAAGGGCCAGCCGCCGGGACTATCGACGCTGTTCTTTGTCGAACTGTGGGAGCGGTTTTCCTACTACGGCATGCGGGCGCTGCTGACGCTGTTCATGGTCGCGCCGGCAACTCAGGGCGGACTTGGGTTTGACGTCGCCGAAGCTGGCCGGTTCTACGGCACCTACACCATGGCCGTTTACATGTTGGCGATCCCGGGCGGCGTTCTGGCCGATACTGTGCTCGGTGCGCGCCGCTCGGTGATGTGGGGCGGGGTGATCATCGCGTTGGGGCACTTCGCGTTGGCAATTCCAACTGAGGCGGCGTTCTATCTTGGGCTCACCTTGGTGGCGCTAGGGACGGGCCTGTTCAAGCCCAACATGAGCGCCATGGTCGGCGCACTCTATGAGCCAAATGATCCGCGCCGCGATGCCGGGTTTTCGCTGTTTTACATGGGCATCAACATCGGCGCCTTTATCGCGCCGCTGGTCACCGGATTTCTGGCACAAAGTGCGTGGTTTAAAAGCTGGTTGTCGGCGAACGGTTTTGATCCTAACGCCAGCTGGCATTGGGGCTTTGGCGCTGCTGCCATCGGCATGACACTCGCGCTCATTCTGTTCGCCCGCAAAGCGCAGTCTTATCCCGGCACAGCGCAGACCAGCGTTTTCGAAACCGCCGGTTGGCCTGCCGGTAAGGTGATCGGCATTGCAGGCATTGGAACAGCGCTGCTGATGGCGCTAGCGACCCTCGCTGATGTCAAAGGCTATGAGGCGCTGCGCTTGCTCTTTATCGCTGCGCCGTTGGCCGCAATCTGGTGGTTTCAAATGCAAGAGGACATGAGCCTCAAAAGGATGGCGGCCATCGGCGTATTGTTCCTTGCCGCGATGCTGTTCTGGGCGATCTTCGAGCAAGCTGGACTGAGTGTGGCGCTTTTTGCCGATCAACTGACCCGCAATGACGTTGCCGGGTTCGCGTTTCCATCGGCGTGGTTCCAATCGCTGAATGCGCTGTTTGTGATCGCCTTAGCGCCGGTCTTTGCGGGCCTGTGGACGCGCCTTGGCGACAACCAACCCTCAAGCCCGTTGAAATTTACGATTGGGCTTGCCTGTTTATCAGCCTCGTTTCTGCTGATGGTGCCGGCCGCATGGCTGACGATCGAAGGCCGTGTCAGTCCGCTATGGCTGGTTGGATTATTTTTTCTTCAAACTGTGGGTGAACTTTGTTTGAGCCCAGTTGGCCTCAGCCTGATGACCAAGCTGGCTCCATCGGGCTTGACCGGAGTCGTCATGGGCGTCTGGTTTTTGGCCTCGGCTTTCGGAAACAAATTGGCCGGGATACTTGGTGGCGAGTTTGAAAGCGCTGATCCAGCCAAACTGGCGTCTTTCTTCTTGCAGAATGGCTTGATGGTTCTTGCCGCTGCGGCAGCACTATTGGCCCTGACGCCTTGGCTGAAACGCTTGATGGGCGATGTGCGATAGCTCGTCTGATCCGTGGCTAAACAGTGCTGAGATCAAGGGCGTCCCGGGTGCCTGGCTTCATTTTTTTGTCGGGCTCAACGTGGATTGAAACGTCGGCGCCTTCGATGTCGGCTTCGATTGCGGTCTCGATGCGGTCGCAAATGGCGTGCGAATCCTCAACCGTCATGGTTCCCGGAACGACCAAGTGAAACTCAATGAAAGTCGCGCGTCCGGCTTGGCGCGTGCGGATGTCGTGGGCTTCCAGAGCGCCGCCGCCGGCATTGACGATAATGGTCCGGATACGCGCTTGTATCTCTGGATCTGCAGAGCGGTCCATCAGCCCATCGACCGACATCGCCGCCAATTTGTATCCGGTCCATAGAATGTTGAGCGCGACCACCGATGCCATCAGAGGATCGAGAATGGTCCAGCCGGTGATCAGCGCTAAAATCAAACCGGCCAGCACACCGATCGACGTCGCAACGTCAGTCGCGATATGCCAGCCGTCGGCAACGAGTGCCGGCGATGATTTACGGGTACCTTGGCGGATCAGAAACCAGGACCAGGCGCCGTTTATAATGGCAGCGGCCGAATTGATGGTCAGGCCTAGTCCTGGTTCGCTCAATGGTCGCGGCGATACGAAAGCCGCGTAGGACTCGTGAAAGATCATCAGTGCGGCCAGAATGACGAGCACGCTGCCAAATACGGATGAAATGTATTCCGCCTTATGGTGCCCGAAGGGGTGACTGCGGTCGGCCGGGCGTTCACTGATGGTGATTGCAACCAGGGCGGCGCCTGCGGTCAGCACATTGATGATGCTCTCGAGCGCGTCCGAATAAAGCGCCACGCTGCCGGTCACCCAATAAGCCACAAACTTCAATCCGAGCACAACTAAAGCGACAGCAATGCTGGCCGCCGCAATACGGCTGATCGAATATTCTGTGGGCGGGGAAACGTTGCGCATCGCCAGTAGGTGCCAGAATTCCACTCCTGCCGCCAGCCGGGACATGCCCAGAGGTGACACCCTGGCGGTGATCTCCGCTTATCCACTAGGAAGCGGCGGCCGTGGTCCTGACAGCTGGCGAATCGGTGCCTAAGTCGATGCTTAAGTTTGTTTCAGGAGAACGCGTGATGGCAAATTTTACCACACATATTGCGGTTGGAACCGTGGCGGCGGGTGCATTGGCGACGCTGACTTTGGCGGCCGATGTAATTGCGCCTGAAAACCTGATCGCCGTGACGATGGCGGGCGTTTTGGGCTCCGTCCTGCCTGATATCGATCTCAAAGAATCGCGGCCGAGCCGGGCGCTGTTCGCCGGCCTTGGGATTTTCTTCTCGTTCGCTGTGCTGTTTTCTTTCGCGACCAAATACTCGATTGCCGAACTATGGATCTTGTGGCTGGGCACGTTGGCCGGCGTGCGCTACCTTGGGCACGCTATCTTCAATCGCATCGCGGTCCATCGCGGCATTTGGCATTCGCTGCTTGCCGGCGCCTTCTCGGCCGTAGCAACGGCGATTGTCTTTAAGACTATATTCGACCGGCCCGATGGCGTCGCCTGGTTGGCGGCTGGGTTCCTGTTCATCGGCTATATGGTTCACCTGGTCCTCGATGAAATCTATTCGGTCGACGTTATGGATGTGCGTGTGAAGTCGTCGTTTGGAACGGCCGTCAAATTTTATGACGCGCGCTACCCGTATGCCTCGATGGGCATGGCATTGGCATTAGCGGGTGCTGTTACGTTAGCGCCGTCGACCAAGATGTTTGTCGATGGCATCTCGTCTCGCAACTTGTGGGCTGGTCTCAATCAGCGCCTATTGCCGGAGCGCGCATGGTTTGGGATTTTCAATCCGTCGGGCAAGATGGCGGAACCAGCCGCTGCCGCGCCTGTTGCACCGGTCGCCGGGGCAGCTCCCCAGTCTTCGACGTCGGCTTCACCGGTCACGACCGGTTCACTTCCCTCAACAGAAAAGTCGCAACCGGCTAAACCGAAAAAGTGAGGCCGTGATTAGCCCTAGTAGGTTGAGCGCGTGAGTCTTCCGGCTCAACAACGATGAAATCGCGCTGCATCCCGCCAAGTGCAGGTGCGTCGATCGCAACGATCACTTGATCGTCGCGAACGTGGCCGAGGGTCTTGGTGCGGCCAGGCAGCACTAGAGTTGCATTGTGACCGGCCCAAACAATCACGTAGCTGCCTTCGCGCGCCGCATTGAGTGCCCACTGTTTAATCGTCGCTAAATAAGGTTCTTCTGACCAGGCATCTGGGCGCTCCGGATCGGTATGAATGGCAATGCGGCTGGCACCCGCTTCATAGTTGATCAGAAACTTGGCCTTCGCCGGTTTCCAGCGGTCGTCGAGGCCGGGCAGGCGCAGATATCCGCAATGGAAGCTGCGGCACGGTTCGGGGCGCGTTTCATAGATCGTGCAGCCGCTTTTGGGGTTGCAGTGTTTGCACCAGACGCCGCGCGGCTTTTCGAGAACGTCGATTTCGAGCAACTTGCAGCACATGGTGCAGCTGCCGCAGGAGCGGCCCGGAACCAGATCAAGCTCAGCGTCCGCCATGGTCTCGCCTTTCAACTCTTCTAGGCCAATTCGTCCCTACCCAGCCGGTTTGACGCGTTGACCGCCGCACTACCTTACATGACAAGCCAGACTGTTCCAGCCGGGAGACCGAATGTGCCGCCACGCCGTCAGCGTTTGCTGTTGATCCATAACGCCATCGCCGGTGTTAGGGGTAGGTCGTTAGCCGGCGATGTTGTGGCAGAACTTACGCGCGCTGGGGCGACGGTGACGCGAGCGGCGCCTGGTGAAGCGGAAATGCGCCGTTTAGCTGAGACCGCCGAAGCAAACTTTGACGCCATCATTGCCGCTGGAGGTGATGGCACCGTTCGCGCGTTGGCCGCCGCACTGGGCACACAAACTGTTCCGATCGGCCTGGTTCCCATGGGCACCGGCAATGTGCTCGCCGCCGAAGTGGCGCTGCCAAAGCGCGCCCGTGCTTTGGCTGATTTAATTCTGAATGGCCGCGCCGTTCGCATTGAAGGCGCGCGCGTCAATGGCCAGCCGTTCTTTTTGATGACCGGCGCTGGCTTCGATGGCGCTGCTGTTAAAGGCCTCGACACGCCATTGAAGCGAAAGATAGGCAAGGCGGCTTATACGGTGCCAGGGCTTCGGGCTGTTGCAGCGCCATTGCCTAAACTTGAATTGGAAATTGACGGCAAGCCTTACAGCGCCAATTGGGTCGTGTTCGCCAACGGGCATCGTTATGGCGGGCCGTTTACGATCACGCGCAAGGCCGACTTGCGGAAGCCGGGGCTGCAGGCGGTCTTGATCAATTCAGGAAGCAAGCTCGCGCAGCTGCGTCAGTTGACGCGGCTTGGTCTCGGCAATCTCGAACGCGATAGCGGTGTCGAAGTGATCCCGTGCCACCACGCAACGGTGAGGTCCGCGTCACCGGTCCTCGTGCAATGCGATGGTGATTTCTTTGGCGAAACACCGATCACCGTCGAAGCCGGCGGGCCAGCGTTTCATTTCATCGTTCCCGACGCCTACGCAAACGGCGCATGATCAGCTGCTTCAGCAATTCCGCAATTCGGCGGCTGTAGGTCGGGCTGAGCCCTTGCGAAGCCCGACCTACAGAACAACTCACATCCCCGCGTAATTCGGACCGCCGCCACCTTCTGGGCAGACCCAAGTGATGTTCTCGGCCGGGTCCTTGATATCGCAGGTTTTGCAATGGACGCAGTTCTGCGCGTTGATTTGGAAGCGCGGCGCGCCGTTTTGATCCTTGACGATTTCATAGACGCCGGCCGGGCAATAACGTTGCGCCGGTTCGGCATAGTCCGGCAGATTACGTGCCACCGGAATTGACGGGTCGGCGAGCTTCAGATGCACCGGCTGATCTTCCTCGTGATTGGTGCCGGAAAACGCAACGCTGGTCAGCTTGTCAAAGGTCAATACGCCATCAGGCTTCGGATAGGAGATGGGTTCGTAGCGGTTGGCGTAGTTGAGACTCGCTGCATCGCTTTTCTTGTGTTTCCAGGTTCCAAACGGTGACAGGCCGAAGAAAATGGTGCGGAACCACATGTCGATACCGCCAAGCGGAATGCCGAGCGCAGTGCCGAAGCGCGACCAAATCGGTTTGGAGTTGCGAACTTTCTTCAGGTCTTCGCCAATAGCGCCGTCACGAACGGCAGACTCGTAGCTTGTAAGTTCGTCGTGCTGGTGGCCGCCCGTAACGGCTGCGAATACGGCCTCGGCCGCTTCGATGCCCGATAGCATGGCGTTATGGCTGCCTTTGATGCGGGGCACGTTGACCATGCCGGCCGCACAGCCAAGCAGCAAACCGCCAGGAACCGTCAATTTCGGCAGCGACTGCCAACCGCCTTCGCTGATCGCGCGGGCGCCGTAAGCAATGCGTTTGCCGCCCTCGAAAAACTTGCGAATGCTGGGGTGAGTTTTGAAGCGCTGGAACTCATCATAAGGCGAGATGTACGGGTTCTTGTAATTGAGGTGGATGACGTAGCCGGCCGACACCAGATTTTTGCCGTAGTGATAGACAAACGCGCCGCCGCCGGTTGAGTTGTCCAGCGGCCATCCAAAAGCATGCAGCACCAGGCCCGGTTGATGCTTTTCCGGCGCGACTTCCCAAAGCTCTTTGATGCCGATGCCATACTTTTGTGGCTCAGCGTCTCTGTCGAGTTGGAATTTTGAAATCAATTGCTTGGCGAGCGAACCGCGCACGCCTTCGGCGATCAACGTGTATTTGCCGCGCAGTTCCATGCCGCGCACGAAACTGTCTTTCGGAACGCCATCGCGGCCGACTCCCATGTCTCCTGTCGCGACGCCAACCACCGCCCCCTTGTCATCGTAAAGCACTTCGGTGGCGGCAAAGCCTGGGTAAATTTCAACGCCGAGCTCCGCAGCTTTTTCACCCATCCATCGGCAGAGTGCGCCAAGGCTAACGATGTAGTTGCCGTGATTGTTCATCAGCGGCGGCATCATCATGTTGGGCAACTTTAAGTCACCGGCTGGGCCAAGATAATAGAAGCGGTCTTCGCTGACTGGCGTGTCAATCGGCGCGCCTTGTTCTTTCCAATCAGGCAGCAATCGATTGAGGCCGACAGGGTCGATGACGGCGCCTGACAAAATGTGCGCGCCAACCTCGGAGCCTTTTTCGATGACGACGACCGACACTTCTTTGTTGGCGGCAGAGGCGAGCTGTTTGAGGCGGATCGCGGCCGACAGTCCGGCGGGACCGGCACCTACCACGACCACGTCGAACTCCATCGCATCGCGCTGCGGCAGTTCAGCCCCATTTCCCGTCATCTTCGGCTGGTCCTTATATAAAATCGATCAGTTCGAATAAGTCCCGTGCACAAAGACCGCAAGGGCTGCGGGCTTAGGCGCGACAGAACGGCTCAAAGTTGCTGAAACTATTCCAGGAACGGGCTAGACCGGCGCCACAATGGATGAAACCGCCCGCCGCTCTGCGTTAGCCGCCGTCCTCGCCTGGCACGAGGCGATGGGCGCTGATGCGGCTGTCAGCGATAAAGCGATCGATTGGCTAGCGCGAGCCGGGAACGCCCCTGGCGCTGACTATAGTCTGCCGGGCGCCGATGTGCGAAACGACGCAACGGTCAGTGTGCCAGGCCGCCCCGCGCCAGCCATACCGGTGGTTCCGCAGCAACGGGCAAGTCTGTTACCAGCAACTCAGACATCACATCCCCGGCCGGCCGTTAATCCGGCGACGGAACGTATTACAAAACCTTTAGCGGCCTGGTCGGTCAAAGCCCAAACACTTGCCGGGCTTGAAGCGGAACTGAGAGCCTATGACGGTTGCGGTCTCAAGGCGACGGCATCGAACTTGTGTTTCTATCGCGGTGCTGACAAGGCCCGGTTGATGATCATCGGCGAAGCGCCAGGACGTGATGAGGATATTGAAGGCAAACCGTTCGTTGGCCGCGCCGGGCAGTTGCTTGACAAAATGTTGACGTCGATAGGTTTGACCGCCGAACAGGTTCACATCACGAATGTTGTCTATTGGCGTCCGCCCGGCAATCGCACGCCGAGCCCGGCGGAGGCAATTCAATGCGCACCGTTCCTGTCGCGCCAAATTGAGCTGGTGGAACCAGATGTATTGATGTTGCTCGGCGCGGTTGCAGCTAAACAAATCCTTGATACCGCCGATGGCATTTTGCGGCTGCGCGGTAACTGGTTCGAAACATCTGTAAACGGACGCACAATAAAGACGATGCCGTCACTGCATCCGGCCTATCTTTTGCGCACGCCAGCGGCGAAACGGCAAGCTTGGCGCGATTTTCTAGCGGTCAAAGCCGCGCTTTACTGACGTTTTAGGCAAAAGACTAACTGAATTGCGAGATACGCGAAATTTTATGGATTGACTTAAAGGTAATTCGATCTGGGTCCGGTACATTTCACTCAAATGATCTGCGATTTGCGCATTCAATTGTGCGCGTCAAATGATTGGAGTGAACGAAGTGACCAATCGTCTCGTCTATTTGCGACCCATGCGTCTCGTGCATATTCGCGCGATGGGCCCCTATAGCGAGGCCCGCGGAGCCGCGTGGACACGGATGTTCGAATGGCTGTCCAATCGCGGCAAGCACAAAATGCCGGGATGTGGCTATGGCCTGATGCTCGACGATCCAAAAGTTACGCCTCGCGACGAGTGCCGTTATGATGCCTGCGTCGATCTCGCCACTGTCGGCGAAGCAGGTCTCGATGCCGGTGTCATGATCCGGCGATTGCCGATCGGCGCGTTTGCGCGCACGCGCCACACTGGTTCGTATTCAAAAATGAACGAAACCGCGCGCGCATTGCGTGATACGTGGCTGCCCCAGAATGGATTGTTAGTCGACAAGCGCCGGCCATTTGTCGAAATTTATCTCGACGATCCGCGGCTTGCTCAGGAAGACAAATGCCGCAGCGAGTGCTGCATTCCGGTGCTTCCGGATGTGGGGTCTATCGAGGTGGCTTAACGCCGTTTACTGGCCCAGGCCAATTTCAGCTGTATTGACACTTGCGCAGTGCCATCTGACCTGTGAGACTTTGCGTCTCGCATTCAGATGAGATCACCATGTCCCGCATCGACGAAAGCCGTCCGTTCATTCCCGTGCGCATCGCGGTTCTGACCATGTCAGATACGCGCGATTTGAAAGACGACACATCGGGCGCTGCCTTGGTTTCAATGATTGAAGAGGCCGGCCACGTTGTCGCTGACCGCAAATTGGTGCGTGACGACATCGCCGCCATTCGCGCCATCGCCCAAGCTTGGATTGACGACCAAGGCGTCGACGTCATCATCACCACTGGCGGCACCGGCTTTACCGGCCGCGACGTCACACCCGAAGCGCTGACACCGCTGTTTGAAAAGCATATCGACGGCTTCTCGGCGGTGTTTCACCAGATCTCGTTTCAGAAGATTGAAACGTCAACGATTCAATCGCGCGCGTGCGGCGGCGTCGCCAAAGGCACGCTGATTTTCTGCTTGCCCGGCTCAACAGGTGCCTGCCGTGATGGGTGGAACGGAATTCTGAAATGGCAGCTCGATAATCGGCACCGGCCGTGTAATTTCGTCGAGATCATGCCTCGCATGGAAGAGCACCGCCGCGGCAGTTAAACCTCGGCGTGTCATTTTCCCTTTCAATCATCGCGCAGTCTGCGTAGTTTCCGCGGTCGTGGGCATGAATGAGGCAGCGGCACATGAATATGTCGGACTGGAAAAACGCGGAAGCGCCAAGTTTGGCCGTGTTTGAGGCCCTCGCCTCAGCCGCCTGGGAGCGATTGCCGTCCAATTTCCGGCAAATGTGCGGAGATCTCGTCATTCGCGTCGAGGATTTCGCGCTCGATGAGGTTCTAGACGAACTGGACATCGAAGACGCGTTTGATCTCATGGGGCTGTATCAGGGCGTCAGCCTGGACAAGAAATCGGGCGGCGACCAACCATCTGAGCCCGACATGGTCTTCTTGTACCGGCGCCCGATCCTCGATTTTTGGGCAGACGGAGAAGAAACCCTTGGAAACATCATTGCGCACGTCCTAATCCACGAAATCGGCCATCATTTTGGCTTTTCAGATGAGGATATGGAAACCATCGAAGAGGAAACTGCGGCCTAACGGCCACTTTTTCGTGTGGTCTGGGGTAGCCAGCTTGCTCATGACAGCCGGGCAGAGTATTTTTGCGGAACGGGGCCAAATCCCTCAAACAAAATTAGGGCGTTGCGGTGTGGGCATGAACTCGTTTTGTCGGCATGTTGTGTTAGCCGGGCTTCTGCTCATTGCGCCGTTTGCCGGTACGGTGGCGGCTGAAGACGTGCCGACTCCCGAGGAATATGCCGCGCAAGCCGGCGGGGATGCGGTCGTGATGCCACCGGGGGGTTTCACGCTCGATGGCCGCAAACAATGGTGCGGCAAGCGCCCAACCGTCGTCGACGACCAACTCGACGACTATGGCGCCGCCTATCCCGGCTTTCTGATTTTCAATTCCAGGCTGATGGAGAAGGTCTCAAAGCCAGTCAAGCTATGGATTTTCGCCCACGAATGCGGCCATCAGTTCCGCGGCCCGGACGAGGCCACGGCTGACTGTTTCGCCGTTCAGCGGGGCCGCCGCGAAGGCTGGCTGGATCAGAGCGGCCTCGACGAGGTTTGCCATTTTATCTCGCCGGCACGCGGCGATAGCATGCATTTTTCGGGCAGTTATCGCTGCGAATACATGCGTGAATGCTTCTCGGAACAAGCTGTCCGCTAGTGGTACAAAAAATCTGCAAAAAAGTTATCCCCGCGAAACGCGGCGCTATTAACCTGCTTTCAGGACCAATTTCTGAGGCAAGGTTAACGTGGTGGGTTTGAAAGATGCATCGAAGAACTTGCTGTCGCTGGCAGAGGCGCTCTACCAGTGGACGGGCGCGCTGGCGGGCCTCGACGGCACGCGGCGCGAGAAGGTTGCTGGCTTCGCGTCCGCGATCGCCGATACCCTGGCCCGGCTGGCCGACGCGCTGCTGCGGCTTGAGCAGAACCCGGCCGACATCACGGCGAAACGCCAAACCGTCCGCGACTTTGGCCGCATCTCGGGCTATCTCGAAACCATGGTCGGTGTGCTGCAGCATCACCTTGACGGCCGCAAGCTGGCTGGCGTTAAACGGCGCCTGGAAGGCCTGAGTCCAGGCATCGATCTAGCGATCGACCCAGGGTCTGCCAACACTGCCCAATGGGCCAAGATCAGTGCGGATAGGATTATCGCCGCCGAGGGCTACTTCAGGGCCCTGGCCGACAGTTTGAGAGCCTAGCCAGGCAGCGCGGTATCGACGGCACGCCGGAAATTGATGGATGACCAGCGAAGCCGGCAACAAACGAAAAGGATCGAAGACGCGATGGATAAATTCACGACCCTGACCGGTGTTGCGGCGCCCCTGAGCCTGCGCAATATCGACACCGACATGATCATTCCGAAGCAGTTCTTGAAGACCATCAAGCGCACCGGTCTTGGCAAGTCGCTGTTTTTCGAAATGCGTTACGATCCAGCGACCACGAAAGAAATCCCGGATTTTGTATTGAACAAACCGCAGTACCGGGCAGCGCAAATTCTGGTCACCGGCGAAAACTTCGGTTGTGGATCGTCGCGCGAGCACGCGCCGTGGGCGTTGTTGGATTTCGGCATCCGCTGCGTAATCGCGCCGAGCTTCGCCGATATTTTTTATAACAACTGCTTCCAGAACGGCATTCTGCCGGTGGTGCTGCCGCAAGCCGATGTCGACAAACTGTTGGATGACGCGAACCGCGGCGCCAACGCGACATTGACGGTCAACTTGCACAGCCAAGAAATCCGCGGCCCCGATGGCGGCGTCATCAAATTCGACATCGATCCGTTCAAAAAACACTGCCTCTTGAACGGCCTCGACAACATCGGGCTGACGCTCGAGAAAGAAAAATCGATTACGGCGTATGAGAAAAAGGCCACCGGCGACCGGCCGTGGCTGTGAGGGCTCTAACTCCGCCGTTCCAGCTTTGTGGAGGGGTCGCGCGAGGTGTGAAATACTGCGACGATCTCAGCCCTTACTTTGGCGTCAGGCATCGGCACCAATTGGTAGATGATGAGTAGTGGTAAGCCTCTTACCACGCATTCATACGTTCTCGTTTCTCGATCGAATCGCGCCGCACGCGGAAAAGTCGAAATATCGAGCACGGCGCTGTCCACGCGCGTCGCAATAGTGGCCGCGCCCTGAGCGCTTTGCGTGGCGACGTAGGTCAGGATGCCATCGAGATCGTGAAGTGCTGCGGCCGTCCAGACGACGGGCGTCATAGATTCGGATTAAACCGGCGTAACAGCGTGTCCACGTCAGCCGAACTGATGAATTCGCGCGGGGTGGCAAGCCGCTCTTTCAATTCGCTGCGCTGTGCGTCCGTCATGCGAGAAGTGCGCAAGCTATCGACGCGGAATTTCAACTCATCGAGCACGTCCGCCTGCGCCTCCTCCGGCAAGTCACGCAGCGTTTCGGCCAAATCAGCCAATTTGCGTTCAACACCTGTATCCATGTGCAGGCCCTTATTTTTCCAAAAACGCTGTTTTTGCTTCACGGAACATAATAAGAACTTTTCTTCTTAGGATCCAGTAAAAATTAATGGTCAAGGTCTACCGACTCGAACTACGCTCTGTGCAATTTATTCTCAAGGCAAATCCAATGCATAGTTGGCCCATCCACATCCCGGTTCGGACGACGAGAAGCAAAGACATTCGGAAACAGCAATCGGTTCAAAATTTGAATCGAACTGCTGCAATTCTAGAGCGCTTTATCAACGAAAAATTCGAAAGCGAACCGTCGGACAGCGTCCTACAGTTTTTTCATCAGACCCTGGCTAGGGAACTCGGAGTTGATGCCGAGACTGTCCGTCGATGTTTGGAGTCTGTGAGCGGCGGGTCGAATGGTATTACAATTTTGAAGGGTGATTTGGATCGCGCAGGTGCTCGCGCATTCCGTCACTCCTGACCCACCAATAAAATCTCACCCTTGCCAGCCGTCGAGAGATCGCCCGCATAACGGCGGACCATCGGTGGCAAGGGCTTCGGCGCCAGCGTGCCCAGTAACTCGATCATGGAGCGCGAGAAAATGCGCAGAATAGTCAGATCATGACGCCCGCAATCTGCGAAGGTGGCTGGCATGGCTTCGATCTTCGGCGCGATCAGTGTGCCGCGGCGTAGCAGAGAGCCAGGTGACGCGCCAAAGCCGGTCTCACTCCATAGAGTGCCGCCTAACATGCGGGAGCCGGCCTGCGCGCCAAAGCTGCCGCGTGCGATAATGGTACCGCGGCGCATGCGATCGCCGGCGCGCTCACCAACATCGCCATCGACGACGATAGTGCCGCCGGCCATGCCGTTCTTTTCGCCGGTCAGAACTCCACCGGCAAAGTCTCCAACTGATTTTTTGACAGTGATGATGCCGCCCTTCATGCCAGCGCCAAGATAAGCGCCAGCTGAGCCGCGAATTTCCATACGGCCGCGTTTCATATTGCGGCCAGCGTGGGCGCCGGTGTCGCCGTCGACAATGATACTACCGCCATCGAGGTCTTCGCCGAGGCCTTCGGCGAGCGCATTGGTGCCTGTAAACTCTATCAATCCGGTCGCACCATCGAGTGCGCCGCTGACGTCAAACACGTCGCCGGCGCGCGCCTGGTCGCGATCTTTGCCGACAACGAGTTGCGCAATTTCAAGGTTCGACAGGCCGGCGAGTTTGCCTGGCGTCAGCCCCGAGAGATCGAGACGGCCCGGCTTTCCATCGCGCAGCTTGAATGACAACAGGCTCATAATCGGGTTCCGTTTTGTTCGATACCGGGGTCAGACCCCGGACACTTCTCTTCGGTATTCTGCGTAAACTTTCTTGTGCGGGGTCTGACCCCACGGTTAGATCAGATCTTTCAAGTGATAGTGGTGCTGGCCGAGTTTGCCGCCGTAGTTGCCGGCCGAGACGCGCGTCACGCCCTTGCTGGCGCCGATCGCAGTCACGGCTTTGAGGCCAGCGGTCATGGCGGCGGCGACGGCTTTCGACGTCAGGCCATCGATAACGATTTCCAACACCGCGATCGTGTCATCGCTGAGTTCAGATTTGACGGCGCCACGCAACACGGGTGCGAAGGCTTCGTTGG
Organism: Hyphomicrobium sp.; assembly: GCA_031380225.1. Classification (GTDB taxonomy): domain Bacteria; phylum Pseudomonadota; class Alphaproteobacteria; order Rhizobiales; family Hyphomicrobiaceae; genus JANNFX01. The sequence continues at coordinate 37,519 of JANNFX010000271.1, forward strand.
TTGACGCGACTGCGCCTTTATACTTCGAGCCGACTTTGGAGCCTGAACGCACGATGCCGCCAGGGAACGGCGTGATGACGTCCGGCACTTTGGCGATGGCTGCGACGGCGGCTTCCGTGGTTTCAAGGAGGCCAGCGCGGTCGCGGCCGATGATGAGAAGATTGCCACCGCCGACTGCGTCGGTCGTCAAGCCAGCTTTGTCTTCAATGACGAACTCGCCGTCCATGGTGGGCACGCGCCAATAGCGGCGCTTGCCGAGTTTCTTAGCCGTCTGCCAGCCATCGCCGAAAAAGCGCGGGCCTGACGAGAGTGCAATTTTCTTCGGGCTATCGAGGCCGTTATAGCAGGCCGACCCCGGTGAGGTCAGAACGCACTGCCCAACGCGGTTTTTCAACTGCGGCCCGAGACTGTCTGGCGAGAAGCCGAACAGCAATACACGCACGCCGGGTCGGCCGTCTGGTGTATCCGTAGTCGAGACTTCGCAATCGATGCCACATTCGGCACCGCAGCCGATCACGGACGTGCCGAAGCCGGTCATCACCTGGGCCGCGATCATCGCCCACTTGGCGGTGTCAGCGGTGATAACGAGACCTGTGCCGCTCATGCCGAAGGCTTCGGCGAAAGTGTCGTCGATCGTGATTCCGTTGACAGTTTTTGCAACTGGAGTGGTCATGCTACGCGCGCCTTTGTCGGTTGCACAATCACGCAGCCGCATTCGCCGCCGGTATGGCCGCAGTTGCTGGCGACGATCTCGTCATCGGAAATGCGGAAGTTGTCCATCTGCACAGTGTGGTACTTATCAAAGTACTCTTTGAGGTGCTTCTCGATGCCCTTGTCGTATTGCGGCCGCGCGACGTGCGTTGCGCCGGCGACAACCTTCACGACCTTGCCGTTGCGCACAATCAGATTGCCGTTCTTGAATACAAACAGCGGCGTCTGGAACATGGCTTCCCGGTTGTCGAGGTTCTCATAAACTGTGATGTCGGCGGAAGCGCCAGCACCCAGATGCCCGCGATCCATGAGACCGAGGCTCTTCGCCGGACCAGCGCGCGTCATGATCGCGATTTCGTAGAGCGAATATTCACGGTCAAGTGAGCCGAGCAAACACTGCTTTTGCGCTTCCGGATGGATCGTGCGCAGCATTTCCTTGCGGAACGTCTTGTCCATCAACAGCCGGATCAAGTGCGGATAATAGTAGAATGGCGCACCGTTGGGATGGTCGGTGGTCAAGAAGATCCGCCATGGATCGTCAATCAACAAGAACAGCTCAAGGCCGATGGCCCACTGCAGCGCGTTGACAAAGCTCTGGTCGCGATACTTCATCGGCACCACGCCGCAGCCATTGTCGCATTCGATGTCCATGATCACCCACTTCTTGGGGTTGGCGGACGCCGTATTCCCGTATTGCCGCATGCTGTCGCCGGATGCGGTGCAGGTCTGGCCGAACAGCACCTGGCCAACGTCAATCGAGATATTCTTATGCTGGTTTAGAAGCTCGGCGATGCGTGGCGCACCCGACGAGAATTTCATGTCGCCCTCAGTTCCGTAGCTATGGAACTGCAAGTGCGTCAGATGGATCGGCAAACCTTCGGCAGCCTTGATGGTGGCGAGTGTCGTCTCATCATTACCAGGTGTGCCAAGGTTGCAGCCGTGAATGTGGACAGGATGTGTGACACCCAATTCCTTCATGCCGCGCGCTAGAGTGAGAATGATATCGCGAGGCGTGATGTCATAGTGGGTATGTTTCTCGTCGAGGTCCAAGCGTCGTTGATTGAACTTGAAGGCACTAATCCCACCGGGATTGACGATCTTGACCGCCAACGCTTGGGCTGCGTGCATGGTCCAGCCGATGTAGTCTTTGATAAAACTCATGTCCTTCTTGGATGCGAGTGCGCGCAAGAAGAAGTCGTCGTTGCCGAGCATCACGAACGCGCCCTTGTCGATCATGGGCGTGTCGCCCATTTCAAGGTGCGCCTGGCGCGCGTTGGCGGGCAACATGGCCGGTTCGAAGGCCGCGGTGTAGCCCATCTCGGCGTAGCGATAGCCTGTTGTCATGGTGGATGGCACAGCATGGCCGCAGCCCGAGCGTTCGAGATCAGTGCGCGCGACTTCCTTACCGAGATGGTCTTCCGGCATCAGCATGCGGGCGATGGTGACTTTACCGCCGCCGATATGAGAATGCGGATCGATGGCGCCGGCCATGACCACGCGGCCTTTGAGGTTGAATTCCTCATCGGGCTTGGTGCCGGCTGGTGGCGCGGCGACGATGCGGCCGTCACGGGCATAGATATCGCGCACCTCGCCATTGACCCCGTTCATGGGGTCATAGACGGTTCCGCCGGTGAATTTGATCAGCATTTTTTCAGGACCTGCGGTGGGGTTAAAGAGCGAGCTCGATGGCGGCGAGAATGTCCGCCGCGCGCGGGAGGGTTGAGCGCTTCAAGTTTCGAAGTGGCAGCGAGACGACGTTATCGCAACGGACGATCCGTCCGGCATGATCGGCGCCGGGCGTGCCAACCGGGATATGAACCGCAGGCGTGCCGGCGAACTTAACACCCGGTGTGCCGAGCAGAATAAGCGGAACAGTCGTTGCCGGCGGGCCGAGGTCAGGCGTGAACGATGAGATCCACACTAACGCGTCGCCTTCGCCAGTCGCCAGCATTTTCGGGATCACGTAGCGTAGCGGGTCGTAGTCGGGCTTGCCGCTGGCGAAGCTGACGCGGAGTGGATAGCCGCTTTGCCATGAGCATACTGCACCAGCCGAGACCGCACCTTCATTGCCGCCGAGCGATAAGCACGCAAAGCGGCCGGTGACGTTCAACTCTTTGACCAATTCAGACACCAGTCCGACGGTTAATTCGGCGTGCGGGAAAGCCAGGCTCGGCGGCGCCCAAACCATGACGCCATAGCTGGCCTTGCGGCAGCGTTCGGCGAGCGCCTTGATGTCGGCCATCGGCACGCCGGCAACCTGATCGACAGCGAGCGGCGTGCCCTTGAGGTCGGATTTCATTGCCGCAAGCACGGCGCTGACCTCATCGAGCGGGCACGGAATCGAGACGATCTCGCCAATACGGCTGCCTTTAACGCCGGACTGGTCGAGGCCTTTACCTAGAAATACGACAGTACGCTTTGCTGGCGTTTCTGACAGCATCGATGTTTCGACGTTGACGATGCGTTCGAAAAATCGCGGGTGCAGTGCATGCAGATCGCTGCCAACAACAATGATGAGATCGGCGCGATTGCGGGCTTCGGTCAGCGTGGTCATGAACCAGCCCTGCGACTGCAAAACCTTGAAATTGCGGTATTGACCTTCTGACAGAGCGTGGTCGACGACGCCGCCAGATTTATCGGCTAGCGCCATAACCGCACGTAGTCCGTCGACGTCGGTGCCGAGCCCGCCGTACATCGGCAATTTGGCGCCCTTGATCAGGCTCGCAGCAACACGTATCGCTTCCGGTAGGCTGACCGGCTTGCCAGCGACCGTGGGTTCATTCCCAGAGTTTGAGACTTGCCGTTCAAAGCCGGCTACGGCCTTATCGCAACCATTCTTCAAGACTTTCAAGCCATTGGGTCCGCTCGATATTTCAAGGTCGTCGCACAAAATCCCGCAAAACGGACAGGCGACGCTGGTCTCGACCGTGGTGGCCGAAGTTGGAGATGTGGTGGTCATGCCGAGGTTAACGCTCCTGGAGCCAATGCGGGGGGCATCGACTTTGGTCTTAGGGTTCATCCAAAGCATGGCGACCGCTTCGGCACAATATCGATCGGTCGTGATGGCGCTATAGCGTCGAAATTGCGCATCCAATTGTGCGGCGCAACTCAATTGTGATCTGCCATTTTGCGGCGAACAGCGCCGTGACAACGCCCTGTTCGGCGGCTACAACGCACGCGCCTTTAACGAGAGGAAATACAGAATGCTGCTCAAAGTCTTGAGTTTGGTTGCCGCTGCAGTGGTCGTGTTGATGCCAGTGAGCGCGTCTGCTCACGGTCCGACCCGTCAGAAAGTCGTCGAAACAGTTGAAATCAATGCGCCGGTTGACAAGGTTTGGGCAGTGATCGGCAACTTTCAAGATATGAGCTGGCATCCGGCCTTCGTCAAAACTGAAGGCACCGGTGGCAACGATGTTGGCGCAACGCGCGTGCTAACCTTAAAAGACGGCGGTACGATCAATGAAAAGCTGGTCAAGTACGACGCTGAAAAGAAGACGCTGCAGTATGAAATCACCGAAGTCGATGTAAAAGTCGTGCCGGTCACTGGCTATGAGGCCTGGTTCACCGTCAAAGGCGAAGGCGACAAGTCGACAGTTGAATGGAAGTCGAAGTTCTATCGCGGCTTCGTCAATAATGACCCGCCGCCGGAATTGAATGATGATGCCGCCGTTGCGGCTATTACCGGCGTCTTCAAAGCCGGCATGGAAGCGCTGAAGAAGAAGATTGAAGGCGGTGGTTGAGGCGATCTAAAGCGCTTAACCGGATGATTTAGTCTTGTGAGATTTGACGGGTGGCGCCTCGCCACCCGTTTTTTTGTATCAAGATCTGGGAAGCCAGATTGAGCCTGCTGAGGGTGGTGTGTTGCCAAATTGTGTGCCCGCTGGCTCGTCAAGGCATGCGGCCAAACCAGCATAGCGCGCTTGCGTGCCCGTGACATCGACCGCCGAACCCGCTATCCGACGGCACATGCTGCACATCAACGATCTCAAATTCCGTATTGAAGGCAAGCCGGTGCTCGATTCAGCAACGGCCGCTATTCCGCATGGCCATAAAGTCGGGCTGGTTGGCCGCAACGGCGCAGGTAAGTCAACGCTGCTGCGACTGATCATGGGTGAACTCGCGCCCGATGATGGGTCAATCACCTTGCCAAAAGGCGCGCGCATTGGACACGTTGCGCAAGAAGCGCCAGGCGGGGCGGTGACGCTGATCGATTTTGTGCTCGCTGCCGATCTCGAACGAGCCAGTCTGCTTGCAGAAGCTGAAACAGCAACTGATCCGCTGCGCATTGCGGAAATCCAAGTGCGGCTTTCCGATATGGGCGCGCACGCGGCGCCGGCACGCGCGGCCAGTATTCTGTCGGGGCTTGGCTTCGATGAGGCGGCACAAAACCGGGCTTGTAGCGAATTTTCCGGTGGCTGGCGTATGCGCGTCGCACTTGCAGCCGTGCTGTTCACAGAGCCTGACATTCTGTTGCTCGACGAGCCGACCAATTATCTCGATCTTGAAGGCACGATGTGGCTCGAGAATTATCTCAGGACTTACCCGAATACGGTCGTCATCGTCAGTCATGACCGCGATCTCTTGAACCGCGCGGTCGAAGCCATCCTGCATCTCGACCGCGGGAAGTTGACCATTTACAGCGGCGGCTACGATCAGTTCGAAGAAACGCGGCGCGAACGGCAGCGTCTCGAATCCAAGCTCAAGAAAAAACAAGACGACGACCGCCGCCGCATTCAAGCATTCATCGATCGCTTTAAAGCCAAGGCGACAAAAGCAAAGCAAGCGCAAAGCCGCGTCAAAGCTCTGGCTAAGATGCAACCCATTGCAGCCCAGGCTGACGACAGGGTGGCGCCGATCGTATTGCCGTCGCCGGAAAAATTGTTGGCAAGCCCGCTGTTGCGCCTCGAACACGTCAGCGCTGGCTACGAGCCTGGCAAAGCCATACTTTCCAACATCAACTTACGCATCGACCAGGACGATCGCATTGCGCTGCTTGGCCAAAATGGCAACGGCAAGTCGACATTCGCAAAATTGATATCAAACCGGTTGGCGCCACTCTCGGGTACAGTATGGGGCGTCAACAAGGTCTCGGTCGGTTACTTCGCGCAACATCAACTTGACGATTTGAACAGCCAGTCGACACCTTATGACTACATTGTCAAGTTGATGCCGGAAGCGACGGAAGCGCAAAAGCGCACTAAGCTCGGCACGTTCGGCTTTTCTGGACAAATGGCTGATACCAAGTGCCAGAATTTGTCGGGCGGTGAAAAGGCGCGGTTGTTATTGGCGCTGACTGCGTTCCACAAGCCGCACATCCTGATCCTCGACGAGCCGACCAACCATTTGGATGTCGATAGCCGCGAAGCGTTGATCCACGCACTTGCAGACTACGAAGGCGCAGTCATTTTAATCAGTCATGACCGGCATTTGATCGAAGCCAGCGCCGACCGGTTGTGGATTGTTCGCGGTGGAACAGTCAGCGCTTTTGACGGCGACATGGAAGACTATCGCGCTGAACTACTTTCGGTGCGCACCATTGCCAAGCCGTCGTCGAGCGGCGCTCCATTGGATGGCGACCTAAAAGCTGGCCGCATCGAGCAACGGCGAGCTGCAGCCGATAAGCGCGCGGAACTGGCACCGCTCAAAAAAGCCATGCAAGCGGCAGAGCGCGACGTCGACAAGCTCAGCAAAGACATCGCTAAGATCGATGCAACTCTTGCTGATCCCAAACTTTATGACGAGCCCGCCAAGGCTCAAACCCTGGCGCTCGACCGTGGGATGATTGCAAAACAACTTTTGATTGCGGAGGACAAATGGCTCAACGCAACAGATGCCTTCGAGCAAGCTCAAACCGATGCTTTGTAAACGCTTAACTTTTCAGCGTTGCGACAATAAATCGATCATTCGGCTTACTGTTTTTCCAATTATTTGGAAGCGCTATTGAAAAAATGCGTATAGTTAACGGGTCGAGGGACTGGCTTGCATAACCTAGCGGGGTTAGGTGGTGTGTGAGCGGTGAGGGCCATGAGCGCGCCAGCGGGTCAGTCCCGCGCTATTTCCAGAATACTTCATAGTCTTAATAGCGTGATCAAGCCGTCGTCTGATCGTCACGCGTCGGATCTGTGACGGCATTTCCCGCCGCTAGGCGGTTAATGGCAGATCGAATCGCAGCATGTCGCAAACCACCACCGGGATCTTTTCACGGCCGCGGCTTGAGTCCATTCTAACGATCCCAAGTGCCGATAGCCGCTGCAATGTGCGCGTTAAACTGGCAGTTGGCCGGCCTGAGATCCGCGACAATTCCGCCAAAGATTGGGGACGCCGCTCTTTGATCAAGCGGAGGAGTTCAACATTGCGGCCCGAGATTAGGCGCATCACCTGCTCTGCGCTGACATAAGCTCGCGGCCCGTCCTTTGCCGAGCCGTTTATTGTTATATTGCCGGATTCAAGCGTCGAAGGCTGGCGGATTTCTATACGAAGAGTTTTGTCGTCGCTGTTGGCTTCCATGGGAAATCCTTAATCTTGCGGGCATCCCGCGCAGCTCACGGCCAATCGGCGCGCGGCGTTTGTGATAGGGAAACGGCCAAAGGCACGGCAAAGATCACACTAGCTCAGCAAAATCCTTGTGATTGCGCGTTACCATCGCGTAACAATGTCGTTGAGGCTCGGGCGATCACGGTCGACCGGCTTTTCCGCGGCGGTTCCGATATAGACAAACCCCGCAACACGCTCTCTGGTTCCAAGGTCGAGGGCCTGGCAAACGCGCGGACTGTAGGCGACCCATTCGGTGATCCAACAGGTGCCGTAGCCGAATGCGTTGGCAGCAATGCACAGGTTGAAGGCGCATGCACCTGCCGACAGCACTTGTTCCCATTCGGGCGCGCCGGGCTTTTCCACTACCCGCGAAATAACCGCAATTACCATTGGCGCGCGCAAGAACCGGTTGCGTTCGAGGTTTAGTCGAACTGCCGACGGCGGTTCCAAATCCTCGGCTTGACAGGCATCGGCAAAGACCTCGCCCATCCTTGCCCGCGCATCGCCTTCGAACACGATGAACCGCCAGGGGGCCAGCTTTTTGTGGTCCGGCACGCGTGCGGCGAGGGTCAGAATGGTTTCCAATTGAGAGGGCGAAGGGGCCGGGCCCAAAAGTTTGTCTGGCTTGACTGACCGGCGCGTGGATAGCAGCGCAATTGTTTCGTTGCTCATACGGCCGGAACCTTTTGCTGGGCCATGATTTCATAGGCCAATTTTTAGATGGGCAGTGTTTTGAGCCTCTCGCTATCCCAACTCAGTCTCTGTTACAATGCTGGCACTGCTCTTGCCATGGTAGACCCGATGCGATCACGACACCCGATTTTGAACCCGCTGCGCATTTCAATGGCTGCAGTGACCCTGTTTGTTGTTCCCCCACCAGTTCGAGCTGAAACCGCGCCAAAAACTGTCATTGTTCTCGATGGGTCTGGATCCATGGGTGGGCCGCTGGAGGGGCAGAAGGAGATCAAGTTCGACTCGGCGAGCAAGGCGATTATGGATTTGCTGCCTCAAGCAGCAGCCGGCACACGGACCGGGCTTGTCACATTCGGCAATCATCGACGTAATGACTGCAGCGACGTCGAAACGCCTGTGACACCAGCCGCTGGTAACCTGGACCAGTTCAAGACGGTGTTCAGTAAAATTGGCCCCGTCGGCCGCGGTCCAATGGTGCTCGGTTTGCAAGAAGCATTGAAGTCTTTCCCGCCTGGAACCTCTGGAACACTCATCGTCATCCATGATGGCATCGACAACTGCCGTCAGGATGTGTGCGCGGCAGCGGCCGAAATAGCGAAGTCGAATCCGGAACTGGTAATTCATTCGATCCCCATTTCGCTCGACAAGACTGTCGCCGAGCGAATGGCTTGCGTCGCTCAGCTATCAGGCGGCCGTGTATTCGAAGCCCGGGATGGCGCAGCGGTGATGTCGGGGCTCAAAGAAGCGCTGACATTGGCAAAAATTTTGGGTGCCAACGAAGTGGTGGCCGCGCCCGTCGTGCCGCTACCAATCGCCAATGATGGCCCGCCGATATTACGGTTATCAGCGTCGCTGGCAAAAGGTGGCCCGCCACTAACTGGCGCCGTTACTTGGCGTGTGAAGTCGAGTGCTGCTCCTGATGCAATTGTCAAAGAAGGCAAAGTGCCTGTGTTGGCGGCGGAAGTTCCAGAAGGCCGCTATACTGTTGAAGCCAGCTACGGCTTGAGCAAAGTCGAGACGACTATCGACGTCGGGCCAAAGGGACCGACCGTCGCGCAAGTTGCACTGAATGCCGGCACTTTGATCGTGTCGAGTTTGACCGCCAAATCGGCAGCTTCTGCCACTGACCCATCGATAATTGTCTCGGCGCTCAAGGATACGCCCGGCGTTTTGACTCCGATTTTCGTCGGTCGGGAGACCAATGCGGAGTTGGTCCTGCCAGCGGGCCGTTACCGTATCGAGGCCGGCGATGGATTGGCGGTGAAGACGGAAGACGTTGTCGTCGAGCCCGGCGCGACTGTCACTCCGGATATGGCTGTCAATGCCGGCCGGTTGCAGTTGTCGGCCATCAGTCATGACGGTGGAGGTCCCATTGATGGAGCGACGTTCGTCATTTCTACCGATGATCCAGATGCGCCGAATGGCAAGCGCGAAATCACCCGATCAAGCGCATCGGCGCCTGAGTTTATGCTGCCGGCTGGCACGTACTATCTAACTGTCAAAGTTGGCGGATCCGAAACCAAAGAGCGGGTTGCGATCAGCACTGGCGATGTGCTTAAGCGGGCGATCATCCTGAATGGTGCCTGGGTTGGGCTGACCACGACTCATGACGGCAGTTTGGTGCCGAACGGCGCTCCCGTCATGTTTCGCGTGTTTCCCAAGGACGCCGCCAAAGATCGTCAAGCCATTAGCATTGCATCTGAACGGACCGAAACCGGCGGCTCACCAGCCAACGTGTTCCTGCCGTTTGGCAGTTACCGGATTGAAGCCTCCCTCGGACGCCAGAACGTGAAGGGCGACAGCTTGATCGATATTGCTGCTGGCAGCCCAGCCGTGGTCCCGGTCAATGTCGTCATTAGCCAAGTGATTGTCCGCCCACCCTCCGATGCCAGTTCAGCGGCGGGCTTATATTGGGAACTTCGTGATAGCCGTGGCCACATCGTGCACCGCTCAGCCGGGGCAATGTCCGAAAAAGCCCTGCTCATGGCGCCGGGATCGTACGTTTTAAGGTCGCAAACCGGCGACATGTCCAAGGATTTACGTCTTGACTTGAAACCTGGGGACACGCGCGCAATCTCGATGCCGCTCGATTGAGGGGCCAAACTTCGGGTCATATTTTAACCGCCGTCGCAGCCCACAAGGCTCAGGTATAAATCCTTGTTTGATGGTAAGCGGTTAGGGCGAATATTTTTTGGAAGCTTGGGCTTTTCGACATGCGTGTCATGGCATCCGTCAGACGTAAAACCGGGACCGGCTGGTCTCTCGAAGCATTGCGGCACCTATCGCGGTCAATCGCGATTATGGCGTTGAGCGTGGTGTTGCCTATTGCTGCCATCGCCCAGCAGCCGGACCCACAGCAGCCGGTTGAAGCTCAGCCACAGCTGCCATTGGAACTGCCTGGCGACGTTTCTAATACAACGTCTGTGCCGCGTGTTGATGACGGCAGCGTTCAGGTCCGGCTCATAGCTTTGCTGACTGATGACGGCCAGAAGATCGATCGGGATATCGTCTGGCGCGTGTTCCAGGTCAGGCCGCCTCACGGCGGTAAATCTGCCCTGATCAACACCTTCAGAACGGCCAGTCCGGCGATAAAACTTCCACCTGGCGAGTATCTCGTCAACGCTGCGTTTGGCCGGGCCAACATCACACGAAAACTGACGTTCACCGCGGGACTTCCTGCCGATACGATCGAGCGCTTTGTGCTGAACGCCGGTGGCTTGCGCGTGACGGCCAGCGTATCGGGTGCTACGGCGGCCAATTATCCAGCGACCTACAGTATCTTTTCAGACCGTGACCAGGGCGGCGATCGCCGGTTGATCATGAGCGGTGTTAAGCCGGGACTGGTGATACGGCTAAACTCTGGCATCTATCAGGTCATTTCCAGTGTTGGCGATGCCAACGCAGTTGTCAGCAGCGATGTCACCGTTGAGGCTGGCAAGCTGACTGAAGCCACTATCACGCACACGGCGGCGAAAGCCACGTTCAAGCTTGTAACCCGGCCGGGTGGTGAGGCAATCGCCGGAACGCAATGGGCCATTCAGACTCAGCAGGGTGAAATCGTCAAACAGAGCTCGGGTGCGATCCCGACCCACGTTCTGGCGCCTGGTACTTATAACGCGATTGCCAAATCGCAGGGCAAAACACTGCAGCGCACATTCACATTGAAAGACGGCGATACGACACAAGTCGAAGTGTTGCTTCAGTAGTTTGCACATTTAAGCCGGATCAACGCTAGAACTCGGTCAGGACCCACTCGGTTGGGCAGCCGTGCGAGCGCATGCGCGCGTCGGTAGCGATTGAACTTTCTTTGCGGTTTTGATCTTCAAACAATTTCTTGGCCATATGCCAATGCTCGCATGCCGTTGTCAGATCGCCTTCGATGCACGAAATTTCAGCGAGTTCTAGCCGGGCCAGGGCGTGGATATCGGCCATTCCATTTTCTATCGCGATTTCGATGGCTTGGCGCAACGCTTGAGCTCCGTCGCGATTGTTGCCAGATTGCAAAAGTGCCTGTCCGCGGGCTAGCAACAGAGGTGCCAGTTCGGTTTGTGCGCCAGCGGCTGACAGGCGTGCGCAAAGCTGCTCGTGTGTGGAAGCGCTGGCAATCGTGTCTTCTTGTGTTTGAACAAGAGCAAGACTGTCCTGCCCAGTTGAGGCGGAGGGAGAGAGCATTGTCAGGACCGGAGACGGCGATTGGGCTTCGAAATGACCGCGGCGCTTGAGATTGTCCGGCGGCCGTCGTTTTGTACTGCGAGCCAGGAATGCGGCCGCAATGGCAATCGCGAGAACAGCCAGCAAGCCATAAATTTCTGTCGCCATTGTTTTTCCCCGCAACACCAGACGTCGAGGCAATTCTATTAGCGCAGAGGCGCTGCGTACATCAGGCCGCCTTTGGTCCATAGTTGGTTGAGGCCACGATCGAGTTTGAAGACCGATTGAGAACCGAAGTTGCGATCGAACAGCTCGCCGTAGTTGCCAGTCTGACGGATGGCCTCATAAGCCCACTCTGCCGGGAGACCCAGGGCTTTGCCAAGGCCGTCGTTAACACCCAGCAGGCGCCGCACATCTTGTAAGGTTGATCCCCTAAGTTCCTCGGCGTTGGCGCTGTTAACACCAAGTTCTTCTGCGGTTATCAAGGCCATCAATACCCACCGTACAATTGTGAACCAAGCGTCGTCGCCTTGACGAACGACTGGACCAATAGGTGCTTTTGAGGCCAATTCTGGCAACAAGAAATGGTCGGCAGGTTTTGGCAAGCGGCTTCGTTCGAGGGCAAGTTGGGAAACGTCACCGGTAACAATTGTGCAACTGCCGCCAGCGTAGGCTTTGACAATCTCAGCTTGGTTTTGCCCGACGACGAGTTGATATTTCATCTTCCGGGATTTGAAATAGTCAGTGACAGCCGTCTCCGCTCTCGTCCCGGCGGTGACACAAATGGTGGCGCCGGACATTTCGAGGATACTAGCGACGGCATCGCCACGCCGGACCAAAAAGCCCTGACCGTCATGGAACAACACACCCGCGAATTGGATGCCGAGTTCAGCTTCGTAGCTTAAAGTCCAGACCGTCGATGCCGGCAAAACATCGACAGTGCCAGCCGTCAGGGCGCCATACTGGTTCGATTGGGTCAGTGGCACGAACTTGACGGCGCCGGAATCGCCCAACACGGCCGCAGCCAGCGCTTCGCAAAAGTTGGCGCCGATGCCTTGCCATCCCTTGCTGCCGGAAACAGAGAAGCCTGGACTATTGTCTTCGACACCGCACGCGACGCTGCCACGGGCTTGGATCGTTTCCAGTGTTCCTGCCGTAACGCTCGCCGTCAACGCAGATAGCACGGCCGCTGCCTGCAAAATAGCGGCAAGACTATTGCAAACGCAGCGCTTCAGCCGCCTATGACCCGCAACAGTTGACATTGCGCACCAAACCTAAATAACGACCAGCCGCTGCGCCAGCGGGCCATACCCTTCTCGCGTTGGAACGTTGACGTCAAGGCCTTGACCTCGGCACCAACTTGCGTCAACTGCAAAAAACGATCGTTAGGATTACGCAATGGCTAAAGCCGGCAAGGATGGGCAGCCCGTCAAACCTGCGACCGAGGTCGTTCACAGCGGCCGCAATCCGGGCCAGCAGCATGGATTCGTCAATCCGCCCGTCTATCGAGGATCGACGGTTCTATATCCGACCGTCGAAAGCCTGAATGCGAAGACCCAGCCCTATTCGTATGGCCGCCGCGGGACGCCAACTGTTACAGCTCTTGAAGACGCACTGTCGAAACTCGAGGGCGGCGCGAAGACCAAACTGACGTCATCAGGCTATCAGGCCGTCACAACGGCATTGTTGGCGTTCGTTGAGGCTGGTGATCACATCCTGATCACCGACAGCGTCTATCAGCCGGCACGTCAGTTCTGCGACTACATTCTTAAGCGAATTGGCGTTGAGACGGAATATTATGATCCGTTGATCGGCAGCGGCATTGCGAAGAAAGTTCGCCCTAATACACGGCTGCTCTATACCGAGAGCCCGGGTTCTCAAACTTTTGAGATGCAAGACACGCGCGCGTTCTCCGAAGTCGCTGCTGATAAGAAGCTTTGGCATTTGATGGACAACACGTGGGCCAGCCCGCTGTTGTTCAAACCGTTTCAGCATGGGGTTGACGTTTCTATTCAAGCGGCAACGAAATACGTCGTCGGTCATGCCGATGCGATGCTTGGCGCAATTACGTCAAATGAACGCGCAGCGAAGCACATCGAAATGGCCGCTGGCACATTGGGCGTCTGCCCCGGTTCGGAGGAGACCTTTCTCGGACTCCGCGGGTTGCGCACTTTGGACGTGCGCTTGAAAAAGCATGAAGCCTCTGGCATCGCAGTCGCCGAATGGCTGGCCAAGCGCCCCGAAATCGCGCGCGTCTTACATCCTGCTTTGCCAAGTGACCCCGGCCACGCGTTGTGGAAACGCGATTTCCTCGGCGCCTCTGGCCTATTCTCGGTCGTACTGCGGCCGGTCAGCGCCAAGGCCGTTGCCGCCATGCTGGACGGATTGTCTTTGTTCGGTATGGGCTATTCGTGGGGCGGCTACGAAAGCCTGGTTATCCCGTTTGATCCATCGAGTTATCGCACTGCGACGCGCTGGCAGGCTGAGGGCCCCGCGCTCCGTTTCCACATCGGACTTGAGGATGTCGGCGACTTAATTGACGACCTTGAAGCAGGCTTTAGCCGAATGAAGGCGGCGGCCTAACTTCGCGCCAGAGATTAAATATTGGCAACGTCAGTAAAGGTGAGAACTTTCTGCGCACCTTGCCGTATTGGTACTTGATAACATCTAGAGCCACCATGGCCCGCGAATGGAGGAGACGCCCGCAATGATGACCATCATTTTGACCGCCTGCATGATTTCCGATCCGAACGTCTGCAAGGAGCATCGGATGCCTATCGAAGGCGATATGGATGTCACTCAGTGCGCCATGGCCGCTCCGCCCTTCATTGCACAATGGGCCGAGGAGCATCCAGAGTGGCAATTCAAAGCCTGGAAGTGCATGCCGGGCAACTTGAATGATACCTAAGACTTGCCCGCAGTGGTCTAGACTGAAACGATCAGGGCCTTGCCATTTGACCGGCAGGGCCCATTTATTTTGGGAAGCGTTCAACCCTTTCGTGGCAGTGGCATATTCCAACTCATCTCAATCACAAATTTCTGCCGGATGGCGCGCGGGAAATCTTCGAAGCCCGCTGCCGGCAATACAAACCCGGATGGACCGCCTTTGACTTTGTCGGTGTACCACTTTTCGAGCGTTGCCTTTTGATCCCCTTCGAGGATCGGCAGCCCATTGATGGTCACGCCATCGTTGACCAATTCATCGCGAATTTCTTCGGGAGGCTGGGTCGCATTACAGTTATCGGCACCGTCGCCGGAGACGTCGATGACGATGCGATTGGCCTTAACCGGAATCTGCGTGACCAATTTGTCGGCAACATTGCGCAACATGCCGGCGACGCAGGTGAATTCTCCGCCCTCGCGCGGCAAGCCGCGGATTTTCGAGGCAACCGCCGCAGCGTCCGCCTTCGAGCGGATAACCGCCCACGGAACCGTCGTCCTTGGCTTGTCTGCCCAGCTGACCATGGCAAACGCGATACCACCTTGCGGACCGCTGAGGATCGCGTCGATCACGCCATCGTCTTCAAGCGCTGCCGCGATGCCTTCCATTTGCAATTGATAGCGCCGTTCATCGACGGAGTTCGAAACATCAACGGAGACCACCAGTGCTGTGTCGACTTCGGCTTCTGGCGCCGCGGGTTCGCCTGAAAATGCCGCCCCAGCCGACATGATAACAGCCACCGAAGCCAGCATGGATCGGCTCAGTGTCAATAGCTGGCGGAACATTCAATGGGCCCTCGGGGAACGCAGTCTTGCGTTACATTATAGCGCGATCCAGGTTCTTCGCCAATGATAACCCTTTTATGGCGTCCAGCCCTTTGACATCTTTCAAAATTGTCCGGTCAAGGTCGGCTTCCGTGAAGTCGGCGCCGGTCAGATCGGCACCGGTAAAGTCGGCGTTCGACAGGTCAGCTCGAATAAACACTGTGTTTCGGAGATCGGCGCCGCGAAAATTAGCCATGGTGGCGACGACTTCGTAGAGGTCAGCGTCGTAGAGTTTGGTATTCGAAAAATCGCATCCGCGGAAAAAGTTGTGGGGGAAAGATGAGATGTCCATGCGTGTGTCGTGGGGTCCCAACTGGGCATATTTCAGGTCCGCGTTACGGAACGACGAGCCGTCGAAAATACCGGTGAAACGCACACCCTCAAGTTTGGCGTTATCAAATTTCGGTGCTTCGCTTCGATTGTTGGTGAGGTCGGTAAATACCGTCGGGCGCATGAACGTGGCACCCGTCAAATTGGCGCCAGAAAAGTCGGTTCGCGTGATGACAGCCCGGTCGAGCGTCGCCCCAAATAGATTGGCGCCTTGAAGTTGAGCGCCGGTCAAATCGTTTCCAAACAGATTTGCGCGCTGCATCTGCGCAGCTTTGAAGTCGACTTTTGAAAGATCCATGGAACTCAGGTCTTGGCCAGCAAGATTGGCGTGGCCAACGGCTGATTTGAAAAGAAGTTCCGTCACCTTGCCCGACGGCCGGTCTCTGTCGCCCGCGCTAACGGGATTGAGGTGAGCTGCAACGAGGAGCAATGCTCCAATTGCACGGGTAAATCGAGTAAACTGCCAAGCCCCGCACCCATCAGGAAGGTCCATGCTATTCCCTCATAGTGCGGAGTTTACCGGCTCATGCAGTTTCACACGTTACGAGACGTTCGCAATCGACGTCCAGATCACTTCAAAAGGCAATAAAGGTTTATGGAGGCATGAAATCCGCTAGTTTCCTGACACAGGCGTTCAATTCCCCCAAGGATCGTCATCCCGGCGCGACCACTTGGGAATCCCGTTGCGGGACAGGGCGGGATCCGCGCTAGCTTAAGTACTCGCTTAAATTTCGGTCCTGCGCGGGGATCACGCTGCGGGGAGACCTGAATTGGGAACCAAGCGTCACTGCCTGAACTTTAGTTTTCGTCAGGTTCGACCATGACCTCGATCTCTACGGACCCAGCAGTCTCAAAGGTCAGCGTCAACGGAATGCGGTCATAGGCGGTCAATGGCCGTTTCAGGCCGGTTAATTCAATGAACGGCCCCACCGCCTCAAACTTTGTCACCGAATGTGCAGGCAGCTCGATGCCGGCCGCAGCAGTCTTGATGTCTGCTCCTCCGTCAACCTTTCCGGCACCAGCAGTTTGAGGATCGGCCAAGGGATGAATTCCGGCGCTGCCGGCGTCCTTGCAAACCACCGCGATAAGGCGGTCGCCAGTTTGTCCAGAATTCCGGATCGACATTTTGACAACTGCCGTCCGATCCGCACTCTCGCGCGTCCAAGGATGCTGGATGTCGAGCAGGTTGTGTTTTTTGCTATGCGCCAATGCTGCGACTGGCGTGGCCAATGCAGCAATCACAGCAATTAAGAGAACACGCCCAAACTGCATCGGTATTAATCCATCCACTGCCATCACATGACGGATGATTTTGTATCACAAATTAGACTGTGATGATACCCTCGGCAACGCGAACCGCGTGCCCACCAATGCGTACGGTTACCAGCTTTCCGGCCTCAACTATGGTCGTCAGGTGAATAAAGCTTGGCCGGCCCATGTGAACACCTTGCTCAATGACCCGTCGATGTGAACCGTCGGGTAAGCGGTCAAAGTGATAGATGGCGCCGGCCAAACAGACGGCCGCAGAACCGGTCGCCGCGTCTTCTGGAATTCCAACGTCGGGTCCGAACATGCGCGCATGGAACACCGGTGCGCTTGGACCCGCCTGCCGCGTGTAAAGGTAAGCACCCACGAGGCCTTGTTCACTGAAAGCAGCAGCCCAATGTTGCGGATCAACCGTTGCCCGCGCCAACGCCTCAAGTGTTGAAACTGGAATGAAGCCAAACGCGTTGCCTGCGGCGAAACACGACGGCCGGTGATTCTCGAAACCGATCTCGCTCGGGATGAGGCTGAGGGCCGCGGCGAGTGTCTCAATCGGCGGCAATACGCCAGCTTCGGCTGGCAGGCGCGGCGCATCGAACTCGGCATACGTCGCGTGGCCATTGCGAACCCTGACGCCAACACGCACCGTTCCCGCAGTCAACTCTAGAATAATGATGCCGTCCTGATCGGCGCCCTGATCTGCCGTGCGCAGTTCGCCGAGCAAAACTGCGGCTCCAACTGTTGGATGGCCCGCAAACGGTAATTCCTTGGCGGGCGTAAATATCCGCAATCGTGCCGAGTGTGCCGGTCTGCTCGACGGCACAATGAAAACAGATTCAGAAAGGTTCAATTCGCGAGCAATGTTTTGCATTTGCGTTGAATCGAGTTGCCCCGCATCGCGCACAACGCCAAGCGGATTTCCGGCAAAGCGGTGCTCCGTAAAGACATCGAGAATATGGTAATTGAGCTGCATGGATCCCCGCATGTATAACGGGAAAACCCCGCGCTAAATTTGAATCGTGCCCACTTTTTACAAGTCTTGGAAGCCCTCGGCTGTGCTTACCCTCAATTATCGACCCTGGTCAAAGATGTGATGCAACAACACATCTGCATAATGCGGCATAGCAATCCCGTCGAGATCTAGTTTGTTCCTCACAATTACGATATCAGCCAACTCTGGATTGGCTTCGGTTGAGATGTGCTGCAGTATTTTTGCGCGCAGTTGATCGGCGTCGAGTTGAGACTGGTAGCTCACCGCGATTGAAATTTGTGCTCGGGTGAGCGTGAGGGTGTAGCCCGGCTGTGACGCCAAGTCTGCAGCGCCAAGACCGGTCTCTTCTGCAACTTCGCGCGCGATACTCGACCGGATATCGATAATGCGACAGCCGTCCACGTTTTTGATATCACGCCGGTCGATAAATCCACCTGGAAGATACGCGAGTCCGGCGTTGATGTTGCCTGCGGTTTGCAGGCCGAGCAGCACCGCGCCATCGCGCGACCGGATCAACGCCGATCCAAAGCCATCGGTAATGCCGCAGCCTGGCTGCTCGCCGGTTTCGCGCCAGTACAGGAAGGCCTTGAAGGCGGTTTCGAAGAACTCTCCCTTAAGCGTGCCGTCACCGATGCTGTAATCGGCCAGCATCAAGACTTGGCCGTTAAAGAACGCTGGGCTCTCAGCGGAACGGCGCTGCCAATGAGCATCGATCAGAGCGGAGTTCTGTCGAGCATAAAGCCACGGCCGGTCACCGGCCACTAATTCACAGTGTTCGACGTGAACAACGCGGCCGTCGCTGTTTCCCGGCATGCGCGGGCTCACTTTAAAGTCCGGCCACGGCTGAGATATTGGCGGCAATTCCAGACCACATGATTGCTGTCAGCGCTCCGATGTAAGCCAAGCCGAGCACCAGCGCCCAAATCCGGTCGCCTCGCGATATGGATCGCTCACGCTCTTCATGACCACCGCCCCATGACGTGGTCACAACGCGGAGCAAGGACAGGATGATGAACGCGTAGGACACCAGATAGACTTTGTCGATGAGCATCAAATAGTCGACTTCCGGCAGCGACGAGGCCGCCGTGATTTGTAATGCAACCAGTGTCAGAAGGGCAGTGATTCCGAGCCCGATACGGCCGTCGACGTAGATGGGGCGGACAAAAAATACCAGTGAAGCGCAGACAATGATCAATAGGACGGGCACAAAGGTCTTGACGGATAGAGCTGTTAACGGCCGCTCAATTGGCACCGAGACGATGCCACGCGAATAGTTTTCTGTTCCGTCCGAGGTCAGGTCGCCGAAGTTCGTTGGATACGTGTTCGAGGCGAACTCAAGCCGCGGCTTGCCCATGATGAAACCAGGCAATGAAATGGCAGGGTTGATAGCGACAGGAATTTTGTCGGCCTCATAAATTTGAGCGGCAGTTGTGCCGACCGTATCTTCGAATAGGATTTTCAGAACCTGGTGATCGAAGGGATATTTTTCAAGCTGGAATTTGGCTGAGAAGCGGCCCTGATTGCGAATGATGGCGTAGCGCGAACCATCCGGCATTTCTTTCGGTTCTTCGTAGAGGTTATCACGCACGTGGTCGTTCGGCGCGTAACGGTTCATGAATTCCAGTGATTTTTGTGGTGTGATGTCCGACCCCTTCCAGCGGAACCAGACGTAAAGATCGACAGCATAACTGTGGGTGCGGAAATCAAGTTCTTGAATGTCGTTGATGTAGACGCCGGTGGTGACAATGGCCGGGCCAGCGTTCACAACTTTAGCGTCTGGAGTGGCAGGTTGAGCGGCGTCTGGTTGGGCCGTGAGTTTGGGGTCGAGGCCTTGGGCGGCTCGTTCAACCGCTTCGGGAATGGCGTCTTTCGCCGCTTCGCCGGCTGAGGCCGGCAACGGCTTTGCGATTTCAATGGTGCCAGCGACAGCGGCTGCCACACACACCATTGCAGCGGCGGCGCGGACGCGGCCAAATCTCAATGTCCAGTTCATTCGTTTCCCACCTTATGAACCGGCGCAGCCTCCCGCTTAAGCTGCCGTCAGTTTCTTCATCACGTCTTCTGAAACTTCAAAATTCGCGTAAACGTTTTGTACGTCCTCGTCGTCGTCAAGCGCTGCAATCATTTTCATGACCAAAAGCGCGTTGTCTTCATCGACAAGTGTCGTCAAGTTTGGCCGCCATACTGTCTTGACGCTGTTGGCTTCGCCGAGTTTTGTTTCGAGCGCCGCCGCGACTGTGCCGAGTGTATCGAACGGGCACGTTACGACATGATGCACGGCGTCAGACTGCACATCGTCAGCACCTGCATCGATCGCCGCTTCCAACATCACGTCAGCCGAGGCAACGGTAGCTTTATACGTGATCTCGCCGGTATGAGTGAACATATGTGAGACCGAGCCGGTTGAGCCCAAGTTGCCGTAGTATTTTGTAAACACCGACCTGACCGCACCCCCTGTGCGATTGCGATTGTCTGTCAACGCTTCGGCGATAATGGCGACGCCGCCTGGCGCGTAGCCTTCGTAGCGCACGCTGTCATAGTTGGCAGTGTCGGTTCCGGACGCCTTCTTGATTGCGCGCTCGATGTTATCTTTCGGCATGTTTTCGGCGCGCGCTTCTTGGATGGCGAGGCGCAGCCGCGGGTTCATGGCCGGATCAGGCATTCCCAATTTGGCCGCCACCGTAATCTCACGGCTGAATTTGGCGAAGATTTTCGCGCGGGCCGCATCGGCGCGGCCCTTTTTGTGCATAATATTTTTATAAGCTGAATGGCCGGCCATGATGGTCTCGTCTGTCTTTTCTTGATGTGAATTACGATGCTTGGCCCAACTTTTGGGCGATGGTGAGGGGGACGGTCAAGGGCTGACGGCGTCTCATCATCGCTGTGGCCATCGATAATGCCGGAGAACCTTTTGGAAGTAGCGGGCTACCCCTGGCCACCCCCCACAATTGTCATCCCGGGGCTTGTCCCCGGGACCCATCTCGCGGCCAACGCAGGCCGGGAAGGATCGCTCGCGGCAACAGCAACACGCATTTGCGCTGCTTGAGGACGCTTCACATTGGGTCCTCGGTAAAAGCCCCGGTATGACAATTGTGGGGAGGCGGGATCGCGCCCGGCTTGTGAAACCCGGAACTTCAAATACGTCACAGCCAAATCTGAGGTTCAATGGGTTTGAGCACGCCGCCCATTCGCAACGCGCCGCAGTGTGTGGCGAGGCCGGTGTT
>JANNFX010000026.1:0-1927 GCA_031380225.1 Hyphomicrobium sp.
GCGAGGGCGCCTTGGAATTTTGTGCTTCTTGGACGAGCTTTACGATCTGTGCGAGCGCCGTGTCCGCGCCGACCTTGGTGGCGCTATATTGGAACGTGCCGCTCTTATTGATAGTCGCGCCGATTACCGCGTCGCCCACCTTTTTTTCGACTGGCATCGATTCGCCCGTGAGCATCGACTCATCGACCAGAGACGTGCCTTCGGTGATTGTCCCGTCGACTGGAATCTTGGTCCCCGGCCGGATCACGACCGTTTCGCCGGCAATAATTTCAGCGGTGGGTACCTCCACCTCCTTGCCGTCACGCAGCACGTTTGCCTTTGGTGGTGCTAAATCCATGAGGGCGCGGATGGCTTCGGAGGCGCCAGCCCTGGCTCGCATTTCGAGCCAGTGTCCAAGCAGTATGAAGACCAGCAGAAGTGCCGATGCTTCGTAGAACTGCTGGCCACCGTAAATGAACGTGGACCCGAGGCTGAACAGGTATCCGGTGCCGACACTGAGAACGACCAGCACCGCCATATTGGCAACCCCGTTCCTAAGCGCACGATAAGCCGCAATCACAAAGGGCCAGACCGGATAGAGAATTGCGCCGCTGGCCAGAACGAACAGCACGGGATCCAGCCGCAGGCCGAATGGAGGTGAGATTTTAATCGAGTCCATGCCCATCGGTGACAGGAAGAAGATTGGCAAGGTGAAACCGAGGGCAATAAAGAAGCGGTTGCGCATGTCGCGGGCCATGGCCTGCATATCCATGCCGGCGCCGTGGCCCATTTCCTCAGCCATGGCGTCTTTGTTTTCTCCGCCGTGTCCTTCCTTGTGATCGGCCGCCCGCAATTGCACCAATACCGGCTTGGGCGCGGCAGTGCCAGCGGACTTGGCAGCGGGTGCATCACCCGCCGGACGTACGTTCTGGCGCATAGCCGCATGATCATGCGTTTGAAACCTAGCACCGCTGGCCGCAGCGGTATCTCGCCGGGCTGGCGTGCGAGTTTCACACAGATGCAAGGGTGTGAGCTCGCCCGTGCAATGGTGACCGCATTGCTCAATGGCTCTCGCGATGTCTGCGGGCGATATCTTGGCGTCGTCATATGTTAACGTCGCGCTGCCGGAAACCTGATTGACTGCAGCTGCCTTCACGCCGTCGAGCTTCGACAACTGCTTTTCGACCCCAAGGGCACCGAGCGGCGATATCAGTTCGCCGACATGTAGATTGATCGTCTTCATCACTCTCTACCTTCCTCAAGTCTGGAGCTTGTTGTCCTGCGTCTTAGTCATGTCGCCCGACTCTCAATCCAACGCGCTCCTCAAATCACTTTCAACGCAGGTGAAGCAGGGACATTGTGATGAGCTGGCAGTTTCGCGTCATTGCGCGAGATCATGTAGACAATGAAAAGCGACATGATCCCGCCGCCGAAACAAAAGACCGAAATGTATGCAAACTTGAAAAAGAAGAATGTGATGAACAGGACAAGCCCAACGAGATATCCGAATATGTTCACGTCTTTGATCGAGGACGTGACGAGCGGCGTGATGATCACGAACACGTATAGGAGGTACGTGAACTCATAACGCACGACGAGGTCCAGCAAGTGCGTACCCTGGTAACTGATGGCGTGGTCCAAGAATTTTGTGACCAACCAACCATCATGGGCGAAATAAGGGACATATTGCAACGCGCCGAGCATTCCGCCGAGAATCGCCAGCAGCAAATAGATGTGACGCCGGTCGCAAGGCTCCAGGAAGTAAGTTGAATATGGAACCCACACAGGCCATGCGAGCCAAGAGAAGAACATGTACGCCAGCGAAAACTGCTCGACCATGCCGGGGTCAGCGAACCGGCCGCCGGTCCAAACCATGCCTTCGAAGAACTGCTGCAGGCCAAATAGCAGCGGTAAAGTCGCAAACGGCAGGTAGCGAGTATCTCGCCGG
>JANNFX010000047.1:0-22733 GCA_031380225.1 Hyphomicrobium sp.
CCACGCAATGAACGCGAGCCGCAACGCGCGGCGGATATCGGCAGCGGTTGCCTCGCGGCGGCCGTTGCCCATGTAGGCGTCAGTGGTGATCTGGCCGCCATACTGGCGTGGACCATTGAGCTTTAAGCCCAACGCACCGGCCATCGCACTTTCCGGCCAACCGGCGTTTGGCGAGCGGTGACCATTGGCATCGCGGGCCATCGCTGCAACGGCCGCGCCTGGCGCCGCCCCTGGGTTCACAACGGCGGCGAGCGCAAACAACGCTCCGGTCGCACGCGACGCTGGCAAATTGACGAGATCATCAAGCCGCGCGGACGCCCAACCGAACGCTTCATGCTTCGGAGTACGGTGGCCGATCATGCTGTCGGCGGTGTTGATGGCTTTGTAGGCCGCGAGCCCTGGCAAGCCGCCGATCAAAAACCAAATCACTGGCGCGACGACGCCGTCGGATGCGTTCTCAGCTAAACTTTCGATGGCCGCACGCGCGACGCCGCTTTCGTCTAAGGCATCGGGATCGCGGCCAACAATGCGAGCGACCGCTACACGTCCGGCAGCTAACGTCTCTGCGGCTGAGCCCGTCGATTCAAGAGCGCCTGCCACGTCGCGAACGTGATCGTATAAGCTGCGGCTGGCAAATAACGACGCGACGGCGATTGCGAGCACGGCCGTTCCAAGCCACGACGACGCTACGAAATGTTGAATTGCAAAAGCAATTGCGGCGGGAACTGCGATGATTACAACGAGCGCCACAACACCCGTTGAACGCCGCACCGCAAAACTTGAAGCTGCTTGATTGAGAGTACGATCAAGCCATCCGATCAACGCGCCGATCCAAGTCACGGGATGGCCAACCGCGCGGAACACGGCACCGGGATAGCCAACGCCGCCGTCGACGCAGAGCGCGATGAGCAAAGTCACCAAAAGCATATCCACAGACACGTCTCAAAGCCCTCTCAGCATCGAATTTACCGTCATAGTCATGTCGTCATCGCCACGAAGTTAGGGATCCGTCAAGCCAGACCACATCGACGAAACCAATTCTTGGTTGCGAATGACATCCCGCCCCAGATCCGGTAAAGTATGCCGCGGCCCAGACTTTGCTGGGATGAACGTTTGGACGACGGACAAAAAAGTTACAAGGCCGAGCTAATCGCGGCCCCGCACTCCCAACAAAGCGAGCTCATCGTTTTTTGTCTGCAGAATAGACCTGGGGCCACATGCGTGGTTGATTAGCGGCAGTTGTGAAGCTAGGAGGCGCTAAACCTTTAGTTCACTTTGGGCGGCTCGATGTCCTCAAAAAAATCCAAACTTGATTATCTCCCCGGAGACGAGAGCTTTCTTGATCCACTGCGCGAGGACAGCGCTCGCCCAGACGAGGCGCGCTGCGTCGTCATTCCATTTGGTCTTGAGGCCTCGGTCTCTTACGGCGGCGGCACTCACAAAGGCCCGCAAGCTATTCTCGACGCTAGCCACCAACTCGAAATGTTCGACGAGGAACTGTGGCGCGAGGCCTATAAAGATTACGGTATCGCCGCCATCCGGGAACCCAAAATAAAAAAGAAAATTGAAGCCGCTCTTGAGCAGATCGAAGAACTGGTCGAGACGGTGCTGGACGAGGACAAGTTTCCGTTGATCATCGGCGGCGAACATTCCTTGACCGCCGGCGCCATTCGCCCGTTCGCAAAACGCTACGATGACCTCGTCGTATTGCAGTTCGATGCCCACGCCGATTTGCGCGACGGCTATCACGGCGAACACTACAGCCATGCCGCAGCTATGCGCCGCGTGCTCGACCAGCCGAATGTGTCCCTTGTGTCGGTTGGAATCCGCGCGATTTCATCGGCTGAAGTTGCGTTTTACGAGGCCAACCGCGACCGCATTCACATTCACTGGGGCAAGGACCAAGCGCACTGGGACATCGAAAAAATCGTCCAGCCTTTGGTTGGGCGCCCGGTCTATGTCTCATTCGATATTGACGGATTGGATGGCGCGCTGATGCCAGCGACCGGGACGCCAACGCCGGGCGGGATCGGATACCTGCACGCGCTGCAAATTTTAAAACGCGCGGCCGAGGTCAGCAAAATTGTCGGCGCAGACGTGGTTGAGCTGGCGCCGATCAAAGGTTTACACCTCTATGACTACACGGCCGCACATCTCTGCTACAAGATCATGAACTACGCCCTTTCCGGCACCAAGCAGCGGTAGGGGTTTCCAGGAACAGAGACTGCTACTCCGCTGCGACGATGACCGGATTGTCAGCTGAGCGTGCTGGAATCAAACCGAGTTGGCGCTTGGCGCGCTCGCGCAAGAAATCGATCGGCTTCAATTTGCCTTCAAATTCATAATGCCAATAGGTCCAACCATTGCAGGCCGGTTTGCCTTGCACTTCGGCGCCGACGCGATGGATCGAGCCTTGAATACCCGGCACTGCGAGTGAACCATCGGCTTTGATTTCGGCACGCACTTTACGGCGCTCATCGAACAGCGGGCTGCCGGCCTTCAACATGCCGAGTTCGATAATGGTGCCGAACGGCACGCGCGGCTCAGTGCGTTTCGAGCGCAACGTTTCAAGCGCGCTTTGCGACACTGGTTTAACCGCCTTGATGCGTTCGGTTGCGGCCAGTGCATAGTCCGCTTCACGCTCGATGCCAATCCACTTGCGGCCTAGGTACTTGGCGACTGCACCAGTGGTGCCGGTGCCAAAAAAAGGATCGAGGATCACGTCGCCGGGATTGGTGGTGGCGAGGATTAAGCGATGCAACAAGGCTTCCGGCTTTTGTGTCGGGTGGGCTTTGCGGCCACCGTCGTCTTTCAAGCGCTCCGGCCCAGCGCAAATTGGGAACAACCAATCGGAGCGCATTTGCACATCATCATTTTGTGCTTTGAGGCTTTCGTAGTGGAACGTGACCTTCGATTTCTGATCGCGCGCCGCCCAGATCAGCGTCTCATGCGCGTTGGTGAAGCGCTTACCGCGGAAGTTCGGCATCGGGTTCACTTTGCGCCAGATGATATCGTTCAACAGCCAGAATCCGAGATCCTGCATCAGAGCGCCGAGGCGGAAGATGTTATGATACGAACCGATGACCCAGATCGCGCCGTCAGGCTTCAACACGCGCCGGCATTCGATGAGCCACTCGCGGCAAAACGCATCGTAAGCGGCAAAGCTCTGAAACTTATCCCAGGCATCATCAACGCCATCGACGCGGGTATTGTTGGGACGCATGAGATCGCCGCCAAGCTGCAAATTGTAAGGAGGATCGGCGAACACCAGATCGGCGCTGGCGTCTGGCAGTTGCCGGAGCGCATTAAGACAATCGCCGTTGATCACCCGGTTTGCCTGCAATGGTGCAGCTACGCGGCGCTTCTCACTCATGGACGCAACTTTCCCGGACAACGGCAACACCCAACTCTTTAGCCGAGACAAGCGCACTCTGGGTTAACGACAGGTAAACCCAAACAAACTCTCAGCTGAGCGCACCAATTCAAGAAACTACGTCGAACGAATGGCGAACAAGTTGCTGATCAAAGCGACTGGCGCGAAATTTGCTCTGTACCACCGCACAATCACGTCAAACGGCACCTCGAACGGACTGCCAAATTCCGTTGGTTAACTGCGCCTTATAGGAACGTGTCGTATTTTAAAGACAACTAAGTGGGGACGGCCCGGAAGCGGGCTCAGGTAAGAACATGAGTTTGTTGGGTCGCGACCGAAAACCGGCGTCAGCACCAGCGTCGGGGCATGCGGCCCCGCGCGGACAGTCGTTTGGATCCGTTGTCCCGGGACAGTCATCTCATTCCACTTTAACAAAATCGCTGTGGCGCCGCTTGCCGGTCCGCGTGCGTTGGTTGATTGGCGTGCCGCTGTTGACAGCCACTGTCACAGCCGCCGGCATCGGCGCGCTGTTGATCTATTACACGATCGCTTTTCCAGATCCGATTTCCGTCCGCCGCACAGCCAATGAACATGCGCCGGTCGTGCGCATACTGGCCCGCGATGGTTCGGTGTTGTCGGAACGCGGCGCCGCACATCAATACATGCCAGTTTCAATGCTGCCGCGCCGTGTCACCGACGCGGTTGTTGCGACTGAGGACCGGCGCTTTTATAGTCACTGGGGCGTCGATCCGGCAGGCATGATCCGCGCCGTATTCGCCAATCTGCGCGCAGGCCGGTTTGCGCAAGGTGGCTCGACACTGACCCAGCAACTCGCCAAAAACATGTTCCTGACGCCGGAACGCACGCTTGGCCGCAAACTCGAAGAATTTGTGCTGGCACTTTGGCTCGAAGTGCGGCTGTCGAAGGATGAAATCCTCGAACTCTACTTGAACCGGGTCTATTTCGGCAGCGGCGCGTATGGCATCGAAGCCGCCGCCCAGCGCTACTTCGACAAATCAGCCCGTGAATTGTCGTTGTCGGAAGCCGCAGTCATTGCTGGGCTCCTGAAAGCCCCATCGAAATATTCGCCGGCGTCAAGCCCGGCACAGGCGATCCAGCGCTCCAAGTCGGTGTTGGCAAAAATGCTCGACTACGGCGCCATCACGAGCACAGAATTCAACCGCGCCAACGCCGAGCAAGTGCGGTTCGTTGAAGGCAAGGGCAAGAAATCCGATAGTGGCATCGATTACGCCATCGACTACATTCTCGAAAACATGCCGCCACTCGCCGGCTCCGGCCAGGCTGAAATCGTCGTCGAAACCACCATCGATGCCGGCCTTCAAAAGCGCGCCTCGGAAATCGTGACACGCGAATTGAAGACCAATGGCGCCACGCTGCAGGCCAGCCAGGCCGCACTCGTTGTGCTCGATACCGATGGCGGCATCCGCGCCATGGTCGGCGGCCGCGACTATGCTGCGAGCCAGTTCAATCGCGCCGTCAAAGCCCGGCGGCAGCCTGGATCAGCATTCAAACCGTTCGTTTATTTGACGGCACTCGAAGCCGGCTTCACACCCGATAGCCTTGTCTATGATGCGCCGATGATGGTCGGTGAATGGAGCCCGCGCAACGATAACGGCAAATACTTGGGCCCGGTCACGCTGCGTCAAGCGCTGGCACAGTCGATCAACTCTGTCGCCGTGCGTTTGATGGTCGAGAGTGGCCCCAAGAAAGTTGCAGCAACCGCCAACCGGCTTGGCATCACATCGGATCTGCGCCCCGACCCCTCGATGGCGCTTGGCACGTCGGAAGTGGCGCTCCTCGAATTGACTGGCGCCTATACGACGTTTGCTAATGGCGGCCGTTCTGTTGAGCCCCATGCCATCCGCCGCGTGCGTATGAGTTCGGGCCGTGTGCTCTATGCGCGGGCCGCGCCAGGCGACATTCAAGCCATCGCGCCTCAGCACGTCGCCGAAATGAACGACATGCTGCATGCAGGCATGACTTGGGGCACCGGGCGGCGCGCTGCCATACCGGGCCATATGGCCGGCGGAAAAACCGGCACCACTCAGGATTTCCGCGACGCCTGGTTCGTCGGATTTACCGCGCATTTCTCAGGCGGCGTCTGGATTGGCAACGACAACGGCCAACCGATGAACCATGTCATGGGTGGCGGATTACCGGCTGGTATTTGGCAACAGGTGATGCGCGTCGCCCACGACGGTAAAGCCCCGCTGGCACTGCCCGGTGTTGAAGATGGTAGCCCAGTCCCGCCCGGCGCAGAAGCGATGGCAGCGGCTGGGATTGCAGCAGGGGCCGGCAATGAAGTCCTACCGTGGATGGGCGAGACAGCGACCCTTAACGCTGAAACGCATCCGACAACCGGCATCGATCCGTCGTTGTTCGCGCGCGCACTTGATGGCGCCTCAGTGTCAGCCAGTACACTGGAAGCCGCCGACACGGCGGCGCTGCCATGGTCCAACCCGTCGAGTTCCGAGAAATTCGAAGACAAGATCATCGTCCGCCCGCCAACCGGGCGCATGTCGCTCGGCGCGCCGGTTGAGTGATCGTCACGCGTCCTAAAGGCTCGCGCGAATCGCGACTTGACTATTGCGTTGGCCGGCAACCGGGAACGGCGACCATGCCGATCTGCGTATCGGGGTTATATTTATTCATGGCCCCTGTCGCGGCGTCGATGCCGAGGCCAAGAACGCCGCCCGCGATGATATTGCCGGCCGCCATGCCTTCGGTACTTGATGAAATGATGCCGGTGCCGTCTAGGAAGCACTCTTTTTTGCATGACACGGCGATGCTGTGCTGGCTCTTATCAAGCACGATGGTGGCCGGGGTCGTCACCGTTTTAGTGCCTATCCCTTCCGACACCAGAGTGCACGATGCGCCGGGCGCTCCTGGCGTTTGGATGGCGACGGTTTGGGTGGTGCCTTTGGTGATGGTCGCGCACGCCGACAGACTGATGGCAACCGCAATAGCGGCTGCAACGCGACACTTCATGACCGTCCCCCGGTTTACGCTCGACCGCGATGCTGCAAGGGGACCAACTTGATCGACTTTGTGCACACAATCCGGACTATGCGTAACCCGGCACCTGCCCGGCGTCTAGCGATTGCAATTTGAAAGTGTGTTTCGCCAATTCGTTGTGTCTCAACTTCAACGCAGCTATTTCGTTTTCGGGAAATATCCCTCGGGGCGCTTACCGAACGCCACAATTGGCTTAGAGTCTATCCGGCCTGTCTTGAAGTCTTTGGCCATGAGTGTCTCCCGTCATTTCGCGCTCAGTTTTACAGAGTTGCACCGAAGATCTTGCCGATGACGGCGGTCAAAGCCATGGCCAAAGCTCCCCAGAACGTCACCCGGGCGGCCGCTGTCGCCATTGGCGCACCACCTGCGTTGGCGCCGATCGCGCCCAGCAAAGCCAACGATATCAGCGTCGCCGCCGTGACAACGGCGATCAGCTTGTCAGCGGGCGCCACCAGTACCATCATCAATGGCATCGCCGCTCCGACAGCGAACGAGGCCGCCGAAGCCATGGCCGCCTGAACGGGCCGGGACGCCGTCAACTCTGAGATGCCGAGTTCATCGCGGGCATGGGCTGCAAGTGCATCCTTGGCCATCAATTGATCGGCGACTTTGACAGCCAGGGCGTGATCAAGCCCGCGATTGACGTAGATTTGCGCCAGCTCTTCGCGTTCTGCCTCTGGACTGTCGGCGAGTTCTTGGCGTTCGCGATTGAGATCGGCGGTCTCAGTGTCAGCTTGCGAACTGACCGACACATACTCGCCAGCCGCCATCGACATGGCGCCCGCGGCCAAGCCAGCGACTCCCGTCAACAAGATGTCACTCGGCTTGGCCGCCGCGGCCGCCACACCGACGATCAAACTTGCCGTTGAAATGATGCCGTCGTTAGCGCCAAGCACCGCGGCCCGGAGCCAACCGATGCGATCAGTCCGGTGTGTCTCGGCATGTTGATGTAGCCGGCTCATGATGCCTGATCCCGCTGGTTGTAGTGGCCCACCCTACCCCCGCGCCAGTGCGTAGTCGCGCAACACGCTGGCTTCGAGTTGCACCTCATCCAAGCGGTGTTTAAGGACATCGCCGATGCTGACGATTCCGGCTAAAGATCCATCTTTCAAAACTGGCAAATGGCGGATGCGCCGCTGAGACATGATGCGTGAAATGTTGGAAACCGTATCATCCGGTGAGCAGGTGATCACTGCCTTGGTCATCAAATCGGTGACCAGCATGCCCGGCACCTTGGCCCCATGATCGGCGATGCCGCGGGCCACGTCGCGCTCAGAAATAATTCCCGCCAGCCGCCCAGCGCCGTCAACAACAACCATGGCACCGACGCCGTCAGACTTAAGGCGGCTCGATAACTCACGGACTGTCGTGGCGCTGTCGACGGTTTTGACGGCTGAACCTTTGGCTTGCAGAATGGCCGATACTTTCATGGCGTGTAGTCCTTCCCAAGGTCCATGCGGATCGCGGTGTCCCGCGTGCAAGCGATGCAAAGCATTGATGAGTTCGGTGCGTTGTTCGGCAGTCAATGGATTGAGCCGCGCGGCGCCAGTCAAGTCGATGAGATCTGGCAAATCAGTCGCGACGAACACCGCGGATTCCAGTCCATCTTGGCTCGCCAATTTGCTCGGAATGATGAGCGCGCGCACGCCGGCTGCAGCAGCAGCATTCAAGCCCTCCGCGCTGCAATCAATCGCGAGACATTCGCAAGGCTCCACTCCCAGCCTGTCAACGGCCTCGGAGTAAATTGCCGAAAGTGGCGTTTCCACCGAGGAGGCACTGGCGCCTGAAATGATCTCAAACCGCTTCGGGCCATCTTCGCCGAGTGCTGCTACGGCGATGTGATGCGCATCCACACTCTTCAGCGGTGTGATCAAGGCTAAGCGTATGCCTTCGCCGCGCGCTGCCAGCGTCACATCGTTCAAGGCCGGGCGCGCATCAAGCAGCGTCTCTGCCAACAACGCGCTTAGGATGGATGCCTTGCGGCGCGCCATGGCGGCGGCCAAGTGTTTGGCGTCATCGCCGCCACTCTTGTAGCCGAGTTTCGGCATGATCGAGGCGACGAGCGGTTGTGGCGCCGAGCCAACAAGCAACGCTTCTGCATAGGCGGCGCGATCGCAAACCCAGCTGAATCCGGCGTCCGCCACAGCTTGGTTGAGCGCGCGGCGTTTCAGTTCGCTGGTTTCGACCAGTACGCCATCGGCGCGGATGATGAGGGCTTTGAGTGTCATTTGCCACGACCGTGGCTAGGACGGAGGCCACGACGATGCCAATGTCGGGGGCCAATACCGCCGTGCATCTCGAGGATACCACCACAAATGCACCGGCGGACTAAGAGCAGAGACGGCGCAATTTCTTCCCGCACCATAGGACGGCAAGACCTTAAGGTAGCCAAAACGCGCTGCTCCTTGGCAAACGTTCGGCAAATGCCATTAGCGGCATCAGCAACCGCGAACCGCTATTAGCAATCTGAATCGCCGAGCCCTGTCCGTGTGATGGAATTGGTGCCTCGTCCAACCCGTCAGAGACAGTCGCCATAGTGTCGCTGACAGATCCCACACTTTGCTACGGTGTAGAAACTCTGCGAAAAACCGTGGTTATTGGGCCTTTTTAGCAAACGCGTCGACGGCGCGGCGGATGGCAGCGGGGTTGCGATCAGTGGTATAAAAATCGCCGAGCACCAACACGTCCATGTCGGTTCTGAGGTAGCAGGAAATCGCTTCGGCGGGCGCATTGACGACCGGCTCTTGCCGATTGAACGAGGTATTCAAGATCACGGGGATGCCGGTGATCTTGGCATACTCTTCAATGACGCCGTAGTAGCGCGCGTTCTGCGAACGATCGATGGTTTGGATGCGGCCAGTGCCGTCAACGTGAGCAGCAGCAGGAATAGCGGCAAGCTTATCGGGGCGGATGCGCGGCGCCATGGTCATGAACGGATCAGGCTGCTCGAACTCGAAATACTCCTCCATGCGATCGAATAGGACGACTGGCGCAAATGGCCGGAAGGCTTCGCGATGCTTAATGCGAGCATTGATCAAATCCTTCATCTTGTTCGAACGCGCGTCAGACAGGATAGAACGGTTGCCCAGCGCACGCGGACCCATTTCGGCGCGGCCCTGGAACCAACCGACAATTTTCTGATCAGCAAGATTTTGCGCGGCCCGCTTGAGCAGCGGTTGCAAGTCCATGCGTTCGTAGGTGAGGCCCGCTTCATCGAGCGCCGCCGTAATTTCAGCGCCGGTGTAGTCCTTACCGTAGAAGGCGTGGTTCAACACAAACTCGCGCTTATTTCCGAGCGTGACGTGATGATGATAGAGCGCGCTGCCAAGTGGAGCGCCGGTGTCGGACGCGCACGGCGGCACCCAGACATTTTCATAGTCAGTTTCGCGCAACACGCGGGCATTGGCGACGCAATTCAGCGCAACGCCGCCGGTTATGACAAGGTTCTTTGACTTATGAGTTTTCTGCAATTGCCGCGTGACGTGCAAGATCACATCTTCGACAGCATGCTGCAGCGCATAGGCGATGTCCATATGATGCTGTGTCAGCGCCTCGCCCTTTTTGCGGGCGGGACCGAATACTTCATAGAATTTGCGCGTAAACGGCTTGTTGAAGCCGTGGGTCTGATAACTGGTATAATCGCGATTGATCGTGAACCGGCCTTCGGGCAGGTGCTTTATAATATCTTTGAATTGCGTTGTGTAGGCCGGTGTGCCCATGGCCGCGAGCGCCATCACGGTGCCCTCTTCAAACACCTTGAAGCCGATGTGCTCGGTGACCAAAGAATACAGCATGCCGATGCTGTCGAAGAAGCCATCAGCGAAGGTGCGCGTCAGAGTATTACCGCGGCCATAGTGCGCGCTGGTTGCCGTCTCGTCGCCATAGCCGTCCATCACCAGCACGGTCGCTTCTTCAAATGGCGACACGAAGAACACCGAAGCGTGGCTCTCGTGATGGCCGACTTCAACGATCGGCGGCAGCTTGGCTTTCCAGCCGAACTGCTTCTTGAGGCCAATCTTCAATCGCATCGGCAAATTGACGATGGCCGAGGCCTGGGTTTTGTGCGCTGAGGGCCACAGCAAATTGAGGCTCGCTGGCAGTTCGCCCAGTACCGCGCCGAAGAGCGTCGGCCGAAGCCGCGCCATATCCCACGGCGTCGTAATCACATCGACGTCTTCAAAGCGATAGGGACCGCCCGGTCCAAACGCAGCATCGAGACACTGCTCCGGAAACAGCAGGGTGTGCTTTTCGCGGTTGAAACGCTCTTCTTCGTAGATGAATTCCGGATGCCCGTTTTTGAGCAGCGCTAAGCCGGTGTCATGACTTTTGGTGACAATACCTAGAATGTTCACGGGCGGCGTCCTGGTCAAAAAATAGAATTGAAAGTGTTGAGCGTCCCGCCACTTAGGCCATTCGCCGCCGCACCATCAAAGCCGCAAAGTGTTGCAGGGTCGGCTGTGATCAATCCAAATGGTTAAGTTTCGAGGTGAAATCGAAGAATTCACCAGAACTCCAAATGCCCACAGTGTCTGAAGTGTTTGCAGCGGGCACCAGAAGCTCCATCAAATCGTAATACACCGCCCGCGTGACCAGCGCCTCGAGCCGGCCGCGGACTAACACGTACGGCTTCAGGCCGCCAGAGCCGGGCTCTGCTGCAAACCGGATCGGATGATCCCGGCCAGCCGTGACGACATCATCGACATTAGTGCGAAACGTGAGTTGCTGATCGGACCCATGCCCGGCGATCTGCATTTCGACGGCCAGGAATGGCGCATCCTCGACCGCCACGTCGACTTTCTCGACCGGCGTCACCAAATAGTGCCGGCCATCGGCATCACGGCGCAGCACACTGGCGAACAATTTGACCAGCGGCATCCGTCCAATCGGGCTGTTTTGATAAATCCAGGTGCCATCACGGCGGATCTGCAGCCCGATATCGCCGCAATAAGCCGGGTTCCAGCTGTCGACCGGCGGTAACGGCTTGCCGGATACGCTGGCTTGCAGCGCCTCCAGTCCGCCGGGATTAGGGCGTTTGCCTTGATTCATCGTCAAACTTTGCCGGGCATCCAAACAACCGTCCAGAACAAAACGCGTTACGCAGGATTAACTTGACCCATGCGGCGTGAAAACGGTCTGATCCGGGTTCATAGGGATGTGCTAGAGAAAGTTATCCCCGCGGCAGCCAACCGGATTAAGCTTGCTTCATGAGCACTCTGACACAAACTGACGCCTCGATTGTCCCTCGCCTGGAAGCTGCCGCCGAGCGCGTCCAAGCCGCCCATAAGGCCGCCGCCAGCGTCATCTTCGGACAAGACGTGGTCATCGAGCGGACATTAATCACGATCCTATCCGGCGGCCACGCGCTGCTGATCGGCGTGCCAGGGCTGGCCAAAACGCTGCTGGTCGAAACCCTCGGCCGTGTGCTGGGGCTCGACGCGACCCGCATTCTGTTTACGCCAGACTTGATGCCTTCCGATATAATCGGCTCGGAAGTGCTCGAAGAGAGCGCCCAGAAAACCCGCGCCTTCCGGTTCATCAAGGGGCCAATCTTCACGCAGCTGTTGATGGCCGACGAAATCAACCGCGCCTCGCCAAAGACCCAGTCTGCCCTACTGCAAGCGATGCAGGAACACCACGTCACGGTTGCCGGTCTGCGCCATGATATCCCGGCCCCCTTCCACGTACTCGCGACCCAGAACCCGTTGGAGCAGGAAGGCACGTATCCGTTGCCCGAAGCGCAGCTCGACCGGTTCTTACTGCAGATCGACGTCACATATCCGGATCTGGCAGCCGAACGCCGGATGCTCTATTCAACAACCGGAACCGAAGAGCGCAAACTCGAAGCCGTTCTGTCGGCTCCCGAATTGATCGCCATGCAGCGTTTGGTGCGTCAGATCCCAGTTCCTGACAAGGTCGTCGAAGCCATTCTGAAGCTTGTGCGTTCGGCACGCCCAGGTACCGGTCTCAATGCCGAGACCGATAAATACATCGCGTGGGGTCCAGGACCACGTGCCAGCCAAGCTTTGATGTTGGCTGTGCGCGCGAAAGCTTTGATCGATGGCCGCTTGGCGCCATCCATCGACGATGTGCTGACGCTTGCCGAACCAATCCTGAAGCACCGCATGGCGCTGTCGTTCGCGGCCCGCGCCGAAGGCCGCGATCTGGCGTCCCTCATCGCCGGGCTAGCCGCGGCGGCGGAGTAAGAGCGAAATGGCCACGCCAGCAGGCGGCATCTTGCCTGAACAAGGCAAAACAGGAATGTTTGGCACGCCGTCACTGGAACGCGATGCGCACCAACTTGCCGACCGCCTGCCTGATCTGTTGCTCGATGCTGACCGCATCGCCTCAACCGTGGCGCATGGCATCCATGGCCGCCGCCGCTCAGGTCCGGGTGAAACGTTCTGGCAATTCCGCCTCTACGGACCACTTGACGCCGCGACCTTGATCGACTGGCGCCGTTCTGCGAGCTCAGATCAACTTTATGTCCGCGAACGCGAGTGGGAAGCCGCCCACACCATGTGGCTGTGGCCGGATTTATCGCCGTCGATGAACTTCAAAAGCCATCTGAGCCAAGTGACAAAGCGTGACCGGGCCATCGTTTTGATGTTGGCTGCAGCTGAACTTTTGGTGCGCAGCGGCGAACGCGTTGGCCTACTAGGCGTCACCCAGCCAATGGCCAACCGCCGGGCAGCTGCGAAGCTCGCCGAGCAAATGGCGATCAACTCTGATGCGCCGTCGCTCAGAGAGAGCCTGCCGCCAAGCCTGCAGTTGCAACGCTTTTCAAGTACGATTTTGTTCAGCGATTTTCTGGATCCGATCGAGACCATCAAAGCCCGCCTCGAAGCGCTGGCGAGCAACGGTGTGGGCGGGCATATCGTTCAAATTCTGGACCCCGCCGAAGAAACGCTGCCCTACAGTGGCCGCACGGAATTCACTGGCATGGAAGGCCCTGAACGCTGGCTCGCCGACCGGGCGGAAACACTGCGCGACAGCTATCAACGGCGCCTAAAAGCGCATCGTGACGAGTTGTTCTCATTCGCTACGCGGCTCGGTTGGACTATGCTGGTCCACCATACCGATCACCCCGCCACAGAACTGCTGCTAACGCTGATGATGCATCTCGAAGGCAAAGACGGCGGCCATAAGTGGACCGGCACCAACGTTGCCGGTGAGGTGCCAGCATGAGTTTTGGCGCGCTTGCTTTCTTGAATCCGTGGCTGCTCGGCGCCTTGGCAACGCTGCCGCTGATTTATTGGCTTTTGCGCACCGTGCCGCCACGGCCGCGCCAAATCGCCTTCCCGGCGACCCGCATTTTGGTCGGCATCGAAAACAAAGAAAAGACACCTTCGACAACGCCGTGGTGGCTGTTGTTGATCCGATTATTAGCCGCCGCATTGGTGATCGGCGCGCTTGCTGAACCCGTGCTCAATCCATCGAAGGACACGCGTCTGGCGGGCGATGGTCCACTGGTCCTGGTGATCGATAACGGCTGGGCGGCGGCGCCACGCTGGAAACAGCGCCAGGATCAGATCGCGCAAGTGATCAACGAAGCCGAACAGCAAAACCGGCCATTGATCGTCGTGCCAACCGCCAAAAGTGCCAAAACCTTCACACCGAAACTCGAAGCGCCGGCCGACGCCCGCAGCACCGCGCAAGCACTGCAGCCGCAGCCATTTGCATCCGATCGGGCCGCGGCATTGACCGCACTGAAAACGACGCTGGATGCCGCTAAAAAATCCGGAGTGGGCACGGTTTGGTTGACGGACAGCGTCGATTACGGTGCTGGTGACGCCAACTTCGCGGCTGACCTTAAGGCGCTGAGCGATGGCGGCTCGTTCGTGACCGTGTCCGATAGCGCCGGTCACGAAACGCTGGGACTGAAGGCTGGCGTCGGCAAAAATGGCAAACTGATCGCCAGTATTCTCAGGGCCGATGGGCCTCAGCACTCCGGCTTCGTGCATGCATTCTCGGCCAAAGGTCAGAGGCTTGGCGAAGCACCGTTCAATCTCGCAGCTGGCACGACTGAAACCGGGATCACATTCGAATTGCCGCTTGAGCTTCGCAACCAAGTTACGCGGCTTGAGATCGCCGGGCAGGGTTCCGCTGGTGGCATTAACCTGCTCGATGGCCGCTCACAATGGCAGCGCGTTGGACTGATGTCGGGTGAAAGCCAGGAAAAATCGCAGCCGCTCTTGGCGCCACTCTACTTTCTGCAAAAGGCCGTGCAGCCGTTTGCAGAAATTGTGCATCCCAAGGATCAGAATTTGATTCAGGGTGTCGATACCCTCCTGGCAGAAAAGGTCAGCGTTGCGATGCTGGCCGATATCGGCACTCTCGCCGGTGAGGTGCAAACTAAGCTTGAGGCTTGGGTCAAGAAGGGCGGCATTTTGGTCCGCTTTGGCGGGTCGCGGCTTGAAAAAGGCGGCGATGATTTGCTGCCGGTTGCGTTGCGCGCCGGTGGACGCAGTCTGGGTGGCGCCTTGTCATGGTCAACCCCACAGCCACTCAATGCGTTCGACGATGCGAGCCCATTCGCTGGCCTCGAAATTCCGGCTGAAGTGACAATCAATCGCCAAGTCTTGGCCGACCCGTCGCGCCTGACACCTGAAGTGGCGGTCTGGGCGCGCCTGAAAGATGGCACACCTCTTGTGACTGCGAAAAAACTTGGTGACGGTACGCTCGTGTTGTTCCACATCACGGCCAACACCGATTGGTCGAACCTGCCGATCTCG
Source organism: Hyphomicrobium sp. (assembly GCA_031380225.1). Lineage (GTDB taxonomy): Bacteria > Pseudomonadota > Alphaproteobacteria > Rhizobiales > Hyphomicrobiaceae > JANNFX01. Next base: position 15,142 of record JANNFX010000047.1, read on the forward strand.
GGTTTGTTCGTCGAAATGCTGAAGCGCATCACGACACTTGGAACTTTGAGTGGCTCGTCAAGTGACGGCGCAACGGCGGCCGATGGCACCTCGGCGCCGGAAGCGCCTCAAACGTTGATCCCGATCCGCACGCTTGACGGATTTGGTACCTTGAAGCCGCCGCCGCCAACCGCGCAGCCGCTGACTGCCGCCCAGATCAACACGATACAGGCGAGCTTCGATCATCCGCCCGGCTATTATGGTGCGGCCGGCCAACCACGCTCCGTCAATGTCATGGGTGAGAAATCGAAGATGGCGCCATTACCGGCTCTGCCGTCCGGCACACAGAGCCGCGTCTATGAAGCGGAAACCGCAAAACCGCTGAAGCCATGGTTGCTTGCTGCCGCGCTGGCCTTGCTGTTCGTCGACATTGTTGCCGTCATCTTGCTACAAACCGGATTGGCGTGGGCGCGCCCGGCCGCGCGTGTAGCGGCTGTTGTTCTGTTAGCAACAACGGTGTTCGCAGCCGCAGCGCCTCACCACGCCTTCGCTCAAAACAAAACCACTGAAACCAAGCCGCCATCAGAGAAATCTGCGCCAATACCGGGGTACGCACAGGGAGCGACCGACAGTGTCACCCTGGCCTATGTGCTGACCGGAGACAGTGACATCAACAATGTCGCCCGCTTGGGGCTATCCGGCCTCAGCCGCGTGCTCCAAGTCCGGACAGCCGTTGAACCGGGTGATCCCGTAGGTGTCGACATCATCAACGACGAAATCGCATTCTTCCCCGTGCTCTATTGGCCGGTCGAAAAGAATCCGCAGTCGCTGCCCGAAGCGACACTCGCGAAAATCGACACCTATATGAAGCAAGGTGGCTTGATTATTTTCGATACCCGCGACTATTCAAGTGGCCTGCCGACCGGGATGGCGTTGGCTGGAGAAACGGGACCGGCCCTGCAAAAGCTGCTCGGCCGGCTTGACTTGCCGCGTCTTGAGCCGGTTCCCGAAGGTCACGTGCTGACCAAGTCGTTTTATCTCTTGAAGTCATTCCCTGGCCGCTGGGATGGCGGGCAGATGTGGGTCGAAGCACAATCAGCTTCCGACGAAGTGGACGGCGGCCGCAAAGCGCGGCGCGCTGATGGCGTCACCTCGCTGATCGTCACCTCAAATGATTTCGCTTCGGCATGGGCACTCGATCAGCGCGGAAAGCCACTTTTCCCGGTTGTGCCCGGAGGTGAGCGCCAACGCGAAATGTCACTGCGCTCAGGCATCAACATCGTCATGCATGCGCTGACTGGCAACTACAAAGCCGATCAGGTTCATGTCCCTGCCCTTCTCGAACGGCTCGGGCACTAGGAGAGCGCATGAGCTGGTCGATCGACTTTACACCGCTGTTACCGCTGCCGCTTTTGTGGGCGGCAATGGCGGTTGCTGCGTTGCTCATCGCCGTACAGCTTTACCGGCGCAGTCACGGCGCGTGGTTGCGTGCGCTGGCGCTGGCTGCCCTGCTAGCGGCGCTGTTCAATCCGGTACTGCGCCAGGAAGAACGCGACAGCCTGTCAAGTATTGCCGTGGTCGTGAGCGACGAAAGCACGAGTCAGACGCTCGACAAACGCCCGGAACAGATGGCCGCTATAAAGTCTGATCTCGAAGCCAAACTCAAAGGCATCAAAAACCTTGAAGTCAAATGGGTTTCGGCCGCTCGTCCTGGAGACAGTCAAAACCGCGGCACGGAATTGTTTGGAGCCTTGAACAAGGCCCTCGCCGATACACCAGCCGACCGCCTCGCAGGCGTCATCCTGATGACCGATGGCCAAGTGCACGATGTGCCAAACGCGGTCTCGCAATTGGGCTTCGAAGCCCCCGTTCACGCGCTCTTGTCAGGCCGGCCGGGTGAGTTCGACCGCCGCATCGAAGTGCTCAAGGCGCCGCGCTACGGGATCGTCGGGCAGTCGCGCGACATCGAATTGGTGGTCCGCGAAAATGGCAAGCCAGGTCAGGGTGGCAACACGGTTGCGCTGAAGGTCCGCCGTGAAGGTAAACCAGAGGAATCGCGCACGGCCGAAATCGGCAAACCATTGACGATCGATTTGCCGTTCCCGCATGGCGGCGCCAACATTATCGAAATTGAATTGCCCGCCCTTCCCGGCGAATTGACCCCAGCCAACAACCGCGCCGTGCTTTCGGCTGAAGGCGTGCGCGAAAATCTGCGCGTGCTGTTGATCTCCGGCGTGCCGCACGCTGGCGAACGAACGTGGCGTAATTTGCTCAAGTCAGATGCGGCCGTTGACCTCGTTCACTTTACGATTCTGCGGCCGCCGGAAAAGCAAGACGGCACGCCGATCAACCAGTTGTCGCTTATTCAGTTCCCAACCAAGGAATTGTTCCTCGATAAGATCAACGACTTCGATCTCATCATCTTCGACCGCTATGAGCATCGCGGCATCCTGCAGCTTCTGTATTACGACAACATCGCCCGTTACGTGGACAAACACGGCGGCGCATTGCTTGTTGCGGGCGGCGATGATTACGCCGGTGACCGCACCATCTTCCGCACGCCGCTAGGCCCTGCTCTGCCCGCCGGACCGACGGGGCGCGTGATCGACGGCCCCTTCAAAGCCAAGATCACAGTCGATGGCGCCAAGCATCCGGTCACCTCGTCGCTGCCGGGCGTTGATCCCCTGCATCCCGAAATTGCGCCGGCATCGTGGGGCCGCTGGTTCCGGCAGGCCGAAGTCACACCCAACAAGGGCCGCACAATTTTAAGCGGCGCTGAAGACAAACCGCTGCTGGTGCTCGATCGCAAGGGTAAAGGCCGGGTGGCGTTATTGACCTCAGATCAAGCTTGGTTATGGGCGCGCGGCTATGATGGTGGCGGACCACACACCGATTTGCTGCGCCGGCTCGCCCACTGGCTGATGAAAGAGCCTGATCTCGAAGAGGACCGCCTGATCGCCACTGCCAACGGCATGAAGTTGTCGTTCGAACGCCACGCCATGGATGACAAGATCGAGCCTGTGACGCTGTCGGGGCCAACAGGCGAGAAGTCTCAATTGACGCTTGAAGCGGCTGGTCCGGGACGCTGGAAGTCGTCGATCGACGTTAAAATTCCTGGGCTCTACAAAGCTGAAACCGCCTCAGCGTCAGGTCCGTTAACCACAATTGCGGCCGCCGGCTCAGAAGATCCGCGCGAAATGAGCGAAGTTACGGCGACCGAGGATAAGTTAAAGCCAATAACCGAGCAAACCGGAGGCGGCGTTTACTGGACCGCGCCTGCTCTAGGCGCGGGCGCCAAAGTGGCGGCAGCCGGTCTCACCGTGCCGCGCATCACGATGCTGTCGAATGCGAAAGTCTTTTCTGGAACTGGCTGGCTGGGCCTAAAGGACCGAGAAGCGTTCGTAACTCGCGGCGTCGCCTTAACGCCGTTATTTACGGGATTACTGGCGTTATCAGCGCTTTTGGCGCTTCTTGCCCTTGCTTGGTGGCGCGAAGGCCGTTGAACTTTTGATCCCCCTACGGCGTTGTTAAGGAATTAGGGGAGAAGCCTGTTGCACTATTGCACTTGCTAAGTAGCGGCGACGCAGCGCACCATACACGTATCGACTTGCAGAAATGCGGTTTTCTGCGGTCAACGGACGACTCAGAGAGGCACCATGAACTATTACGCCTATGAGATGGTCCACGCCATGCTGGCACCATTCCGATTGGGTTCCGAGGCCTTAAAGGCCACGGTTAGCTCACCTTACAACCCATTGTCCAAAACGCCCTATGGCAAGGCGGTCTCCGCAGTATGTGAGCTGTTCGAGAACGTCACCCGGCGCTACGGCAAGCCTGTATTCGGCATCAAGGAAGCCCACACGCCAACCGGCATCGCAGGCGTCGTCGAGGAAGTGGCGCTGCGCAAGCCGTTCTGCAATTTGCTGCATTTCAAGCGCAACTTCCAAGCATCGCCCGAGCGCAATGACCCCAAAGTCTTGATCGTCGCTCCGATGTCTGGCCACTACGCGACCTTGCTTCGCGGCACGGTCAATTCGATGATCGAAGAACACGACGTCTACATCACCGACTGGACCGACGCGCGCAACGTGCCGATGATTGAGGGCGCCTTCGATCTCGATGATTTCATCGACTACGTAATCGAATTCACTCATTTCGTTGGCCCCAATACGCACGTCATTGCGGTCTGCCAGCCGGCCGTTCCGGCTCTTGCCGCCGCTGCCGTTATGGCGAAGCGCAATGACCCCTTAGCGCCCGCGTCTTTGACCATGATGGGCGGCCCGATCGACACGCGCCGCAATCCGACCGCCGTCAATAAGCTGGCGCAGGATAAGCCGTTGTCCTGGTTCGAAAACAACGTTATCTCGCTGGTTCCCTTCCCACATCCGGGCACCATGCGCCGCGTCTATCCAGGCTTCATCCAGTTGACAGGGTTCATGACTATGAACCTTGAGAAGCACGTCAACGCCCACGTCGGGCTTTATCATGATCTCGTCAAAGGCGATTGTGATAGCGTCAAGCAGCACCAGGAATTCTACGAGGAATACTTGGCAGTGATGGACCTGACGGCCGAATTCTATTTGCAGACCGTCAAGACCGTATTCCAGGACCACGCGCTGCCGAATGGCACCATGATGCATCGCGGCGAGAAGGTCGACTGCAAGGCCATCCGACACACCGCGATTATCTCAATCGAGGGCGAACGCGACGACATCTGCGGCCTTGGTCAAACGGAAGCCGCTCATATCTTGTGTCCTAATGTGCCCACCGAATTGCATTTCCACTACGTGCAGCCTGGCGTCGGCCATTACGGAGTGTTCAACGGCACCCGTTGGCGCACCGAAATCCAACCGCGTTTGAAGCAGATGATTCGCTCCGTCGATCAACGGCGGACAACGGGTGTCATGACGCCAAAAGACCCTGATGGGTTTGCGGCGCTTCCCGCCAAACTCGCCGCTCTCGGCGACCGGCTGGTCGGTTGGCAAGCTGTAGATGGTCAACTGCCGAATTGATCGCCGGATAACCCCATGCACTGGGCTTGAAGGCCCCGCGACTCGGTTACGTTCGTCCTGAAAAACAGCGCGATCTGCGCTCTAGGACGAACGAACCATGCTGCTATTCAATATCGTTTACGCCGCCCACGCTCGCGGCACCCATCACAAGCTTGCTCTCGACGCATTGCATCATCTGGCAGGCCCAGATGCCGATGCTTGGCAACGCGTGTTTATGAAACACGCAACTGTCTACATGGACGGCGCCAAAGCGCCTGACGAAGAATTCAAAGATTTCAAGAATCATGTCCTGCATGTGCGCGACGGCTATTGGGGCGGCGCATCTGCCAAGGCCGTCGCCTGGTACCAGCATTTGGTCGAGGGCCTAGCCGCCCGGGATTGGGAGCGCGCCGTTTATGCGGCTGGCGTCTTGAGCCACTACTATACCGACCCTATTTGCCCGTTCCATACAGCACAGTCGGAAGCCGAGAACTCCATCCATCGCGCCGTCGAATGGAGCATCAACCGCAGCTACGATAAACTGCGCGTGGACGCTGACGCCAACTATTCGGACATGATCATCACCGCGCCAAAGGGCGCCAACTGGCTCGCCGACATGGTGTGCCAGGGTGCTGAGACTTCGAACGTCTATTACGAAAAACTGATCGCGCATTATGACCTCAAGGCTGGCGTCGTTGATCCGCCATCTGGCCTCGATGCCACCTCGCGCGCATTTATTTCCAAGCTGTTGATGCACGCCGCGAAGGGCTTTGCCACGATTTTGGATCGCGCGTTCATTGAAGCCGCAGCGGCACCGCCTGAGGTCTCACTCACACTCGAAACCGTGATGGCGGCAGTTCAAATTCCGCTCAAAGCTCTGGCCAAGAAGCTCGCCGATAGCGCCGAGCGCCGCCAAGTCGAAGCGATGTACGACGAATTGCAAGCGACCGGCCGCGTCGAGGTGACATTGCCGGACGACGACCGCATGGTCCGCGATCTCCATGCGAAAGAAGTATTGGCGCCGCGTGAAAAGCAGCTCGCGACCGCACGTGCCTCCCGCCTGTTGCCGCCCGCAAGTCCAACGGCGATTGCCCGCGCTGAAGCGGTCACGGGGCGGAAGTCTAAGAAACCCGCAGCCCCTCCTGCGGCGTCAGCTGCGGGTGGACCGGTTGCAAAGCATGTGCCTCGCACGCCAATCGTGACGGCCGCCGCCACTCAAGCTACGGCTCAGAGTCCGGGTACTACTGTCCTTCAACCTGCAGCTCCAGTGAGTATGACCGCAGCCGCGCCAAGCCCGCACATGGCAAATGCCATTCGTGACATCCGTCCAATCAGCGAATCGCCCGCACTGCGCGAAGTCATTGAGCGTGCAAACGCGGCTCCCTCGAATGACGTAGAGGACGATGAGCACAATACCAGCGATCCGCAGACCACCGACATGCCGATCGATGAACCGGTCCGCGAACTCGCCCGGTTGCAACGCGATCGCGCGCCGTTGCGCCTTAACTTGTCGGAAGCCGATGACCTCGAACGCGCGCCATCGATTGGCCCGGCGATGGCTGAAAAATTTGCTGATCTCGGTGTCATGACCGTCGGTGACTTCCTCGATCAAGAGCCGCGTGATCTTGCTGAAGTGCTCGATGATCCGCGCTTTGGCACCAACATCGTCATGGCATGGCAAGATCAAGCGCGGCTCGTTTGTACCGTTCCTGGCCTGTCTGGCACTGGCGCGCAGCTGTTGGTCGGAGCTGGCTTCCGGTCACTCAGGTCATTACAGCTGGTCGATCCAGCAACGCTGTGCGCCGCCGTGCTGCAGTTCGCCCAATCCAACCCAGGCGGCCGTATCCTGCGCGACGGCCCACCTCCAGATCTTGAAAAGATCAAGGACTGGTCGGACGCCGCGCGCATGCAAAAGGCTGCGTGATCACTTTCGGGCCACGGCTGTCCGGTTGAGCAGCTATGACCTCACCACGTCGTTTTCCCGGAAGCCGCGTATCGCAGTTTGCAATTGTGACCGGTGGATTATCAGTCGCGGCTATCCGGGACCTTTACCTGAGCGAAACGGAAATGATTGGCGCATTTATCCAGAGTTTCTGGGCGTTTTTTAGCTGACGTCTCTGGACTGCGGATGCTGGTAATGATCCCGGATAGCCGCGCCAATAGCAGCCCCACCGATCACAGGCATCGATTGGCGCGGCTTCCGGGAAGACGAAATTTGGGCTGATTAATTTCATGTCCCGCCATGAGCTCAAACCAATTTTCTCTATCTCAGAAATGCATTTGATGACACATCTTCAAACCTCAACCGGACAGCAGTGCTTTCGGGCACAGATTATGAGCTGCCGGGTTGCGAATTCATCGATCTGCCGGAACCGTAGTTGTGACAACAGTTTTCCGGCATACGGGCCGTTGCATTCTCACGACTTCGGCAAGCTCACCACCGCAGTTCCGTCATGGCGGCGACTGCTGGAGGCGCACCATCCGCAAACAGTGCCGCAAGTTTGGTCATCGAGATGTGAGCCCCTTCCATCACTTCGGTTTTATGGATGCCGGAGGCGACGAAAAGCGCATCTACGCCGAAGCGTTGAGCGCCCGTGATGTCAGTGCGCAAGGCATCACCAA
>JANNFX010000069.1:0-7969 GCA_031380225.1 Hyphomicrobium sp.
ATTTGCAGTTGAAATGATTGGGAAAGTCTTGATGATCCGCCGATTATTACTCAGTTCGGAACACAATTGTTATTTTGAAGCAGCGCAATTACTCATTTTCATAAATTTTTACATTTACAAATTAGAGATATTTATTTTATTCCCATTAAAAGTCGTGCTCTTTTCCGTAATTCTAAATAGGAAATGAACAACCGGAGCACCGGATTACCCAACTTAGAATCCGCTTTCGCGGACCAGAACAGCCGCCACTTGGCGCCACACGCGCGCGGCAAAGCTTTGGGCTTCACCGTTGAGCTCAACCACACCTCTAATTGAAAATGGTGGCGGGGCCGTGGTTGCTGCTGCAGTAAGCGTAACAAGATACTGTGCACTCACGGGCGCTAACCGGCGCTCGTTGCTACCGCCACTTTGGCGGCGGACGGCGATGCTTCCACCAAAAAGCGACGCGAGCTCTGGTGCCTCGATACTGGTAGCGCCCGAAGATGCTATACTCTCAAACTGGACAGCCACGGTGCCGGCACCCGGCAATTCTGGAACAAAATTACCTTGAGCCGTATCCGGCAGACGCCCTACATCGTCGCCAGCGAGATAGCCGCGGATTGTCAGCGGTCCATCCCCCCGGATTAAGGCCACAAGCTCGTTCCTGCTTATCGCCCTGCCTTGATGCACGCCGGAGTTAAATTCCGCCACTGTCCCTGCGTGGGGCGACACGATCGTATGTTCGGCTATTACTTTTATAAGCCCAGCTTGCTCGGAGACTAGCGATTGCCGCTCCTCTTCTAGGATCAAGCTCTGCGAGCGGTCTTCACTGTCAGCAATGCGCCGCGATAAGCGCATTTTATTCAGCGTAATTTTCTTTTTTACGACTGCGAGCTGGTGCTCAATTTCGTTCGACTTGATTACGACTAATACGTCTCCAGCCGCAACTCTGTCGCCAGCTTTGACACGGACCTCTCCAACAATCCCGGCGCGTTGTGGAAAAACTCGAGCAAGCTCTGAGGCTTCTAGAACTGCAGGCAATGTCACTCGCGTTGACCAGGGCACAAAGCAGATCACCAAAGCCATAGTCGCAAATATACCTGTGAATTTCGCCCGGCGCGAAACACCAAGAACTTGGCGCTCGACCCACCACTCGCGAATTTCAGACGCCATTGGCCAAATCACAAAATAGATGATCTCAATCAGAAATAAGATGATTCCAAGCACTTTGAAGGTCATGTGATAGACCATCACCGCAATGCCAGTGAACAGCACAAACCGGTAAACCCAGATGATCCACGCATAAGCTATCAGGGTCGTTGCAGTCCTGGACGGTAAGCGTTCTGGCGCTGGCACTTTTGGCGCGAATAGTATTTCTTTCAATCGCCAGCGTCCAAATGCGAACGCCCGCGACTGTAGATTATTAACACCGAGCCAATCACTGAATAGGTAATAGCCATCAAACCTCATCAGTGGATTTAAATTGACCATCAAGCTCATGATCCAGCCTGCAGTCGCAATTGAGAAGGAGACGCTCTTAGCACTCCCTTCTGGCAAGAACGCCCAAAGTAACGTAGCCAGACATGCAAGCGAAAGCTCAACAGCCACTCCTGCGCCGCCGATCATCAGCCGCTTGTTGCGCTCTTGCAGCCGCCATGCATCGGTGACATCAGTGTAGAGCACTGGAAACATCACTAGAAAGCACACGCCCATACTCGGGACGCGGCAGCCAAACCGCAACGCAGTAAACGCATGTCCAAGTTCGTGGGCGCTCTTCACAATAATTAGTGCCACCCCGAACAACGCGGCACCTTGCCAACTGAATGAATGTTGAAAGGTTGCCCAAAAAGCGTTCCAATGCCTCGAAACAAGGAACAACCCCACGAGTCCAATGGCGACAATTGCCATAGCAAACCTCGGAGAATAGAGTGGTTCAACCCAAGGCAACAACCGTCGGAGCGCCGCTTCGGGTTGGAATAGCGGCAATTTGATATAGAGATAGTTATGCACCATCCACATCAGCCAACCATATTCTGCCTTGCTTGCCGCTGCCGCGTAATGCTTCCAGCCACCTTCCAGCGGCTCAACTAGCAAATTGTTATCGGCCGCAAATCGCACAAAGCGAGAGACATCTTCTTCTGAAATTGGATGATTGAATGACTGCGTGGCAACGCTGGCAAATACTGAAAACGGTATTCCTGACTGCCAGCACGACAAAAGTTGATAGGCAGTCTCGTCAATTTGAATGTAGCGATGCTGGGCGCTATCAACGATCAACCATGCCGGTTCACCACCGGCGCCGGCCGCACCCGGTTCAACAATGAGGTCTTGGCGCAACTCTGGCAGCGCTGGTGGAGGTGGAGCACTGCCCGGCATCATGTTCAGAGCCCTGTCCATTGCCGGAAGGCCGTGATCGGCCGCCGGAATAAGAAGAAGCCGAGACGAACATCGTCGCCTGAGACTTGTGCGGTACCTCGCACGCCGAGGCGAGGCAGTGGCCGTGCTGAGTCAGGATCGAGAGTTGCTAAAATCATAAAGGATATAATATCGTTTTCGCCGACACGCGCTTTATAGTCTGAGCGTTTGATCGAAGCCGGCCACGGCCGCAGAGGATCGCTGTCCAAAAACACCTTGACCCGCGCGCCCGGTTGCAACGCAATCGCGTCAGATACTGGCAGTTCGATGCGAACTACGATGTTGCCGGGATCCGCAACTTCTAGAATGCGCTCACCGACAGCTATAGGCCGGCCGATCAAGTCGCGCTTGTCAGAGTAGATCGCTAGGCCAGCCCGCCCTGAAACTATTTCAGTCTTTTGCAACATCTCGCGTGCGAATTCGCGCTCCGAAATTTTTACTTCGAGTTCTGCGCGCGCAATGCCAAGCTCATGCATGCCGCGCGGATCGCTGAATGCGATTTGATTGGATTGCTTAAGCCGGGCCTGACTGACACTGGCATCACGCTCAGCCACCTCAAAGCGGCTCTTCAATGTGGTGTCATTTAATTTGACGAGCTTATCGCCAGGCTGGATCGCCTGGTTGGGCTCAACCAAAATTGCTTCAATGACGCCATCAATCGGCGCGGCGATGACGTAGGGATCGAGGGCGATGATTTCCATCGGAGCGAGTGCGGTCAAAGGCAGTGTCACAAAAACCAGTGCTAGCATTGCCAGAACCGACGCAATCAATGGAAGTCGCCTTACTGTACTAAAAGCCTTCGAAATTCGGGGCTGCGACGCAGCGAGTGCCAGCCAGGAATGCGCAAACGCGGCAGAAAGTCGAGCAGCAATAACGAGATCCTGTTCGGCCCATTGATCTTCGCGCGTCATCACTAGACCGCCGATAGGCGGCCTGTCGCCGTGCTTCAATGGCAACCAATGAAGTGCACGAAATGGATAAGCCGCGGCCGTCTCATCACCAGCCGCAAGCGCGACGTCTAACGCCTTGGGAACCGAAGATGATTTTACGGCCGAAGCAGCAATCAATTTCTCAACGAATATGATAAGTGGCGCGTTGCGGTCGACAGCTGGCAGGCTCGAAACACTTTGAACTTCGAGCGCACCCGTCACGCCCGGCATCACAACAAATATCTGGCGCGCACGCGTTAACTTGCGCGTTTCATTTGCCATCAAGAAAATAAGATCGCGGGTCGACTTGGCATCGCGCGCCTCGGCTTCAACTTTCAATAGCGCAAGCAGACCCGAACGCCCATCTGCCGCTTGCACATGAGGCTTGCCAGAAGCGGGTTGCGCCGCAGGCGCGTGCTGCGGCGATTGCGTGACGGTTGTCTGGAGCGGTACTCGGCTTGCAGGCGGCATTTTATCCACCTGGCAAATTGAAACGAGCTTCACCACTCATACCCGGAAGCACATCAACTCCCGGAGTTGCAAACACAGCAATAACTTTCACCATTTGACTTACGGCATCGACGGCAGCACCAAGACGCGCGATTTTGGCAGCGTAAGTCTGCTTCGTTTCATCGACCGAAAATTCGAAGTCTTGACCCGGCTTCATCCAACTCAACCACTGCGACGGCGCGATCAATTCAATTTCAAGACGGCCTGCGCCGACAATCGTCATGAATGGTTTGCCAGACTGAGGTTGTTCGTAAGCATTAACGGACAGCTCCGCCACACGGCCATTGAAAGGCGCTTTAACTTCGCATTGCCCTACTCGGGACTGCAATGAATGTGCTTCCGCCTCGGCCTTGCTGACACGGGCCTTTGATATCTCAACGTCGGCTTTTCCGACGGCACGGAATTTTTCGAGATGCTCATTGCTGTCGAGCGTGACCTTCATTTCGCGCCAAACCGCTTCGGCCGACTGCGCTTCAGCCCGATAGCGCTCGCAATCAAACGCAATCAAGAGATCACCGGCCCTAAATGCCTCTCCCTCGCGAAATCCGATTTTGGCGATGCGAGCAGCAAGGTCTGTGGACAGTTGAGCTTGATCAACGGCACGAATGACACCGCGTGCTGGCACGCTGGTCTCAGGCGTCAGGTGAGCGGTATCACCGGCGGACGATATCGTCGCGTTCGCCCCAACTGCCAAGACTAAACCGCACATTATTGAAACGAGCCGAAGCATCTCACGTCTCATGGAGTTGAACCCCGGCTGATCATGCAACTGAGGTCAAAGCTCATTACTCAGCCGACGCAACCCGTTTCGCCCATCCGGCGCCAAGATCGCCACGCTCCAACCACATCTGCTGCAACGAAGCCGACAGCGATGCCACATCTTGATCGCTGTTAACTTCCCAGGCATAGGGATCAAGGCCCATGGATGAAAATACATTGGCATAAGCGTTTTGCAGCATTGCATAGGCCATGTCGTATTTGGCCTCGGCGACCAGCGTGTTCATCTCTTCCCGGATTAAAGTCTGCTTGCTGATGCGGTCAGCTGCGGCCTCAGCTCGCATTTGCTCAAGCAAACGGTGCTGAACATCGCGATACTCCGCTGAAGTTTTCAGCTCTTTCTGTTCGTGCATGAACCGGATCCGCGAGACATAGACTTGCGTCATCACAGCCATCGTTAGCGCCAAAGACCGCTGACCAAGCATGTCGTCCTGCCGCTCGATTACATCTTGCCGCGTGCGGTAGGAGAAAACCTTCATCAGGTTCCAACTCGCCTTCGCACCCCAGTTGACCCATTCGTTGTTTAACAGAAAGTCGTTGCTGTCGACGTTTGTGCCGGCATAGAGTTGTATGCCAGGTAGCATTTCAAGCAGTGCCGCGTCGGCTTCGCGCACGTTGATGCGCTTCTTGTATTCAACTTCGCGCAGCTCCGGCCGGTTGTAGACAGCCGTTTCGATCATTTCCTCGAGGCTCGCTTTGAGGGCCAGCGTACCCTCCTTGCGGCTCGGATACGAAAGGTGGAAGTCTGTCCCTGGCTTGAGGTTCATCAACGCGCCAAGCTGGGCTTTAGCGGTATTCAATTCCCGCTGAATTTCGCCGATCTTCTGCTTAATCTCAATTAACTCGCGCTCATAGGTTAGCGCCGTAATCGGTGACGTTTCGCGATCATCATATAGAGTGCGAGTCTCGGCCAACGCCGCCTTGGTCTGGCCTTCCAGCACACCAAGTTTGCTCATCAGACGCTCGGCGCTCACTGCGCGCCAAAACGCAGAGCGCACATCTTCGATGACCCGCTGAATAACTTTGCGACGCATCTCATCCTGCATCAGCACCTTGTCGGCATCCTGATGAGCCCGTACGTACGACAAGCCGAAATCCAGAATATTCCAACTAAATCCGATATCGGCGCTGCGGATGTTCTTTTCCTGACTTGTAGAGGCGCCGAAATTCTGAACGCCGTTGACCAAGTTTAAGCTCGATGAGGCATTTTCATTGTCCCGTCCCGCATAGCCACTGTTGGCGACGACACCTGGCAGCATGCTGTAGTGCGCCAAATCAAGTTCGGCCATGCGAACTGCGCCCTCGGCCGCCTCAACGCGATGATCGAGATTGTATTTCAGAGCCCGTGCCATCGCTTCATAGAGCGTAACGGCACCCGATAATGGCTCTTGATTGGCGACCACGAGCGAGGTGTTCCAATCCGAGGCGGCAGAAAGTTCGGTTTCGCTCAGTGGAGTTGGGAATACCGCACAACCTCCGAGCGAGAAGGCCGCCATTAAAGCAAAAATGGATACTGAAAGCCGCACATGCATGATTCGCCGCCAATTGGGTTGCTATCTTCAACACAAGGCAACAAAAACGCAGCAACAACAGTCGCGGCTACGCAACCATAGATGGGGAGCTGCTAACAAAAGGTTATTCGCAATTGAATACCAGGCAACTGGATGTTGAATCTCTCTTTCTCAAATCGTGGTTATCGACAGAACGCCTCGCTTGCAGTGTGACCGCTCGAGCACAGGATACCTCGGCAAGGCTTTTGCATTCCGACGGCACAAGCGCACCGGTGTCCCATTTCCTTCCCGACTACGCACCAAATTCAATCGTGCAGAACCGAAACGGCGGCTAGCACACAATTGTTGGTTGTATCATCCCCCGTACTAAGTGAGGTGACTGAATGTCCGGCTCGATTTTTCTTGAGCGAAGCGAGATCAGCGTCAGCGAGACGGCAGGCATGGTCCAAGTCGCCATTGTGCGGACTGGCGACCTCTCGCAAGCGACAACGATTGAATACGGCACCAATGCAGGATCGGCGGCCAGTGGGGCGGATTTCATCGAACGTGACGGCTTCATCACCATGGCGGCCGGCCAAAGCCGCGTGGTCGTTAATATTCCGATTGTTAATGACGGCACCAGCGAAGCCACCGAGAACTTCAATTTTTCGCTGGTCAATGTCAGCAGCGGCAGCTTGCTGTTCCCTCGCACCGAGCGGATCAATCTTCTTGACGATGAGAACCCGGCTCCAGATCCAGTCGTACCAGACCTGGTGTCAGACTATAAGGTTGAGTTCAGCACGGTGACAGGCGGTCTCGGCCAACCCATTGCCATAGAATTTTCCCCCGCCAACAGTTCGATTGCTTACGTCGCTAGCAAGCAAGGCGTGATCACTGCGGTCAATGTTACGACCGGTCAAAATCTAGGCACCGTCCTCGATATCACTAACAAAGTGAATGATGCCTCAGACCGCGGACTGATGGACATCGCGCTGCACCCGAACTTCCCAGCACAACCCTATATCTATGCGTTTTACGTCGTTGACCCTCCAGAAACGGCAGGCCTAACCGGCGCTGCTGGGCAAGACGGCGACGGCAACCGCTTTGCCTACGTGGTGCGATACACGGCCGACTCTTCGAACGGGTATTTGTCCGTTGTTCCCGGTAGCGAAAAAATCTTGGTTGGCGGCGGGGGCGACAGCCTGTCCGATATTAGCGGCGGGGGCGGCCTGAATTTCAACGAGCCGCGCCATAGCGCCCTGCCATCATCGGGCATTGATCAAGCAACTGGCGAATACAAACACGACTACATAAAAGTCGACAGTCTTTCGCACGCCGGCGGATCGCTGGTTTTTGGCCCAGACGGCAAGCTCTATGTCACGACAGGCGACGGCACCTCATTCGACTATGCCGACCCGCGCACGAAAGACGTCCAATCACTTGACAGCCTCAGTGGCAAAGTCCTGAGGATCGATCCCATGACGGGCCAAGGCGTCGCCGATAACCCGTTTGCGGAAGCAGATTTGAACTCCAATCAATCAAAAGTCTATCAGCTCGGCCTTCGCAACCCGTTTGCAGCCGCTTTTGATCAAGACGGGCACCTGATTCTCAGCGAAACCGGGTGGTTTTCATACGAAGAAATCAACACCGGTGGTGCTGGCGCAAACTTCGGATGGCCTTACTTTGAAGGCGGCGACAATGGCACCTTGCTCCGCACTCCAATTTACGAAACCGCGGCCGGCGCTGCGGCTTTCTACGCTGGCGTTGCCAATGGCAGCATCGTTGTAACCCCTCCCGTTCGCGCGTTTTCCCACGGCAACGCTGATCCGGGCTTCCAGATCCAAGCCATCATCGGCGCGAACAGTGTTT
>JANNFX010000138.1:0-9069 GCA_031380225.1 Hyphomicrobium sp.
TGATGTTCGGCCGCTTCAATTGTGTCGAGATCGCCATAACCGTCGACAACCAACGGCGCAAATCCCGCTCTCCGGGCCGACGCGGCCAGCGCCCGCCCGGAGTAAGCTGCAATCAATACTGCATTGTCACTCAAGCCGTCAGCTCGCGAGCCAACGCGAACGCATGACGGAAGTCGAGGTTCAAAGGCTCCTTCGAGGACAGCATTTGTTTGAACAGACCCGACTCGGTCTTATACTTGATGTCGCCGATTGCGAGTGGGCCGACGCCGAGAGCGTTGCAGCCAGGCAGAGGCGCGCCGTCCATGAACAACTCCATGCCTTCGACCCCGGCTGGTGGCACGGCGTTGACGTCTGCCACGACAAGCAATTTTTTGGCGATTGCTTTGTGCTCGGCCGATACAACGCGCACACCCGCGGCTGCGGCCGCGAAAATGACTTCGGCGTTTTCGATGATCTCGCGTTTTTGATCGTCAGTTTCGCCAGCGACAGGCGTCAGGTCAACGCCGAAGCGCTCTTTCGAGACTTTCGCCGAAGCGATGACGCGGTCAACGCCACGGTGCGCGACGAGGTGAACGTCTGCACCTTCAAGTGCAGTAATGATCGATGACGCAAAACCGACAACGCCAGTGGCGCCGAAGACAGCGACGCGCGTGCCTTTCCAGCCGCGGCCAAACTTGAATTTCAGGACCCGTTCGACACACGCGACCATTGCCGCTGCAGTTGTGAACGAGCCAGCGGGGTCTGCGAATACCGACAACTGGAACGGTGGCACCATAGCCTTCTTGGCCGCTTCCATCATGTCGAGGGCGAGGAGCGCATCCTTGCCACCGATAAACATTCCGGTGCGGACACCGTAGTCAGGAGGGCGCGAGAAAATTGCGTCCTGGACAAGTGAACCAACTTCTTCGAGCGCCACGTTTGTATAGGGAATGATAACTTTGTAGCCCGCATCCGCCGCCATATTCACATCGAATGGGCTCATATGCTTCTTTGGCTCAAGCATATGCAGGATTGGCGTCGGATCGCTCATTTAATAGTCTCCGTTTGTATAAGTAGGGAGTTTCCTCAATTGCCGTGCGATGGCAACGCGGCAACGGCCGCACCGGTATTCCGGCCTCGGACGACCTTGAGGTCAAGGCCCTCACGTCTAGCTGCATCGACTAAAGTTGAATAGAGCTTCCGTGCTGCTGCGTCGCTTTGAGCGAAGGCAAATCCGGTCGGCCCCCAAGAGCTCTGGCCAATGCCTTGTGCGCCAGCGGCTTCAAGTTGCTGGCAAATCCGCCCAACGGCCGGGCTCGACCACGGGCTGCCGCCTTGGGCCGGGGCAAAATGCCCGCCAACGATTTTCTGAATTTGAGTCAATGCGGCGCCAAAGGTCGGCAAATCGGCTTCAACGAGTCCTGGTAAGAGTTGCATCAGAATCAAACGGCTGAGATGTCCGGCTTGACTGTCAGGAAACACAGGCAGTGTTGCGAAGGCGGATTTCTCGCGGTCGCCGTGCACACCAACGGCTTTGGGATCGAAGACCAACAACACGCGCCACTCATTGGGAAAGTTGTGCCGTGCCAGAACGGGCGGCGCGTGATCACCAGGACCGCGCCCGCCGTCAATAACGAACCCGCCATGATCGAACGCCGCCATACCGATGGCAGATCGCGCGCCGCGCTCAACCAATTCGCCAAGATCGCGGGTGGCGATGGCTTTACCGCCTAGTCGCGCCAAAGCCGTACCAATTGAGAGCGCCAATTGCGTTCCAGATCCGAGGCCAGCATGGGCTGGAATGGCGCGTTCGACATCGACGCGATAGGCGCCATTCAATTCGAGAGCCGCTGCCAAGCGCTTGACGAGCTCCAAGGCGCGGTCTTTTTCCGGCCCGCTTGAGGCAAACTCTGACGCTTCTGAGAGCGTCAGTTCTGTATCTGGTTCGTCGACAGCCAAGCCAATGCTGCCGAACTTGCGGCCCAAGCTGCCATTGAGATCGAGAAAGCCCAAGTGCAACCTGGCGGGTGCGGACACTTTTATGGCGTTTGATTTAATCGTACCCTTTGGTGCGATCACACGCTCTGCTTGCTCGGAAACTTGTGTTCGAGCCATTCTTGACGTCTCGCAATCCGTGGGCGAATTCGCCCTTTAATGTCTTGTACCACTGCCGATCTATGATGATAGTGCCGCCTTATCGCGGCGCAAACCAGCCCCTAATTCGGGTTGAGACGGTCGAGCGCATGGACAAGGAAATAGTTATGACAATCAAGAAAGAAGCTGCCATGGCCGAGGCTGACGTCACCGTCTGGCTGGCTAAAAACCTGCCCGAATGGCGGCTTGAGGACGGTTGGGTGCGGCGCACATACAAGACCAACAGCTGGAAGGGCACGTTGATGGTCGTTAACACGGTCGGACATTTGGCCGAAGTGGCCTGGCATCACCCCGATATCACGGCATCGTATGCCTGGGTTGAGGTGCGTTTGATGACCCACTCCGCCAAGGGCATCACCATGAAAGATTTGGAGCTGGCCCGCAAAATCGAAGACGTTGTGCACTGGCAGCCCGCGGCAAATCCCGAGTCTGCCTTAGATGGCACACCGTCAACCGATCTGCGATTTGCCTACATCAAGTATGATTAGCGCTCACTCAAGTTCGATGAATAGCCGGTTGACCCAACCGTATTGGTTCTGAAAGCCGACCGGGCACCATTCGGCCTGGCACATGCCCTTGAGAATAAGTCCGCGTGCGCCGGCCGGAATTGATCCCGTGACCGCAGCGTCGGCATTGGAACCGCTGCGCATATTGAGCACATCGTCAGTATTCACGCGCGCGACTTTATACGTCAGCATTGTCGCCGATGCCTTCGCAACCGGTTGAGGCGTCGTGAGTGCGACGCGAATAGCTGCCGTCTGTGGCTCTAGTTTCAAAGCGCTTTTTGGCAGCCACGTTTGAGGTTCATTCGCATCTGGAACAGTGACGGCATCAGGAGCGACAACAGCAGGCGCTGGGCGCGGTAGTATCTGGACGAGTTGTGCTTGGACAGCACGAGGGGCTGCTTTCGGCTGCGGTTGAACCTGCAAGGCCGCCGCCTGCACTGGCTTCGCAGCTTGAGCCGCGGCACGTTCTTCGGCATTCCGGACCATCGCCGCCGCCGAGACGCCGCCAGTCAGCGCAGAGGCTGAAGCATAAAGCCGTTTCGGATTTGAGACGATCGAAGCCGTGCCAGTGTCGCCGTCATCCCGCGTCCAGGCGAACTTGCGGCCTTCGGGGCGGATCAACAAACAGCTTTGTTTGGCGTCAAACCAGCGGTTCCATTTCATGCACAAGCTATTGCCGGAAATCCACCAGCGGCCACGGTCGCTCGTCGAGCCTAAGTAAAATGAGAGAAGTGTGGTGCGGCCGATCACCGTGCCATCGGCCGCGAATGTCAGCGGCAATGTGGCGCCAATCGGCGTGTCCAGTTCAACCGTGCCGCCAGAGATCAGCGACTTAATGGTTTCGCCCTTGATCGGGCGTGTCTCGGCGAGGGCCGGACCGGCGGCTGCCACAGCAGCCACAACAAAAACACAAACAGCCGTTGCCGGCACCGTCCCTAAACGCATCACATTCCCTCAAGCGCTCGCGCAAACTCCGCGAGTTTCCCGACCCGTGCCGAGACACATGCGTGTCATCCGTGGCAACGATGGGGCGGCACGGAAATTTTCTAACAGGTTGTTCATTAATTCTTGATTGAGAATTGAGTTCGGAACGGCCGTTGATTGCCGCTGCCGGGGCGATACTCTTATTCAATGCGCGACGCGCGGGATGGGATGATTTAGGGTGCCGGTTATTCCTTGCTTTCCCCTCCTCACTCCATGATCTCCAATGCAACCCTACGACGCAATCATCGGGCTTGGCTCCAACATCGGTGACAAGCAGGCCAACATTGCCGCCGCGATTGAGCATCTGACCGCCGATGGCGCTTTGAAACTCGTGCGCCGTTCGCGCGATTTTCGTTCGGCGCCGTGGGGCAAAACTGATCAGGACTGGTTCGTAAATGCCTGCATCACCGTTGCAACCAAGCTTGCACCAAGCGACGTTCTGGAGCGCTGCTTCGACGCCGAACGCGCCGCGCAGCGCGTGCGCCGCGAACGCTGGGGACCACGCACGCTCGATTGCGATCTACTGATCTACCGCGATAACGTCTCAGACGATCCGCACTTGACGCTACCACATCCACAAATTACCGGCCGCGCGTTCGTGCTGGTGCCGCTGATCGAGATTGCTCCGGACGCGGTGATCAATGGTCAGCGCGCGACGGAGTGGCTTTCGAAGCTTGATGCCAATGGTGTGGTGGCAGTGGTGAGCGCTGCGAAACGGGATCAAATCCCACCGGGCTAGCGCCGGGCCAGATGCACTCGTGCACTTTAATTGAATTTGTGGTCTTGCACGTCCCAGAAGCCGGTGACAAAATGCCGGGATGAACAAGATCGCCTCGACTCAGAAGTTGCGTGAGTTATCCGTTTCAGATCGGATGGATCTCATCGAGGATGTGTGGGCCACGCTCAGCGAAACTCCCGAAAGCATTCCGGTGCCAGATTGGCACCGGGCCGAACTTGACGAGCGCATTGCCGCCCACGAGCGCGATCCACGCGCCGCGCGGCCGTGGAACGAAGTCAAAGCGGAGATTTTAAGTTCACTGTGCAAATGACGTTGCTGATCCGGCTTGAAGCTCATTACGATGTACTCGAAGCGGCAGGTTGGTATGAACAGCGTCAGCCTGGACTTAGTCTCCAATTTGTCGCCGCGATCAGTGAGGGTTTTGAACGGATCGCTACCGGGCCTGCACGTTTTGCCCGGGGTCACCGTGAATTGCGGCGCGCACTTGTTAGTAAATTTCCATACGCAGTTTATTTCGTAGAATAGGGCGCAGATCAGATTGTCCTGGCCGTCCTACATCAGCGCCGCGATTTCAAAGCTATTGATGAGCGGCTGAAAACGTAATCGTTCGCTTGGAACCGGACGAGGACGCCATATCGACCTTTGCGGTTTTGAACTAAGTTGCCCCATATATTTTTCTCATCCTCTCTTGAGGTCCAAATGGCTCATGCGCAACATCCCCGGGTCTTCATTTCGTATCGCCACACGGAGCGAACGGGCACGCCAGACGCGGACGATTTCAATCGTCAGCATGTCGAATGGGTCGAGCAGTTTGCCCATGACCTTGCCGCACACGGTGTGGAGCCGGTGCTTGATGCGCGCGTGCGCCAGATTGCGGGGCCGCTGTTTGATACCGATCTCGCGACTGAACCCGGCATTGCCAATCTGACCATGGCGTCGATCCATGTCTGTCATGCGTTTCTGCCGATCATCACGCCGGGCTGGGTCGAGCGCATCGGCTATGGAAACTTCGAAGAACAGCGGACCTGGCAGGACGGTTACGTGTTCGACGAATGGCAGACGGCTGCTGCGAGCGCGATGGCGGGGCAAATCCAGATCGTGCCGATTTTCAGAAGCGGCGGGCTCGAAAATGCCCTCGAGATTCCCCTCATTCGCAACGCCGGAATTTTATTCGCGTTTGAGGATGACGCGCCTTATGAGGACAATATTGGGCTGCTCGCCGATTTCCTTCACAATGGCCGGGCTATTGCGCAGCCGTCATCCGATATGCAGCTCACCGAATGGCTGGCAGTGCTGTGGAAGAAATTTGCGAAGGCGGCGAATGATCAGGGCGCGTGACGCGACAATCTCTTTCAAACTCGCTTTGATCGTTATGTCCAAAACAAAAAAATGCCGCGGAGGCTGACCTCCGCGGCATTATTCGATTCAATTTGCAGTTACGCGATTACGGTGCTGCAGGAGCCGGTGCAGCAGGCGCGGCGCTAGGGCATTCCGACTTGATGTAGGCCAGCAAATTGGCGCGGTCGGTTTCATCTTTGACGCCAGCAGGGAACAGCATCTTGTTGCCGGGGATGACCTTGTCGTCGTGTTCCATCCAAGCCAGCATCTTTGCGTCGTCCCACACAAAACCAGCGGCCTTGGTGGCTTCAGAATAGGCATAGCCTTCAGCCGAGCCAGCCTTGCGGCCGTCGACGCAGGTCAGGTTTGGACCGAGTGCGTGTGCCGCACCTTCGCCGATCTTGTGGCACACGCCGCACTTGGCGAACACGGCTTTGCCGGCTTCCGCATCTTGAGCCACGGCGACAGCCGGGGCAGCAAAGACGAGAGCGACGGCGAGCAACATTTTCTTCATTCGTTAATTCCTCCCGAGGGCAGCCACCGGACCAACGCGGCAGCCGACATTTCTTACTTACCCGCCATTCTGGCTTTTTTTTCCTGAACCGGCCCTGAACATCTTGCCGCAGTCGAGCATAATTCACCAGACCTTTGCCGGTTCATCACTGATCGTAGAGGTCAATCGCTGCCCGTGGTCTCAGGTGCGGCTTTAGCCCCACCCATGCGCCGGTAGATCAGGTCAGGGGCGGTGGCGTGGCTTTCGACGTCGGCAACCTTGGCCCATTCCTCATGTTTTGGAGAAAGTGAACACGCCGGATCGATATTAGAGGCGTCGCCGGTCAAGGCCATGGCCTGGCAGCGGCAGCCACCCCAGTCGATCTCGCGGCGGTCGCAGGACCGGCAAGGCTCTTTCATCCAACTGGTGCCACGATACATCTGGAACGCCGAGCCGGACATCCAGATATCGGCCAGCGGTTTGGTGGTGACGTTATCAAACGTCAAATGCGGGATCGATTCGGCGGCATGGCACGGCAACACCCGACCCGATGGCGTGATGTTGATAATGCCGCGGCCCCAACCGCCCATGCATGGCTTCGGGAATTTGGCGTAGTAGTCTGGCACGACGAAATCGATCAGCAAGATGCCCTTGAGCCGCTCCTTTGCCTCTTCGACGATTTCATAGGTTTTCATAAACGCTTCTTTGGTCGGCATCAGTGCCGAGCGGTTCTTCAACGCCCAGGCGTAGTATTGAATGTGGGCGATTTCCAAACGGCCAGCGCCGGCTTCAACTGCGAAGTCGATGATGCGCGGCACGTTGTGGATGTTCTGGCGATGGATCGGCGCGTTGAGCGTCAGCGGCAGGCCGAATTCCTTGACCCACTTCGCGACTTCGATTTTCTTGGCCATGCCGCCCTTGTAGGCGGCGATCCGGTCGGCATTTTCAGGATCGACGTCTTGGATCGAGAGCTGGACGTGATCGAGGCCGTTGTCGCGCAGCACGGCGAGGCGGTCGCGGGTCAAAGTCACACCAGCCGTGATCAAGTTGGTGTAGAGGCCCACTTCGGCCGCCACTTTGACGATGTCTTCTAGGTCCTTGCGTGCGGTTGGCTCGCCGCCGGACAAATGGATCTGCAAGACGCCGAGCTTGGCCGCCTGACGCATCACGTCCTGCCACTGCGCGGTCGTCATTTCCGTATTGACGCGCTCAAGATCAAGCGGGTTCGAACAGTAGGGGCATTGCAGCGGACAGCGGTGGGTCAGCTCGCACAGCATGCCGATCGGCGCGCGTGTGCAGGCAGGCGCCGAGGCTTCACAAACGGGGGCTGGGGTCATATCGTTCATCTAAGGTCTCCGGCTTAGGCGGATGGGGCGGGCGCGCTGTTAATCAGCACACCTTTGTCGGCGAGTTCTTGCAGCATGGCGATGACGTCGCCGCGGATTTCTTCCGGTGTCGCGCTGTATTCTTTCGACAGCGCCTCGACGATTTGGTTGACGCTATGTTCACCAGTGCAGAGCTTCAGAACTGAAACCGCGGTTTCGTCTGGATCGAACAAGCGCTCTGGTGCCAGCAAGATCCAGCGGCCACGGCCCGCATCATGGCGGAGTTTGATGTGGCGTGGCATGGCGGGGCGCGTGTCGGACGTGATCAGAGTGCGCGTGCGTTTGACGGGTTCCGCCATTTAAAGACCCTCAGGGTTATAGGCGCCCGGCGGCACGTTGCCGTTGACGTAGGCGTGATAGAGTGCGTCGAGTTGCACCCATAGCACGTTACACTTGAAGCGCACGGCGTCGACGCAAGCTTCCTGCTCGTCGCGGGTTTTGCAGTTATCTTGGATGAACTTCAGCGCGAACCCGGCGTCAAAGGGCGCTTGGATCAAGCGCTTCTTGAAGTAAGCCATGACCTTGTCATCGATGAAGTCATAGTTCTCAAGCATGCCTGAGATGCGCTCTTTGTGAATTTTTGGAGCAAAGAGTTCGGTCAAAGATGAGGCGACAGCGACATTCAAAGGCTGTTCGCGGACAAACGTGACGTAAGCTTCAACCGCGAAACGCGTCGCCGGCAAGGCGCCCTGCATTGACGTGACGTACTCGCGATCAAGTCCGAGCGCGTCGGTCAGCACCATCCATCGTTCAATGCCGCCCGGATCGTCGCCCGAGCCGTCATGCTCTAGCACGCGATGGATCCAATCGCGGCGCAATTGACGGTCATAGACGCGGCTGACAAACGCCGCATCTTTGCGCGGCACGGCGGATTGATAACAAAAGCGATTCAGTGCCCAGGCGGCGACCTGCGGCTTCTTCAGTTTGCCGCCGTGCAGCAGATGATGGAAGGGATGCTTATCATGGTAACGCTCGGCGCCGACCGCTTGAATGGCGGCTTCGAACTCAGCCGGAGACCATAGCGGGCGCGCTGTATCAGGTGTGCGGCGGTCACTCATAGGCGGATCTCCATGCCGTCGTGTCCAACTTCCCATCCGGCTGCTTCGGTTGCCCGGCGCTGTTCGGATGTTTCGTTCAAGACGGGGTTCGAGTTGTTGATATGGACGTATATTTTACGTTGAATGCCGAGGTCTTTAAAGGCTGCAATCGAGCCTTCTGGCCCGGAAATGCTGATGTGTCCCATGCGGGCGCCGGTTTTCTGCATCAAACCCTGCTGGATCATCTCGTCGTCGGAATACAGTGTGCCGTCAAAGAAAATCAGGCTGGCGCCTTTGATCCGGTCCGCAAGTGGCGCGTCGAGTTCGGCGCAGCCCGGGATGTAATAGAATGACTTGCCGGTCGCCGTTTCGATGACGTGGAGCCCAATGGTGTCGCCGTCGCGGCTGCCGAAGTTGCCGCCGGCTTTTGCATCTTCATGATAGAGCGCGACTT
>JANNFX010000187.1:0-6804 GCA_031380225.1 Hyphomicrobium sp.
CACACCAATCGACTCGAAAAAGGCAAACAGCTCTTCAGGGTGGCCAATGGATTCCCGGGTCAGGACGCAAATGACGCTGAGCTCAAGTCCCGCCTGTTTCAGTCTCGAAATTCCCGCAAGCACGCGCGCGCTCGTCGGGCCATGTGAGCGTGTCACGCGATAGCGGTCATGAATGTGGGGCGGCCCGTCGAGGCTTACGCCGACAGAGACATGCCATGTCTTGAAGAGGTCGATCCAGCGATCGCTAATCAGCGTCGCATTGGTTTGCAACTTGTGGGTCACGGCCGAGGAGTGCAGCTCAGTCTCGATGGTCGCAAAGGCGCGCTCATAGAAGTCGACGGGCAGCGTGAGCGGTTCGCCCGCGTGCCAGAGGACCTCTGGATTGTTCGCGACGAGGTCGTCTTGCACGAGAAGTTTGCACGTCGTGCCAATTGTTTCGAGCGAAATCCTCGAGCGGTTGGAGCGATCCGGCAGATAGCAGTACGTGCAATCGATGTTGCAGAACGGCGTGCCCTGGAAGATCAGCAGCTCGACTGGCGAGAGGGAAATCTCCGTCGCCTTTCGAACCGCTGATTTCATTATTGGCCCGGATCGGCCGGAGGCGCCGGTTCCGGCGGCGGGTTCTCGGGCGATCTGTTGTCGAATCCTTGTGCAAGCTCCAGGCGCCGAGCCACCGATGCTCCATCCGAGGTCCCTGCCCTCAGCTCCAGCTGACCGGAGCTGACCGCTGCACGCAGTGCCGAGAGCTTGTCGGCCGTCGTCGCAGCATCCGCAACAATGCTGGAGAGAGGCACGGCGGCTGTGACCGCAAATGCAGCACCTAGCTGGAGAATATAGCGCTGTGATTTCCGATTATTTTCCGGCATCAAACACCCCCATAACTTTTACGTATCATTTCAAAGCCGTGTGGATGCTACCACCCGGATGATTTCACGGTCAATGCCGGATTAAGGCGAGCCTTTCGGCGCCGGTGTCATCGCCTCGAGTTTTTCAGACAGCGCGCGGTAAATCCAGTATTTTCCCCTTTCTGAACTGACCGTGAAAAACTCTTTGGTGCGCTTATCCGGCGGGCGCTCGCCACCGATGATGTTTCTCATGTCGGAGACGACGATGGGGCTCGACGCATAGACATCGTGATTGATGGCGAAGATCGCCATGCCGGCGCTAGTGATGTCGATCACGTCGACACCCGGGATGAGTTCTGGCCCCTCACCGGTGATGTAGCCGACGCGCGGCCGGTCCCACAGCCACTTGGAGAACCGAAGCGCCTTGTCGGCCGCCGAGGCGTAGACGGTGAGATTGCCGCCCCCGGTCTGGATCTTGGCGGCGAACTGCCCGAAGACTTCAGGTGCGACGTCGGGGGCGGCATCGATGACTTCGCCGATAACCGGACGGCGGGAGGGATCGAAATCGCTCATGTCACTGAGCGCCTGCAGCACGACCATGTTGCCCATGCTGTGGGCCACCACATGAACCTTCGCCGCATTCAGCGGAACGATGACACGCTGAAGAAAACCCTTCAGTTGCTCGATGGCGATGTCGACGGTCTCGCGATCGGTGAAGTAGCTCATATAACTTTGACGCGACGGCCAACTGAAGAGAAACGTCGGTCCGTCGAAATTCAAATCGTAGGCAATTTGACCGGCGCGGCGCACGGCGCTTTCGAAGGAAACGTTGTATCCATGCACGAAGATCAGAGCCTGGTTTTTGAAGACCTGAGCGGACTGCAATTGCTGTCGCGCGGCCTTGATCACGCCAGCCTCGTCCTGCACGCCGAGACGAGGGATACTCAGTCGCGTCACATCCGTGATGCTGTCCCCCTCTTCTGCCTTCTTCGGGGAACCGGGTGGCAGCGCCAGCACTGCCGCGTGGTCTTCCTTCAAGATGGTGAGGCTTGCTAAGCCGACGGTCAGACGGGGTTCGCCGTCGGTGCCGAACTCGACGCTCTTGGCGTCGGGGTCGCGCTTGCGGTTCGTGGCGAAGAAGACCGGAACTTCCGTGAGGCTGGCCTTGCGGATGGTGCGCGCGCGCTTGAACAGCTTATCCGCGTCGTCCGGACGGCCTAGCCTCCGATATAGCTCCGATAGCGGCAGCAGGCTCGTGGCGAGGGCGGGGTGATCGGCTCCGAGCGCCTTCTCCTGGATGGCGACGGCGCTTTCGAGCAACGCCTGGGCCTCGTCGTAGCGGGATTGCGACGCGTAAAGGACTGCGAGGCTGGTTTTGGTCGCAGCGTCATCGGCATGATCGGGTCCGAGCGTCTTTTCCTGCATGGCGAGCGCGCGCTGATAGTGCGCGATGGCATCGTCGACCCTGCCCTGCTTTTCCTGGATGCCGGCAAGAACATAAAGGCTACGGGCGATATCGGCATGCTCCGCGCCCAGCATCTTCACGCGGATGGCGAGCGCGCGCTGGATCAACTGCTCGGCCTCGGCATTCTGGCCCACGGCCTGATAGAGGGTTGCGAGATCATTCAGGCTGAAAGCTGTCCTCAAACTGTCGGGACCGAACGCGGTCTCGAAAATGGCAAGCGCACGCTTGTGGGAGGCCTCAGCGTCCGCGTAGCGCCCCATGTCGAGATAGAGCCTGCCCAGATTGCTCAGGGTTTTGCCGACGTCCCGGGGCTCGGGGTCGGGAGCGCTTTCGGTGAGGGCGAGCGCACGCTTGAGGAGAGGCTCGGCCTCGCCATAGCGGCCTTGCAGCCGAAGCAGCGACGCTTTGTTGTGAATCCGCCTGGCGAAATTCGGATGGTCCGGTCCGAGCGCCTTCTCCGTAACGGCGAGGCTTCGATCGTAAAGCGCCTCGGCCTCGGCGTATCGGCCAAGCTCCTGGTAGAGCAGCCCAAGGTTGTTGCAGTCTCGTCCGACATCGGCGTGCTCCAATCCAAGAGCAGCCTCATCGATTGCGAGAATGCGTTTATATTGCGCTTCGGCGACCTCATACTGGCCTCGGCCTTGCGCAATAACGGCTAACCAGCTCAAGGCATTTGCATAGTGCGGATCGGCGTCTCCGTACTTCGCCTTAGCCAGGCCGACATAGCGCTCGGCCACCTCCGTTGCCTCGGGGTACAATCCCTTCTGAAAGAGCGGACCGATCTGCTGATCAAGTGCGCTGAGGTCGTCGGAATTCTGCGCTCTGGCCGGTGTGGACCACGAGAAGCCCGCGGCCAGAATTGCGAACACAGTGATCACAAGTTGCCGAGATGGCATGCTACACCTCACTGGTTCCCACCAACCCCGAACGCTACCAATGGCGACACAAATCCCGCAGATCTTCACAAGTCGTCAGTACCTGGAAGGCACTGTCCAAGCGATCCTCCCGGCAATTCGCAATGAGCGTCAGTTGGAGGTCCGCTAGCGATAGGCTTGACATATACCCTTGGGCGGCAATGTAACACACGGCATGCGAAGCGCCGAGCTATTGATTGGCAACGCTGTCCGCCGCTGAGGTCGTTTTGCCCGCGGGCATTCCTCGCCGGTACGGTGATTGCGCCCACGAATGCGTCAGCACCCGGGTCAAAAGTGGAAATCCGAATAGGACATTGCGGGCTTTATGTAACCTCCCCCATTGCCCCCAAATGAGAATAACTTTACAATTTCCGCACGCATTAGAAATTTCATACCCGGATCCTGCCCCATGCTGACCGAAATGGACGTAAAAATTCTGCGCATCTTGCAGGAAGACTGCACCCGGCCGGTGGCTGATATCGGCAAGGAAGTCGGGTTGTCGACGACACCGTGCTGGCGCCGCATGCAGAAATTAGAAGACGAGGGCGTTATCCGCCGCCGCGTCGCGCTTCTTGACCCGGACAAGGTCAACGCAGGCGTGACGGTGTTCGTGTCGATCAAGACTGACAAGCATAGCCGGGAATGGATTGACGCCTTCAACGCCGCCATTCCCGATTTGCCGGAAGTCATCGAGGCTTATCGCATGTCAGGTGATGTCGACTACTTACTGAGGGTCTCGGTGCCGGATATCGCGGCCTACGATGTGTTCTATAAAAAGCTAGTATCGCGGGTTGAGATCGCCAAGGTGTCGTCAGCATTCGCCATGGAGCGCATTAAATACACAACGGCACTGCCGCTCCAGTTCGTCCGGGATTCTGACGGAGAGAAGAAAGGCAAGAAGCGGGCTTGAAATCGCAGCGCGGATTTGGCCATCGCAAGTGTTTTGCTTGGCGGTCCTGATCCGCTACAGATCAATCCAATGACCGCAAAAAAGAAATCACAGGATGCAACCGGAAAGCATCTGCTGCCCCCAGTGTTCGCCAACTGGTTTCGCTCCAAGGGTTGGCAGCCGCGCCCGCATCAATTGGCGCTCATCGAAAAAATGCGCGAGAGGCGTTCAACGCTGCTGATCGCGCCGACTGGGGCTGGTAAGACCCTAGCCGGATTTCTGCCGAGCCTCATTGATATACACGAAAACCGCGCTGTCCGGCGCAATCACGACACATCATCACTGCACACCCTCTACATTTCACCATTGAAAGCCTTGGCGGTTGATGTGGCCCGCAATCTGACCGCGCCGATGACCGAAATGGGGCTCGATATTCGTGCTGAGACGCGCACGGGAGACACGCCAGTCTCGAAACGCCAGCGCCAGCGCATAAAGCCGCCCGACATGCTGTTGACCACGCCCGAGCAATTGGCGCTGATGCTGTCTCATCCCGATGCGGGATATCTGTTCGGCGCTATCAAAACAGTGATCCTGGATGAAGTGCATGCGCTGGCGCCATCGAAACGCGGTGATCTGTTAGCGCTGGATGTTGCACGTCTCAGAAAGCTCTCTCCTGGAATGGTGACGGTCGGGCTATCGGCGACCGTCGCATGCCCGTCCGAACTCCGCGCATATATAGCTCATCAAGACGTGCCGGAGACGGCGACGCGGCTCGCTGATCTCGTTGTTGCCAAAGGTGGTGTGGATGCGGACATTACGATCCTCGAAGTCGAAGATCCGGTGCCGTGGGCCGGCCACTCGGCGCGCTACGCTATCAATGACATCTATCGATTTATCGCGGCGCATAAACTGACGCTCGTGTTCGTCAATACCCGGATGCAAGCTGAGTTGGTGTTCCAAGAGCTATGGCGCGTGAATGATCAGAACCTGCCGATCGGGCTGCATCATGGATCACTCGATGCGAGCCAACGCCGCAAGATTGAAGCGGCTATGGCAGAGGGGAAACTGAAAGCCGTCGTCGCCACGTCCACTCTCGATCTCGGCATCGACTGGGGTGACGTTGACCTGGTCATCAATATTGGCGCGCCAAAGTGCGCGAGCCGCATTATCCAGCGTATTGGCCGCTCCAATCACCGGCTCGATGAGCCATCGAAAGCGATCCTCATTCCCGCGAACCGCTTTGAAGTTCTGGAATGCCGCGCTGCCCTCGATGCTGCCAATGCCGGCGAACAAGATACGGTATTGTCACGAACCGGCTCGATCGATGTTTTGGCACAACATATACTCGGCATGGGGTGTCATGCGCCGTTTGATCCCGACACTGCGTTTGCCGAAGTGCGCTCTGCAAGTCCGTATATGAGCCTGACTCGTAAGAATTTCGACCGTGTCATCGATTTCGTCGCCACCGGCGGCTATGCGCTGCGCGCTTACGAACGATTTGCAAAACTGCGCAGTGATGAAAACGGCAAACTCCGCCTATCGCATTCGAGCCTTGCACAAGCGTACCGCATGAATGTCGGCACCATCGTCGAAAGCCCGATGATAAAAATCCGGCTAACGGGTGGAAGGCCGCCGCCGCCCGGACAACAAAAACGTTTATTCGGTGGGCGCGTGCTTGGCGAAGTTGACGAATACTTTATCGAGCAAGTTCCACTCGGTGGCACATTCGCCTTTGCAGGTGAAGTTCTGCGTTACGAGGGCATGCGCGAAACGGAGGCTTATGTCTCAAGAGCTGCAGACCGCGATCCGATGATCCCAAGTTATGCGGGTGGGCGGTTCCCTATGTCGACGCATTTGGCACGCCGGGTGCGCCAAATGCTAGCTGATAGGACTCAATGGGGCTCACTGCCAGCACCAGTGTCAGAGTGGTTAGAGCTTCAGGACCAGCGCTCAATCATTCCCGGCCGTGACGACGTTTTGATCGAAACGTTTCCACGAGCCAAACGCCATTATTTGGTCGCCTATCCATTCGAAGGCCGTCTCGCGCATCAAACGCTTGGCATGCTGCTAACGCGGCGCTTAGAACGCGCCGGAGCGCAACCACTCGGCTTTGTCGCCAACGATTATGGCTTGGCGGTTTGGGGCTGGGGTGACCTAACACAAATGATCAGGGATGGCCGCATCAATCTGGCCAGCCTTTTCGATGAGGATATGCTCGGCGATGATCTCAATGCTTGGTTGGCCGAATCAAACTTGATGAAGCGAACGTTCCGGTTCGCAGCTGTTATCGCGGGACTGATTGAGCGCCGTCATCCTGGGCGTGAGAAGTCCGGCCGTCAGGTGACAATGTCTACAGATCTTATCTACGACGTGTTACGTAAGCACGATCCGGGGCATATTCTGCTTGAGGCAGCGTGGGCGGACGCAGCGACCGGCCTGCTCGACATTCGACGTCTGGGTGAGTTCTTGTCGCGTATCAAGGGCCGGATCCGGCATCAGGCGCTCGATCGCGTTTCGCCGTTGTCAGTTCCGATCTTGCTTGAGATCGGTAAAGAACCAGTAGCGCATTCGGGCGGCGACGACGTACTTAGGATGGCGGCCAACGACTTAATTGCTGAGGCAGGCGGCGAAGCCAATCAGGGCGCCGGACGAACTAAGCGGGGATCACATGTTCAATCTCAAACCTGAGCG
>JANNFX010000193.1:0-12056 GCA_031380225.1 Hyphomicrobium sp.
AGCCCTCCACAAACGCCCCCCCCCACCCTCGACCCCCCCGCCTTCGGCGGGGATGACGAGGCTGGAGGGAGACGATAGAAAAAAGTATGCGCACGTAGAACCATGCCAAGGAGACCGAATGTCCTGGAAGACTAGCTTTCGCTCGATCTACTATGACGGCGCGCCGGAACCGGCCGACCCCGATCTGACACCGCCAACAACCGCACTGCTGGTCATCGATATCCAGAATACGTACCTCCAACGCCCTGACCGCGCGACGCTGTCGGCTGATGATCAGCGCCGTTATGATGCGTGGACGCCGTTCCACGAGCGAATGCATCAGACTGTATTGCCTCGCACACAACAGATGTTGGCAGCGGCCCGGGCACGCGGCATCGAATGTTTGTTCGCGCGGATTGCATGCCACACTAAGGATGGCCGCGACCGCTCGTTGTCACAAAAAATGCCGGGTTGGAATAATCTATTGCTGCCCAAGAATGAGCTGCCATCTCAAATTCCAGATGAAGTCGGACCAATTGGCGACGAGATCGTTGTCACGAAAACGACGGACAGCGCGCTGACTGGCACCAATCTCCGGCTGATTCTCACAAATCTCGGCATTAAGACCGTGATTTGCTGTGGAATTTTCACCGACCAGTGCGTGTCCTCCACGGTTAGAAGCCTGGCCGACGAGAGTTTTGCGGTCCTCGTTCTCGAAGATTGCTGCGCTGCGGGATCGATGGATTTGCACACGAAAGAGTTGGAAATCATGAACATGATCTACGGCCATGTGATGAGTTCCAGCGACGCAATCGGTCTCATGGCCGCCTGACGTTCAGCCTAAACGACCGGCGAACCGCCTAAACGATTATCAGGCGTAACGACTTGCCTTCGCATGAAACTCATATCATCATCGGGAAATCTGGCCACGGGGGTGGTCTGAAAATTCGGCGGGGGCGGCTGCGGCCATATCCTTAGCCCTGACTAGGGAGAATAATCGTGGCAGTAGACACAGCCGGTGCATCAACTGCACCAGAAAGTTATGACGTCTCGAAAGACAAGAGCGTCGAAAAATTGCACGGCAACGCTATCGGACTGATTGGCGTGTTGTTCCTCACAGTTACGGGCGCGGCACCGATGTCGGCGATGCTCGGCAACGTGCCGTTTGGAGCCTATGCTGGCAACGGCACTTACATGCCGGCCGCGTTTCTGCTGGCAACGATCGTGTTGACTATTTTCTCGATCGGATACGCAGCAATGGCGCGGAAGGTCTCGAGTGTCGGGGGCTTCTATTCGTTTATCAGTCAAGGGCTAGGCCGCGACCTTGGGATGGCAGCTGGATTGACATCGTTGTTTTCTTACAGCGTGTTCGAAGCGTCGCTCTATGGGTTGTTCGCCTTCTTCGGAAACACTTGGCTCAAGGCCCATTTCGGCATCGATGTGCCCTGGGTTTACTTGGCGATGTTCTGTGTCGTCCTCGCCAGCATTTTGAGCTTTTTCGATGTCAAACTTTCGGCCGCTGTACTTGGAGTAGCTCTGATCCTTGAAGTGATCATGCTGACGATTTTCAACGTCGGCGTTATGACCGCGGGATCGGGAACAAACTTCTCGATGGAGTCGCTCAACATCTTTAATGTGTTGACATCAGTTGATGCGACGAAAGTCGGTGATGTTGAACTCGCCGCTGGTGTGGCCTCCGTGGGTATATTCATGGCTTTCTGGTCGTGGGTCGGCTTTGAAATGGCGCCTAACTATGCCGAAGAGTCTAGAGATCCGAAGCACATTATACCTTTGTCACTCTACCTGTCGGTGATCGGGCTGGGCCTCTTCTACATTTGGACCAGCTGGTGTGCGGTATCGGCCTTCCCGTCACAAGGCGAGATGCTCCTTAAGGCAACCAAGGATACGAGCAACTTCTTCCTCGACCCGGTCGGACAGTTTGTCGGCGGTTGGGCCAAGGAACTGATGAGCCTCTTGATTCTGACTAGTTCGTTTGCCTGCGGTTTGGCGTTCCACAACACTGCGGCTCGCTATCTCTATTCACTCGGACGCGAAGGGGCACTGCCTAGCTCTCTCGGCAGCACCCACGAACATTACAAGAGCCCATACGTCGCCTCGATCGTACAATCGGTACTGGCAGCCACTTGGATCGGATTGTTTGCAGCCTACATGGGCACCGACAATCCGAACGATCAAGCATATGTCGGCGTCTATACGATGCTGGCCGTTCTTGGCACGATGCTGCTGCTCATCTTGCAGGCCATCGTTTCAATCGCGATCATTGTCTACTTCCGCAAACATCATGCAGATGATGCTGGCGTGTTCACGACCTTGATTGCGCCAGCAATCGCGTTCGTTGCTCAAGCCTATCTCGTATACTTGCTGGTTAGCAACCTTTCGACTTTGGGCGGAACGAGTTGGTTCGTTACCAATATTCCGTTATTTGCGATCGGCATCTTCGGGCTTGGGTTGTTATGGGGGGTGGTCCTGCGCTTCGCAGCGCCGGAAACTCACGCCCGCATCGGCCGCATGGTCTTCAACGAATAAGCACGGCGTGTTGAATTCGACATAAATATTGCGGGCGCTGGCTTCCGGTTGGCGCCCGTAGTCTTATAAACAAAGGCTCGAAGCACAAGGAACGCGCGCATGCTGACATCCATTCAAGGCCGGTCTGTAATCGTCACCGGCGCCAGCAAAGGAATTGGCAAAGGCATCGCCAGTGTGTTCGCGAAGAACGGCGCCAAGGTGCTGGTCGTCTCGCGCAATCAGGCCGAAGCCGATGCCGTCGCCGCCGAATTCAATGCCGCTGGCGGCACGGCCAAGGGTTTTGCAGCCGACATCACATCGATGGGCGATATGCAGCTGATGGCAGACGCGGCGGCATCCGCGCACGGCGGCATCGATATCTTATGCGCAAATGCCGGCATCTTCCCTCAAATCAAAATTGAGGACATGAGTGGCGAGGATTTCGACCACGTCATGAGCACAAACGTCAAAGGCACATTCCAGCCGATCAAAGCCTGCCTGCCGCATTTGAAGAACTCCGATCAAGGCCGCGTCGTCATCACGTCGTCAATTACCGGACCTGTCACCGGCTTCCCCGGCTGGTCACACTATGGCGCCTCGAAAGCCGCTCAGCTTGGCTTTATGAGGACAGCCTGCCTCGAGTTGTCGAAGTACGGCATTACAATGAATGCGGTCTTGCCAGGTAACATCCTCACCGAGGGCCTGATCGCGCTCGGGCCCGAATATCAGGCCAGTATGGCGGCCTCTATCCCTCTGAAGAAACTCGGTACCGTCGAAGACATCGGTTACGCGGCACTGTTCCTAGCCTCACAGGAAGCCGGGTACATCACCGGCCAAACCATCATCGTCGATGGCGGCCAGATCCTGCCGGAAAGCATGGATGCATTAGCGCAGATTTGAAGGGGCGCGAAGCCATGTCTGACTGCTCATTGTTCACGACGCATGGTTCCCGGAGGCATTGCAAGCGCATGCGCGCAATGTCATCCGGGATCTTCACCCGTTGTTATGCCGCTGGGTCTATCAACTGGTGAAGATCCCGGATCAGACCGCTCACTATGTTCGCGGTCGTGTCCGGGAACCAATCGTGTTGTGGGTCTATTTGATTAGTATGGACACCAACTGAGATTGTAACCATGGCCGGCGACGTTAGCGACGATGCGGCCCTAGAGCGGGTCAAGCGGCTGCCAATTTGGTTTGGCGCAGTTGAACCCAAACCATTGGCGGGCGGCATTACGAATAAGAATTTCGTCGTAGAAGACCGCGGCCGCAAATTGGTCGTCAGAACCGGCGGCGATATTCCAGTCCATGGCATCGTCCGGACCAATGAGCTCGCTGCCAATCGCGCGGCCCACCTTGCCGGCTTAAGTCCTCCAGTTGTGCATGCTGAGCCCGGCGTTATGGTGATCGGCTTTGTCGAGGGCCGGACTTTTACTCCTGACGACGTTTGCAATCCTGCTAACCTTGAGCGTCTCGCTGGCTTAGTCCGGCGTTGCCACTACGAATTGCCAAAATATCTCCGCGGCGCTAGCCCGATGTTTTGGCCGTTCCATGTCGTGCGCGACTACGCCCACACGCTGGACGACTCAAGCAGCCGTTACGTTCCGCAGCTTCCAGAATTATTGCGGCGCGCTGCGAAGTTGGAAGCCGCCATTGGTCCGATCGACGTCGCCTTTGGCCATAACGATTTGCTGGCGGCAAATATTCTCGATGACGGAAAACAATTGTGGCTGTTGGATTGGGAATACGCAGGCTTTAACTCGCCGCTGTTCGATCTTGGCGGGTTGGCGTCCAATAGCGAAATGCCGCCGGACATGAGTGATCGGTTGCTCAAAATTTATTTTGGCAAGCCAGTTGATGACGGCCTTCGTTATCGAGCGCACGCTATGACCACGGCGTCATTGATGCGCGAAACGATGTGGTCGATGGTGTCGGAGATGTATTCCAAACTTGATTTTGACTACGCCGCCTATACCGCAGATAACATGAACCGGTTTGAAGCCGCCTATGCGCACTTCCTGACCTTGGAGCCCCGATGAGCGCCCTCCCCTCGTCCGCCAAAATTGTCATCATCGGTGGCGGTATTGTCGGCTGTTCGACGGCTTATCACCTCGGCAAAATGGGCCTCACCGATGTCATCCTGCTCGAAAGCGGCAAGCTGACGTCGGGCTCAACCTGGCACGCCGCCGGTCTCGTCGGGCAGCTTAGAACAAGCGCCAACATCACCCAGCTGCTCGGCTACTCAGTTGCCTTGTATGACCGGCTCGAAAAAGAAACTGGCCTTGCGACAGGTTGGAAACGCAACGGCGGCTTGCGTCTCGCCTGCAATCAAGAACGCTGGACTGAGGTCAAGCGCCAAGCAACGACCGCCAAGTCGTTTGGTCTCGATATGCAATTGCTGACGCCAAAGGAAGCGCAGGCGCTGTGGCCGTTGATGCAGGTCGATGACGTGGTTGGAGCGGCGTTTCTACCGACAGACGGTCAGGTTTCACCGTCTGATATTTCGATGTCGCTGGCAAGAGGCGCGCGACAAGGCGGCGTCACAATCAAGGAAGGCGTGCAGGTCACGGGGCTCGAAACAGAGGCCGGGAAAATCCGCGCAGTGATCACCGATCAAGGCCGCATTGAATGCGAGAAAGTGGTGATCTGCGCTGGCCAGTGGTCGCGTGAGGTTGGCAAGCTTGCAGGCGTCAATATTCCGCTGGTCTCGATGCAGCACCAATATTTGATCACTGAAAAAATTGACGGCGTCACCAAAGATTTGCCAACACTTCGCGATCCCGATCGTTTGACCTATTGGAAAGAAGAAGTCGGCGGCCTGGTGATGGGCGGTTATGAGCCAAACCCCAAACCGTGGGCCGAAGCCGGCTTGCCGCAGAATTTCGAGTTCCAATTGCTCGACAACGACCTCGAACATTTCGAGCCAATCCTAGAATTGGCGTGCGGCCGCATTCCAGCGATGCAAACGGCTGGCATCAAGCAGTTTATCAACGGGCCTGAGAGCTTCACACCCGACGGCAATTTCATCCTTGGCGAAGCGCCGGAAGTGCGCGGCGTTTTCGTTGGTGCAGGCTTCAATGCGTTTGGCATCGCATCAGGCGGTGGCGCGGGCATGGCGCTCGCCGAATGGGTGGCAAAGGGCGAACCGCCTTACGATTTATGGCCGGTCGACATCCGCCGCTTCGGCCGCAATCACCTCGATACAAATTGGGTGCGCCAACGCACCATGGAAGCCTACGCCAAGCATTACGCTATGGCCTGGCCGCACGAGGAATACGCCTCCGGCCGCCCGCTGCGCCGCTCGCCACTGTTCGACAAACTCAAAACTCAAGGCGCCTGCTTTGGCGAGAAGACCGGCTGGGAACGTCCCAATTGGTTCGCCGATTCGGGCAAGGGCGAAACTGCAAAAGACGTCTACTCTTACAGCCGCCAGAACTGGTTTGATGCCGTCGGGCGCGAGCACATAGCCTGCCGTGAGCGGGTCGCGATCTTCGACCAGACTTCGTTTTCGAAGTTCCTGATGAGCGGCAAGGACGCCGCCAAAGCGCTGACTTGGATCGCCTCAAACGATGTTTCAAAAGGAACCGGCCGCGTCACCTACACGCAAATGCTGAACGCCAAAGGCGGCATCGAGTGCGACCTGACAGTGTCAGCACTTCAGGACGGTAGCTTCTATATTGTCACCGGTACCGGCTTCACAACGCATGACTTCGACTGGATCTCGCGCTCAATTCCAGCTGGCCTCGATGCCAAGTTGACCGACGTGACGTCGAGCTTTGGCGTGCTGGCCTTGATGGGACCTAAAGCGCGCGACGTTCTCCAATCCGTGACCGGCAGCGATCTTTCAAACGCCGCCTTTGCTTTTGGCCGCTGCGATCAGATTTTTATCGCAGGAAGCGCGGTGCTGGCGCTGCGCATCACATACGTCGGTGAACTTGGCTACGAATTGCATATCCCAATTGAGTTTTTGCCGGCTGTTTATGAGGCCTTAATGGCGGCAGGCGCGGCCCACGGCATTGCCAACGCCGGCTACCGCGCCATTGAATCGCTGCGATTGGAAAAAGGCTATCGCGCCTGGGGTTCCGATATCGGCCCCGATCATTCGCCGCTCGTGGCCGGACTTGGCTGGGCCGTGAAGCTGAAATCCGGCCAAGACTTTCAGGGCCGTGGCGCCTTAATTGCGCAAGCCGCCAAGCCTTTGCCACGCATGCTGGCTGGGTTTTCAACCGAGCCAGCATGCGTATTGCTCGGACGAGAAACAATTTACCGGAATGGCGAGCGCGTTGGTTGGCTGTCAAGCGGCGGGTTCGGCTACACCGCCGGCCGCGCGATTGGCTACGGCTACGTCCGCCGCCCAACCGAGGGCGTGACGCGAGATTTTGTCTTGAGCGGCGCCTACGAACTTGAAATCGCTGGCGAGCGCGTCGCGGCAAGTGTCTCGCTCAAACCGTTCTTTGATCCCAGCAACGCGCGCGTTAAAGCCTGACGGCAAGGCATCGCGCAGTTCATAGGCCCAATCGCGCCACTGAATCGCCGCTTTTTTTTGAGCTCAAGCCGGGAACTTTGGCATAACTGCTTAGTTATTCTCTCAGATGTGATTCTGATTGGGACTGATAATCAACACAATCCGCATGAAGTCTCGGCGACGGCTCGAACAAAAAGGTTATCCGTGAGAGAAGTCTCCGACTTTATTAGCTTTCTGCAGTTGATCCCGCTTGTACAGGAATTGAAAACTCCGCGCCGCTACTCGCCGGAGCGTCTTCAAGCGCTGCAGACCAAACGATTGCGCAAGTTGTTGGCCCATGCCGGCCAGAACTCTCCGTTTTATCAGAAGCGATTTCTCGGCCACGATCTCGGCACCTGCCGTCTCGCCGATCTTCCAACTGTCACGAAGGCTGACATGATGGAAAATTTCGACGATCTGGTCACCGATCGCAGCATCACGCGCACTGGTGTCGAGCGATTCATCGCTGAACCCTCAAATCTTGGCACGTTCTATTTGAACCGCTTCGCCATCTGTCACACGTCAGGCAGCCAAGGCCAACCGGTGCTCATCGTGCAAGAACCGCGCGCGATGATGACCAATTTCGTCGCTCAAATCACGCGCGGCATGAAATTGAGCAATGAAAGAACGCCACATCTTGATCGCCTCTTGAACCCTGCGCGCGTCGCCATCTTAACGCAGCGTCCAGGCTTCTACCCCAGTGCCGCGGCCTTCAGTTACCTGCCGAAAATTCTGCGGCCGTTCATTAATATTCTGCGTCTGTCGGTCTTCGATCCTGTTGCGGACAACGTCGCCAAACTCAACGACTACGGCCCGGAGTTCCTGACCGGATATTCGAGCTCGCTTGAGGTCCTGGCACGGGAAGAAGAACAAGGCCGCTTGAAACTCCAAGCCAGCGGACGCCTCAAGCAAATCAACAATATCAGCGAACCATTGCCAGAGGCGACGCGCCAACGCATCAGGTCAGCGTTTGGCGCGAACGTCTACGATCAATACGCAATGGGCGAGTGCATGGCGCTATCAAGCGGGTGTCCAGCTGGCGGCGGCTCCCACATCAACAGTGACCTCAGTATTCTTGAAGTCGTCGATAAGAATAACAATCCTGTTCCCGCGGGACAGCCGGGCAGCAAGGTGCTGCTGACAAATCTTTATAACCTCGCCCAGCCGTTCATTCGCTACGAGATCGATGACATCGTGACCATGAGCACGGAGACCGGGGTCTGTAGCTGCAAAAGTTCTTTCCCAAAGATCAAGTCGATTGAAGGCCGCGGCAAAGACAAATTCTGGATCGATGACTGTGGCACCATCCGCGACTTGCCCGCTTACTTGTTTCTCACCGGTATGCATCACTGCCTGGAACTGAGTGAACACCAGGTGCTGCAAACCGGTGTCAACAAATTTGTGATCCGGGCCTCGCCGCAGCCGGGTAAAATTCTGTCAAAGGACCGGCTGCGTTATCTCGTGGGCCAGTCAATTGATGCCGAAGGACTCACGGGCTTGTTGCAATACGATGTTGAATTGGTCGATCAGATCCCGCGCGGTCCCTCTGGAAAGGTCGCACGGTCGCAGAATTTGTATGGCCCGCCGCCGGCGGGACCGGCAGCGGCTTCAATCAGGTTGAGCGCGCGCAATTCAGTCAACGGGTCCGGTTGAACGGTCGATCAATCAACCAAACGGCAGATGCCGTTTTCAAGCACGTAACGCGCACCGCTTCCAGGACAGCGTGCGTCGCCGTTGCCCTTGAGCGGCAGTGGCAATCGCTCGCCATGCTGGCTCATCCAACCGGCATGCCGGGCGGGTACGCCAACCATCAAGGCGTAATCGGGCACGTCGCGATTGATGACGGCACCGGCACCGATGAATGCATAAGCCCCAACAGTGTTCCCGCAGACGATGGTTGAATTGGCGCCGAGCGTAGCGCCGCGCTTCACAAGCGTGTTGCGGTAATCGTCTTTCCGCGACACGGCCGAGCGCGGATTATAGACGTTGGTGAACACCATGCTTGGCCCGCAGAACACGTCGTCTTCAAGCGTGACGTTGTCATAGACCGAGACATTGTTTTGGATTTTGACGTTGTTGCCGATGACGACCTGATTGCCGACATAAACGTTCTGGCCAAATGAACAGCGCTCGCCGATCTGGGCGCCTGCGCAAATATGGACCCAGTGCCAAATGCGCGAGTCGTTGCCGATCGTAGCGCCAGCGTCAACGATCGCTGTTGAGTGGATGGTTGGCGCGGCCAAGCTCAATACTCCAACGGTAGGGCGACGCGGCGGCCGTCGCGGGCCGAGAGATAGAGCGCAATTAACAGTTCAAGCGACTTCAAGCCCTCGCGGCCATCTGTTTCCGCTTCGGCGGTGCCTGTCAGGGTCTTGATGACATTATCGTAGTAAAGCGGATGGCCGAAGCCGTAGACCGACGTTGTCTCATAATTGGCTTTTTGAACATCGGCGTCCTCGGGCAATTTCTCGCTGAAATCCCAATGCTGGATTTCATTAACCGCCAAACCGCCGATCCGGACGGTACCCTTCTCGCCCAAAATCGTAATGCTGCCTTCCATGTTTTTCGGATAGGTCAGCATGGTAACGTTGAGGGTACCCATGGCGCCGCTGCGCCAGCGCAAGGCTGCAACGCCGGTATCCTCGACGTGAATCTCGCGTGCGAGCGTCCCGGTATACGCCATCACACTTTCGACGGGACCGACCAGCCAATCCAATAGATCGATGTAATGGCTGGCTTGGTTCATGAAGGCGCCGCCATCGAATTCCCACGTGCCGCGCCATTTCGCAGTGTCGTAGTAACTTTGCGGCCGGCTCCAGAACACATTGACGGCAACGCTATAGATGCGGCCGAAGCGGCCGTGCTCGACGGCTTTCTTCAAAAGTTGCAGCGTCGCATTGCGGCGGTTCTGCTTGACCACGAAGAGTTGCACACCAGCCTGGTCACAGGCTTCGACCATCGCGAGGCCGTCTTTCCAGCGTGTCGCCATCGGTTTTTCGGTCATCACGTGACGGCCGGTTTTCGCGACTTCAATGGCTTCCGAGGGATGCAACCCCGACGGGGTTGCCAAGATAACGCAATCGGCCGAGGTCTTGGCCAACATGCCGGACAGCTGGCTATGCCCCGTAGCGCCCGTGCGGTCCACCGCTGCCTTGAGCGCATCGGGTGCGATATCGCAAACATCGACCAGCTCTGCCCGGTCATGGTGTGTTTCAATAGCGCTAAAATGGTTTGCGGCAATGCGCCCGCAGCCAACTAAGGCGAAACGGACCTTGCGTCCGGTGATGGGCGACCGTGTCATCATGGGCCTTCTCGATAGTGGTGCCGGATCAGAGCCGGAAAACGGTAAATCCAGCAGCCGCGGCAGCGTGGCGGTCGAACAGACTTTTGACGTCAACCAGAATCGGTGACGCGCCGCGAACATAGGCCTTGAGCGCTTTGGGCTCCATGGTGCGGTATTCGTTATGCCCAACTGCGACGACCAGCGCGTCGACCGATCCGGCTGTCAATTCGCCCATTTTAATGCCGTATTCTTCGAAAACTTCATGTGGGTCGGCTTTGGGGTCTGAGACTATGACCTCTGCGCCGTGGTCCTGGAGTTCCTTGACCAAGTCTACGACCTTGGAATTCCGGATGTCGGGGCAATTTTCCTTGAATGTGATTCCCATGACGCCGATCCGGCATCGCGCAACATCAACGCCACGCTTCAGCATCATCTTGATCGTGTTACGGGCCACATAACGGCCCATGTTGTCGTTGATGCGGCGCCCCGCA
This sequence comes from Hyphomicrobium sp., assembly GCA_031380225.1. Lineage (GTDB taxonomy): Bacteria > Pseudomonadota > Alphaproteobacteria > Rhizobiales > Hyphomicrobiaceae > JANNFX01. The sequence continues at coordinate 10,781 of JANNFX010000193.1, forward strand.
AGAATGACCTGCGGGATGTAGCCTAGCTGCTCGGCTTTGTGGGTCAAATAGTAGGGATCGACGCCGATGCAGTGGCCGCCGACGAGGCCCGGGCGAAAATTCAGAAAGTTCCACTTTGTGCCGGCCGCCGCCAAAACTTCAGCCGTATCGATACCGATGCGCGCGAACACAACTGCGAGTTCGTTCATGAGCGCGATATTCAAATCTCGTTGCGTGTTCTCGATGACCTTGGCTGCTTCCGCTACTTTGATGCTGGTCGCCTTGTGTGTGCCGGCTGTGATAATTTGCCGGTAGAGTTGATCGACGGCTTCCGCAATCGCGGGTGTCGAGCCGCTAGTCACCTTCACAATCGCCGGCAACTTATGCTGCTTGTCCGCCGGGTTGATGCGCTCTGGGCTGTAGCCACAGTAAAAGTCCTTGTTGAACGTTTTACCCGACGCACGCTCTAACGCCGGAACGCAAACTTCTTCGGTCGCTCCAGGGTAGACGGTCGATTCGTAGATCACGACCGACCCTTCTGGCATGTGTTTGCCGATAGCCTCCGAAGCTTTGACCAAAGGCGTCAAATCAGGCCGGTTGGCTTCATCGATGGGGGTCGGCACCGTAACAATGAAGATCTTGCACTTGGCCAAATCGCCGGCGCTATCCGAATAGGTCAACTTGGACGCTGCCTTCAGATCTTCCGGCTCGACTTCAAGCGTGCGGTCGACGCCGGTCTTCAATTCGGCGACACGGCTTTTGTTGATATCAAACCCAATGACGGCGCGGTGTTTGCCGAATTCGACCGCCAACGGCAACCCGACATACCCGAGCCCGATAACGGCGATTGTGTCGCGATCAAACGTCATGTGGTGCAACAATCCTGTCTGCCGCAGCTCCGGCATTGGTCCTTGAAATTCCGTACAAATCCCGCGTCTGTGGTTAGCCAATCGGGCCAGCTGTTGCAACGCCGTTTGGGGCGGCGGATTAGCCTCCCGGGGTTACCGCCAAAACGCCCGGGCAAGCCGGCGGCGGAGGGCGATCAGTACCTGCGACCTGCGGTTGATAAGGGTCGCAAAGAATGATCCCGTGCGGTCGCGGCGGATCCGGGCCATCGTCTCATCCGACCAAATTTCGCGATCGTCGCCCTGCGCCGCAAGTGCTAGAACCTCCTGATACCACGGGGTAGAACTGTAGCGCTTAGATGTCCGGCAAACGGGCGCGTAATACTGGGGATGCAGAAGGATACGGTAGCGATTGCCGGGCCGGAAACCGGCCACAAATTTGCGCATATCGC
>JANNFX010000034.1:0-15655 GCA_031380225.1 Hyphomicrobium sp.
CGCGCACATGCCGAGAAGCCTCGCTGAACTTGAGCGCGCGCTGCCGGGCGTTAAGCTCATTCCTCATCCGGTCATGACAAAAAACCACTCAGATTCGCCGTGGTGGTTGAGCTTTGGCGCGACGCGGGTGATCGCGGCCGAATACATTAAGTTTATCCCCTCTGCGGCACGATTGATGGTGGCGCGTGCGTTGTCGTCCTTTGATGGACGGTCAATTGCGGAAATGCCGAAAGAGCCCTATTCTCCGTCATAACCCGGAGCGGGATCAGCCGCTCCGTCCGTTGTTAGAGCGCCGGTTTTGATTCCAATTTTGCTGCGATCCATCGCTTTTTCTGTCGCGTTCTATGTCGTGACCGCGCTCTTTCTGCTGCTCGGATCGTGGCTGCTGTTCGCACCTCGCAGTTGGGCTGTGCGAGGTCTCAAGCTGCATGCGATAGCCATTTGTTGGCTGCTGGAAGTCATCGCCGGCACTGGCATGGAGGTGCGCGGCCGCGAGACGTTGCCCAAGGCGCCATATCTGATTGTCTCAAAGCACCAATCAGCATGGGACACGTTTGCATTGGTGCCGCTATTTTCGGACCCCGCAATCGTTCTCAAAGACGAATTGAAATGGATCCCGTTTTACGGCTGGTTCTGCATCAAATTCGAACACATCCTGGTCAAACGCGATAAGGCGGCGGCGGCACTTAAGTCGCTCATCGAAACAGCCAAAAATCGCGCCAATGATGGCCGCGAAATTTTGATTTTTCCTGAAGGAACGCGCCAAGCTCCAGGCGCCGAGCCCGACTACAAGCCGGGCTATGTCGCGCTCTATGAAGCGTTGAATCTGCCGTGCGTGCCGGTTGCGCTGAACTCGGGTCTCTATTGGCCCCGGCGCCAAATGAACCGCTATCCAGGCACCATAGTTGTCGAATTCCTCGAGCCAATTCCACCGGGACTGCCGCGCAAAGAGTTCCGGAAACTGCTTGAGGCGCGCCTTGAGGAGGCCTGCACGCGGTTGATATCGGAGGCTGCGGCCACCGAGCCGGCGCCGCCCATTCCGCAACAAGCCTAGACCGCGACGGCGACCACAAATAGAACTAATAAAGAACTTTAGAAGAACATTTGTTGACTATGTTGGCGGAATGCGCTAGCTTTCCAGGGAACTGAAGGCAGCTTGGAACGCCATGAGCAGCAGCCCCACATCCGCGCCGGCCGGGTTTCTGGCCCCGATCTCGAAAGAGATCTGGGACATGAAATATCGCTTTGCCGGCAAACCTGGTGGTGATGGCGGCGACGCCTCGCCAGATGATACATTCCGGCGTGTGGCTGTTGCGGCGAGTGCCATCGAAGACGGCGGCAAACGCCAGCGCAACCGTTGGGCCAACACGTTTCACGGCGCGATGTCGGATTACGGCTTCTTGCCCGCCGGCCGGATCTTAGCGGGCGCCGGCACCGGCCGCAAAGTGACGCTCTTCAATTGCTTCGTAATGGGGCGCATCGACGATGACCTCGGCGCGATTTTTTCGAACGTCAAAGAAGCAGCCCTAACGCTGCAGTCTGGCGGCGGCATCGGCCACGACTTCTCGACACTGCGCCCGCGCGGCGCGCTTGTGCACTCAATCGGCGCTGATGCGTCGGGCCCGGTTAGCTTCATGGATGTCTGGGACGCCATGTGCCGGACGATTATGTCGGCAGGCGCGCGCCGCGGCGCCATGATGGCGACGCTGCGCTGCGATCACCCCGATATCGAAGAATTTATCAGCGCCAAATCCGATTCCGCGCGGCTCCGCAATTTCAATTTGTCGGTGCTGGTCACAGACGCTTTCATGGCCGCCGTCCGCGGTGGCGCACCATGGGACCTCAAATTTGACGGCGTTATCTATCGCACAGTCGATGCCGGCGCATTGTGGGACCGGATTATGCGCGGCGCCTATGACTATGCCGAGCCGGGCGTCATCTTTATCGATCGCATCAATGCGCTCAATAATCTGTCGTATTGCGAGACCATCGCAACCACCAATCCGTGTGGCGAGCAGCCATTGCCCGCCTATGGCGCTTGCCTCCTGGGTTCGATCAATCTGGCTCAACTGGTTGACCGGCCGTTTGCCGCTGGAGCGTCGATCGATACTGCAAAACTTGAAGCGCGTGTGGCCGTCGCCGTGCGCCTGCTCGATAACGTCATCGACATTTCCAAATGTCCGTTGGCCGCGCAGCGTGATGAAGCCAAAGCCAAGCGCCGCATTGGGCTCGGCGTGACAGGATTGGCAGACGCGCTAATTTTTGCTGGCCTCCGCTATGGGTCGGCTGAAGCCACCACTCAGGCCCAGCTTTGGATGCGCACGATCCAACGCGCCGCTTATCTGGCAAGCGTAGACTTAGCTAAGGAAAAGGGCGCGTTTCCACTTTGCGACAAGGACAAACTGGCGGCGTCGCCGAACGCGGCTGCACTTGGCGCAGATGTTCAAGCTGCAATTCGCCGTCACGGATTGCGCAACGGCTGTCTGACGTCGATTGCGCCAACTGGGACAATTTCATTGTTCGCCGGCAATGTCTCAAGCGGAATTGAGCCGGTGTTCGACTATGTCTATAACCGCCATGTTCTGACGCCCGATGGTCATCACCGCACCGAATCCGTCGAAGATTTCGCGCATGCACGTTTCCGGAGCGCGTTCGGAGCGAACGCGTTGTTGTCAGACACGTTTGTTCGTGCCGCGGATTTGACGCCGGCCGAGCACCTCGCCATGCAGGCCGCGGTGCAGCCCTACGTCGACAGTGCAATTTCAAAAACGGTCAACTGCCCAGAGACGTTGGCGTTCGACGCCTTCAAGGACCTCTATCGTCAAGCCTTCGCGCTTGGCCTCAAGGGCTGCACAGCATATCGTCCAAACCCTGTAACGGGCGCCGTTTTGAGTGCGGCAGAGCCTGCAGCGCCAGTGAGCGCGGCAGCTGTCGCACCGGTTTCGGCACAGCCGGCATCAGCAAAATTGGAGGCTGTTATGGGTCCGGCTTTGCTAGCAAATACTTCGGCCGACATCGTCTACATGACCAAACCGCTCGAGCGGGACACTGTTCTCGAAGGCCTGACCTACAAACTGAAATGGGCATCAAGCGATCACGCGCTCTATATCACCATCAACGACATGGTCTACGGCGTGCAGGCGCCAAGCGGCGGCGGCACGATCACGCGCCGGCGGCCGTTTGAAATTTTCATCAACAGCCGCAACCTCGAACATTATGCCTGGACCGTCGCGCTAACGCGCATGATCAGCGCCGTGTTCCGGCGCGGCGGCGACGTATCGTTCGTGGCCGAAGAATTGAAAGCCATCTTTGATCCGCAAGGCGGCGCGTGGATGGACGGCCACTATGTACCGAGCCTCCTGGCCGCGATCGGCAACGTCATTGAAACCCATATGATCCGTACCGGTTTTATGGCCGGCAGTGGTCAAGAAAGAGCTGAAGCTGGGCTTCAGGAACCGGCTGTCAATTATGGCGATAGGGAGGCCGGGGGATCAGCCCGTGGGGCGTATTTTGCGGCTGAAACGAACCGCGATCCCAGTGGCCGACCCCGCTCATGTCCGCGGTGCGGGGCGGGAAATTACCGCCTCGAGGGCCGCTGTTGGACCTGCCAGTCATGCGGATTCTCCCGCTGCGGCTGAGTGTTAACTGCAGCCGGCCGGTCTTGCGTTGTCCAGTTTTGTAACGTTGCTTAAGCGGGTGTTCGGCGGAGTGGGGGCAATGCGGGTGCATTGTTCTGGTCCCGGCCGGTGCTTAACCCGGAATTCACCGTGCCACGAAATCACAAGCTTCGAGACACATTTCAGCTAGAAATTATCGCCATGGTAGCCCTCAGAAAACAGCAGAGTAAGCGTTCGCCCAACGTGGGGAACGAGAGGACAGTTAGATCTATGGTTGCCCGCGTCATCCAGCTTTCAGAAGTTCGCGCCCGTAAGTTCGGTGCGCATCTGTCAACTCCGTCGCTCGAGATGGACCAGGCTGCGATGCTGCCAGGAGCACCTGACCTCGCCGAGCGTTTCCATTTTTGGACTGGCGCTTCAGGCCGCCGCTACGTCCACACCGTTTACAGCTTGATAGAGTGCCCGGCACTTGCGTCCGGCAATTATGTGCTTGTCCGCCGGCAAGCCAATGGCGAGCGCACGGCGTTGGCCATTGGAAGCGCAATTCAAGATGCAGCCTCTCTCAATCTCGCAGAAATCCGCCGCCGCGGCGCTGAACTTGGCGCCAACGAAGTCCACGTCCATTTGCTCGCCGGCACCAACAAGGCCAGCAAGTTGGTGGAATACGACCTGCGTTGCGGCCAGATGGACACGGTGACGTCAGGCGGTTCTTCGGCGCGGCACTAAGCCGGTGCCATTTGCAAAACGGCTGATCCAATTACAAGAGGCGGGGCTACCCGCCTCTTTTTTGTTGCCGCGCCGATTGCTTTGAGTCCCTGACGGTTTTAGCCCCGTTTCAGGCAGCCACAGCCGTCAAGAACCAGGTCTCCCGTGCGCCGACGCCTTTAATCTCTGTCGGCCCCCGGCTCTCAAAGTTGAAGCCTGTGCCAAGCGCTGCTTTGGTATCAGGGCACACTAATATGCGGCCCGGCACCGACAGACCTTCGAGGCGCGCTGCGAGGTTCACCGTATCGCCCCACACATCATACGAAAACTTTTGCTTGCCAATCACGCCCGCCATCACCGGGCCGGTTGCAATCCCGATCCGGATATTGAGCTCAAGTCCTGTTTCGCCCCGCAACTTTAAGGCCGCGGCTTGCATGGCGAGCGCCATCCGCGCCAGCTGCGCCGTATGCCCTGTCGACGGTTGCGGCAAGCCAGACGCTGCCATGTAGGCGTCGCCGATGGTTTTGATTTTTTCAATACCGAACCGCGCTGCCAATCTATCGAAGTCTGAAACAAGCCGGTTCAATAATCCAACCGTTCGCTCAGGACCAAGCTTGCGCGCCAACGGCACGAAACCTGATATGTCGGCAAACAATATCGATGCGTCTTGAAATATATCGGCGATGGTTTCTTCGGGCTTTGCCTGCAAGCGCTCGACAATCGAGTTCGGCAGAATATTGCGCAACAATGCGTCGGTTTCTGCCTTTGCTGTCTCAGCCAACCGGAACGCGTAATAGACAGATGCTGCAATTATGGCGGTCGTGGTGATGGCCGCCTGAACGTAAAGCGCATTCAGCATATCCGAGCCGGCATCGATCAACGCTGCTGAACGCGGATAGGAAAACCAGATCAACAAATGCAAGCCCAGCGCGATCAGAATTATCGGAATGATGAGCCACAACCGTTTCAGGCCGAGCACAACAAACGTCGCGGCTGGCGTAACAAAGAAATGCAGTTGCAGCCCTGCCGAACGGCCGAGATACATCGAGAAAACCACTTGGGCGACGCATTCTGCGATGACAATAATTAAGCCGCCTGCAATTTCGCTGTAGCGGTGCGACATCGGCACGGCAACCGCGACAAACACCAGCGCCAGATTAAGCCAAATGATCGGTTTGAATTTTTCGTAATCCAGCGAGACTTGCTGCATCGCGTAGACCAGCGTCGTAACGCTGATCAGGTACGCGATCATGTTCATGATCATCAAGCGGCGCTTAATGTCAGGCGGATAACCGTCTGTTCCGAGTTCCGCAAACCAGGTTAGTCCGTCGTTGAAGCGCTTAAACAGCGGCGAGCGTTCTGGTCCGGACAAGGGCGCACCTGCGTCCTCTCCAGCCGAGGGCCGCTTCAGCCATTCGAGCATCAGGTTGGATTTTTCCGGGCTGTTGTCGGTCATTGGCTCACTACTGCATCCACTGGCCCGGCATATGAACCGTTACGTTCCTGCCAGATTTTCCAGCTCGTCAACATCGCAGGTGAATTGGCCATCGCTCTTGATGATCGCCTTGTTGGTTTCAAGCAGCGCCAGGGCTGCGTTGACCTTCGGCCGGCTGGCACCGATGAGCAATGCCAGTTCGCTCTGCGAAATCGGCAAGTCGAGTACGACCTTGCTGCCTTGCTTGACCGGACCCTTTTGCTTGGCCGCCGCCAGGAAAAAACGTGCCAATCGCGTTTCAATCGGATAGAGCGCGATGCCCTCGAGTTGCTGATCGGCCTCGCGAACGCGGTTGCAAAGGAACTTGATAACGCCCTCATTGACCACGGGACGGGTTTGCATCAATCGCAACAGCGATACCTTTGAGAGGCCGAGCGCCTGCACCTTGGTCACAGCTGTGGCGTCGGCCGTCCGCGTGCCGCCGTCCAGCACGGCGATCTCGCCGAAGATGTGCCCGGCTTCAGCGTGGGCGAATGACAATTCCCGGCCTTCGGGAGTGAGAACTGAAAGCCGGACCCGCCCTGTCATGACAAAGAAAATGTCCTTGCCTTGGTCGCCCCGGGCAAAAATGGCCTGGTTGGTGTCAAAAACCAGTTCGCGCATTTCCTGAACGACAGCGCGCCGGTCTTCAGTTTCCAGTGGCCGGAATAGAGCTGTCTTGCTCAGCATCTCGGCAGCAACATCCTTGGAAATCATGGGCTTTCAAGGCTCCCTGGATCGTTTCGTCATCTACTCCACAGCCGGACTGACTTGGCAAGAGGCGTGCCGGTGAGGCGGCTTGCTTTTGCGCCGAAGGGTCTGCATTGTCGCCGGAATTTCTCGTTAATGCCGCGGTCTGGCCGGGCGGCGACCGCTTGGCCCAGCTGGACTTGAGGCTCTAACCCCGGACGCCAGACCCGAATGACCTCCGCCAAGGACGCCCTCCTGTCTGTGCTAGGCCGCACGGATACGCCGCGCCGCGAAACGTTGCGTTTGCAGCTCGCGCGCGAAGCCAGCCGCGATGGCGGCTCCGTTTCCAAACCCCGGCTGGTCCTGGCCAGCGCCAGTCCACGCCGCTTACGGTTGCTGGCGCAATGTGGAATCGAACCGGATGCACTCCGGCCGGCGTCAATCAACGAAGATCCAACGGCCGGCGAGATGCCGCGCGGATTGGCACTCCGGTTAAGCCGGGCCAAGGCCGAAGCGGCGCGCGATCAAATTGCCAATGACCGCGACATCGCCGATGCTTATGTGTTGGCGGCAGACACCGTCGTTGCTTCGGGCCGCAACGTCTATGGCAAGCCGCAACACATGGAAGAGGCGGCGAGGTTTCTGCAGCACTTGTCTGGCCGAAGCCACAAGGTGCTGACAGGGATTTGCCTGATCACACCGCAAGATCGAGTCCTATCACGTGTCGTCGATACCAAAGTACGTTTCAAACTTTTGAGTAAGAACGAGATCGAAGCGTACATTGCCTCTCGTGAGTGGCGTGGCAAGGCTGGCGGTTACGCGATCCAAGGCCTTGCTGGATGCTTCGTGCAAAAGATGTCGGGCTCATATACGAACGTGGTCGGTTTGCCGCTGACCGAGACTGTCAACCTGCTGCTGGGCGAAGGCTTCCCGATCCATTTCAATTGGCTCCGGGCTGCTGAATCCGATACCGAATAGTAGTGGCCCTGATGACCAAACCGCGCACACCACGTTGCCCGATCTGCAAACAGCCAACGGTCCACGATACGCGGCCATTTTGCTCCAAACGGTGCCGCGACGTCGACCTCGGCCGCTGGCTTGGAGGCACCTATGCCATACCGGGCGGCAATGCAGATGCTGACGAGGATGGCGACGGGGCCGGACTGCCGCAACCGCCGTCCAGATCAACAAGTGATGAGGAAGAACATGACTGACCGGCGTCAGCTGCACTTGCAGCACCGCTCCCAGAGCGATAGACCGGGACAACATCGAATCGGTACTTGCGGGGTCCCATGCTCGAACTGCTCGGCTTCATCAGCTATTTGTTGAACTGGTACAGCTATATCGTCATCGGTGTCGTGATTATGGGCTGGCTGTTGGCCTTCAACGTCATCAATGGCCGCAACCAATTCGTGCAGTCATTGTGGTCGTTGATGGTCGCCATGACTGAGCCGCTACTTGGCCCGATCCGGCGTATCATGCCGAACCTCGGCCCAGTCGATATTTCGCCCGTGATCTTGCTGTTCGGAATTGTTTTCCTCCAAAGCGTCGTGCTGCCGAACCTCGCTAAATTATTCTGATGGCAGTCAGCGTTAACGCGCCCTGGCGGCCCGCAATCGGGTGCGTCATCGTGCGCGTGCGCGTCACGCCGAAATCGTCCAAAGATACCGTCGAAGGTGTCGAGCAGACAGTGGACGGACCCGCGTTGCGGGTCAGGGTGCAGGCGGCTCCAACCGAGGGACAAGCGAATACTGCGGTGCGTTCCGTTCTGGCGGTTTGGCTAGGCGTGGCTAAGACCCGGATCGAGCTGGTTTCGGGCGGGCAATCACGCATCAAATCGTTCGCAATCAGTGGCGGCACGGCCGAACTCGAAGCGTTGCTGACGCAAAAAACTGACCTGCTAAGAATTGGCGCGCTCGAACGATAAAAACAACGCCTGGAGGATTGACCGAACATGAAAGCCCGAGTGATCGACGGCAAAGCCGTTGCAGCCGATGTGCGCGCCGAAGTGGCGAAAGAAGTCGCTATTTTGAAGGCAAAACATGGCTTGACGCCAGGCCTGGCTGTCGTTCTCGTCGGCGAAGATCCAGCTTCGAGAGTCTACGTCAAGAACAAGGGCGAGCAGACCAAAGAAGTCGGCATGAATTCGGTCGAACACAAGTTGCCTGCCGATACGACTGAAGAAAAACTTCTGTCCGTCGTCGACGCGCTCAACAAGGATGAAAACATCCACGGCATTCTGGTGCAGTTGCCGCTCCCAAAGCACATCAACGCCGAGAAGGTGTTAAATTCCGTGCACCCTGACAAGGACGTCGATGGCTTCCACCCCACCAACGTCGGCCGGTTATGGATTGGCGAACGCTCACTGGTTCCGTGCACGCCAACAGGTTCGGCTATCTTGGCCAAACGCGCAGTGCCGTCGCTGTCAGGGTTGCATGCGGTCGTCATCGGCCGTTCGAACATTGTCGGCAAGCCGATGGCGGCGTTGCTGCTCCGTGAAAACTGCACGGTCACGATTGCGCATTCGCGCACCAAGGATTTGCCGGCTGTGGTCCGCACCGCCGATATTGTCATCGCGGCTGTCGGCATTCCTGAACTGGTGAAGCGCGACTGGATCAAGCCGGGCGCGATCGTGATCGATGTCGGCATCAATCGCGTGCCTGGCGAGAACGGCAAAACCAGACTCGTCGGCGACGTGGCGTACGAAGAATGCGCCGACGTGGCGGGCGCCATTACCCCGGTCCCCGGCGGCGTTGGTCCAATGACCATCGCCTGCTTGCTACAGAACACCGTCGAAGCCGCAAAAATGCAGCGTGGGATTAAATAGTTTAGCGGCGACTGTGACTGCCTGAATTGAAGTGCTTAACTCGCCGCTTGCCGCCATTGGCGGCGGCAGCAATGCCGCGCGACCGTGAAAGTTCTCGACAATCAGACTGTTGGCCCGCATGAGGGGCGGCAAACCCCGCCCGTCAGGCTTAATTCAAACTCATGCCCGAAACACCTATCATTGCCATCGTAGGCCGTCCGAATGTCGGCAAGTCGACGCTGTTCAACCGGCTGACAGGCACGCGCGCCGCGCTGGTTTCCGACCTGCCAGGATTGACTCGCGACCGGCGCGAGGGCGAGGCCGAATTCGGCGGTCATGCTGTAAAGCTCTACGACACGGCCGGTCTCGAAGAAGCCAAACCCGGCACTATTGCCGACCGCATGCGCAAGCAATCTGAAACGGCCATACAAGATGCCGGTCTTATCCTGTTTGTGATCGACAGCCGCGACGGTATCACCGGCGCAGACGAAGCATTCGCCAAAATCGTACGTGCTGCCGGAAAGCCGACAGTACTGGTCGCGAACAAGTGCGAAGGCCGCGCCGCCCAAGACGGATTTTACGAGGCGTTCAAACTCGGCCTTGGTGATCCGGTTGCCATTTCCGCCGAGCATGGCGAAGGTTTAGCTGATCTCGAAGCCGATGTGCTGGCTGCCTTGGGCCTCAAAGGCAAAGTGCTTCACAAGTCAAAGCAACAGCGCCGCCGCGATGCCTATGACGAGGACGATGAAAGCGCGGACACCGAAGACAGCGCCGTAACTGTTCGTCCAACTAAGCCATTACGTGTTGCCATCGTCGGCCGGCCGAACGCTGGCAAGTCAACGCTGGTCAATGCGCTGCTCGGCGAAGACCGCATGATTACCGGGCCAGAACCCGGACTAACGCGCGATGCGGTTGCCATAGATTTCGACAGCCACGGCCGCAAGGTGCGCTTGTTCGACACCGCCGGATTGCGCCGCAAGGCCAAGATCAACGAGCTGGCCGAAAAGCTTTCGGCCTCAGATGCCGTTCGCGCCATCCGCTTTGCCGAAGTTGTCGTGCTATTGGTCGACGCCGAACATCCTTTGGAAAATCAGGATCTGACTATCGGCAGCATGATTACAGATGAAGGCCGCGCTTTAGTCGTTGCCGTCAACAAATGGGACCTGATCGAAGACAAGGCCAAAAAGCTGCTAGAGGTTCGCAAGCTTGTTGATCAATCGATGGCGCAAGTGCCGGGCGTTCCGGTTGTAACCGTTTCAGCACTCGGCGAACGCGGTCTCGATCCGCTGATGAAAGCCGTAATCAAAGCCTCCGATACCTGGAATCGCCGCGTGTCGACTGGTGATCTTAATCGCTGGCTGCAGGAAGCACTGATCCGCCATTCGCCACCGGCTGTCAGCGGACGGCGCATCAAACTGCGATACATCACGCAGACTTCGGCCCGGCCGCCAGCCTTCGTGGCGTTTTGTACACGGCCCGAACAAATGCCCACGTCTTACATAAAGTATTTATCCAATAGTCTGCGCGAGGCGTTCGATCTGCCGGGCGTGCCGATCCGGATTAACTTGCGGAAACAAGAAAATCCTTTTGCCGCACGGGCCAAGCGGCGCTAACCGCATCTGCGGCGATCGGTCATTGACAGACTGGCGCGATAGCCATCGTCGCGCTATTCTTCGATGTAGGGTAATCCCGGATCATGCGTAATTAGAGCTGAAGGACAACTGCTCATGCAAAAAACTCAATTCAATCGCTGCGGCCTCGCACTTGCCGCCGCACTGGCCGCGATCGCTGTCAGCGCAAGTTCAGCCGGTGCCGTGACCGAAAAGGTCAAAAACGCCTGCTTTAATGACTACTCGAAATTCTGCCCTGCTTATGCGGTTGGTAGTCCAGCGCTGCGTCAGTGCATGCGATCCGCCGGCCGCAAGTTATCTCAGTCGTGCAAAAATGCTCTCGCCGATGCTGGCGAGATTAAGCGTCCTAGATAATGATTGGATTTGGGGTTTATGCCCTGGAAATGCAGCGGGCGGGAGCAACGTAGCAAACAGAAGTACGCTACACTACTCACCGCCCGCACAGGCAGCAGCCACGAGGGCGCCGCACCGGACCTCCTAAATAGAAAAACCCGTCACAGATTTCAAGTGTCGTCATAGCCTCGACAGCCGAATAATTTTCGTTGCTCTTAAGACTATAATAGCAACTTCGTGCCGGACAGGCCGTCACCAAGAGGTCTTGCCCCGTGCCCGATGACACTGCAACCGAGGTTTTGTTCTATCATCTCGAGCGCCAGCCGCTCGAGCAGGTGTTGCCGGGTTTGTTGGAAAGGACCATCTCCCGGGGCTGGCGCGCCGTTGTTCAATCAGGCAATGCCGAACGGCTAGAGGCTTTAGACCTGGTTTTGTGGACGTATAGCGACGACAGTTTTCTACCGCACGGCACAAAAAAAGAAGGACACGAGGCGGATCAACCGGTGTTTTTGACGACCGCCGATGACACGCCAAACGGGGCCCAAGTCCGCTTTTTTGTGAATGGTGCGGTTGCCAGCGATCTCACTGGATTGGTGCGCGCCGTATACCTGTTTGACGGTCTTGACGAACAGGCGTTAATGCTTGCTCGCTCCGAATGGCAGGCAATCAAGGCCCGCGGCCTCACTGCAACTTACTGGCGCCAGACCACGGAAGGCCGTTGGGAAAAAAAGGCGTGACAGACGACACTCATCAGGCCGCAGCATGAACTATCGCCACGCCTATCACGCGGGCAACTTCGCCGACGTCGTGAAGCACCTGGTGCTGACGCTGGTCATTGAGCACTTCAAGCTGAAGCCCGCTCCATTTCGCGTCATCGATACGCACGCCGGCATCGGACGCTATGATTTGACGTCCGTCGAAGCCGGCAAAACCGGTGAATGGCCGGACGGTATCGGACGCTTGATGTCCGCGAAGTTGAGCACTGCAACAGCCAAGATTTTGGCGCCTTACATCGACGTTGTAAAAGCTGAAAATCCCGGCGGAGCGCTATTGAGCTATCCTGGCAGTCCGGCCCTTGTCCGCCGTTTGTTGCGCCGCGACGACCGGATGATCGTCAATGAGTTGCACCCCGAAGATCATGCAGTATTGAAAGAAATATTTGACTGCGATCCACAGACCAAGGTGATGCAAATCGATGGCTGGTTAGCCGTCAAATCGCTTTTACCGCCGAAAGAGCGGCGCGGCATTGTGCTGATTGATCCCCCATTTGAACAGCACGGCGAATTTGACCGGCTGATATCCGCCATCGGTGACGCGTCTGAACGATTTGCAACTGGGACGGTACTGCTTTGGTATCCGATCAAGAACGAGCGCGAGGTCGCTGGGTTTCATCGCGACTTGCAGCGTCTCAATGTCCCCAAATTGCTGTCACTAACGTTGATGGTCCGCGGTGTTGATGACGGCGACGGTTTGCCAGGCACAGGACTGGTTATACTCAATCCGCCCTATACATTGCCGGCCACGATGGCTGACGTCTTGCCAGAATTGACAAAAATTTTGTCACAAGGCTCAGGCGCTGCCCACCGAATTGAGTGGCTGACTGGCGAGAACACTTGAGGCGAACGATGCGCGCATCCGCTCACTTCGAGCGTTGAGCCGACACAAAGTGCTCTTACAAATGCTACACCGCGGGCGTTTGAACCGGCGCAATCCATGCGTCATTTATGGGAGCTACCACCATGGCCAATTTGAAATTTGCTGTCGTCGCTGGGGTCGCAGTTTTGGCATGTGCGAGCGCAGCTTCGGCTGAGTGCTATAAGGTTAGCGGCCTAGGTACTGGAATTACCGAACCGGTCGCGCAATTCATGGCCAACAAGGCTTTGAAGGACAGCATCGCAAATCGCGGCCTTAGGGGCAGCGGTAGCCAATCGATGACGTGCGATTCAAGCGCTATCGTTGTTAGCAATTGCACAGCACAGCAACGCGCCTGCAAGTAAGCGACAGACATCGAATTTGTTTGATCGAACGCCCCAGTACGCAACGCCGCATACTGGGGCAGATTTCGTCACAACGTAGCAACGATGTTACTTAGCGAGCATACTTTTCAGAAGGCCGATCACAGCCATTAGCACGCCGCCGCCAATGCCGCCGCCGGCGACTTGGCTAAGAATTGAACCGATATCCATTCCGCCGCCAGCTGCTGCACCGAGCATCGGGCCGAGTAATTGACCACCTAAGCCGCCGCCAACGACACCGGCGAGTGAATTACCAACGGTACCGAGTGAGATGTTCTTGAGCAGGCTACCAGCGACGTTACCACCAACAGCGCCGCTGCCGAGCTGAATCAAAAGTGGGAGTAAGGATTCCATGTCGTCCTCCATGTTGTGCCGCGAATCTTCCCGTCCGCAGTGAACCAATGTTATAAAGAATTTGAGACAAACGGCCACAGCTGTTGGCCGATCTAATCAATAATTCAACGATTTACGCGTTTAGTGCCCTGCACAACACAGCCGCCAAAATTTTGAGGATGGCGAGCGGTTTTTAGAATTCCGACCGTAAAGCTGGTATACTCAAGCGAATATCCAATGTTCTGTAATTGTTTGCAGACACAACTCCGCGGGGTCGATGCATGTTGAGCCGTTCAAATTTCAGCCGTTGGAACTTGAGCCTAGCCGCGGCTGTGGCCGCGCTCGCAGCGATGGCCAGTGGTGCTGCCGCTGCGCCTTTCTCAACACTGACAAAGCCGTACACTAACGCTGCAGAACTCCAGTTGACCGGATCGAATAAGACACCAGGCGCCAAGGTTAAAGGCTACTCCCAACGGCGCGGCGGATATTCGTATTACGCAGAAGATTCAATCAACACCTACGGCGACGCCCGCACGAAATACGGGTCGGCTTCGACTTATCGCGACCCATCACTGGACCACCAGACCAACTCTGGCCCCTTTGATCATGGCTTTTTCTTCGATTCAGCGGTTGGTCCACGAGGCGGCGACTCGCCGTACATGAACTGAGCGGCGTCAAGTTGATTTAGACCAACTTTTACGGGCGTTAGCCGTCGTGAGCGGCTGCGCTTGCGCCATACAATCGCCTTGGAGCATGATCACGATTACGTTGCAGTGGGTGTGGATAAACCAATTCAGCCGGTTAACCGTGGCGCCTGTGCCCTAGGGGGGCGGCGGCGGTCCGTTATATCAAGGCTGGGATTGTGCGCCGGTCCCCGGCCTGCACTGGAGGAGATTTCACAAATGCGCCTTTTGCCCGGTCTCGTATTGGCAGCCTCATCGCTCGCTGCTCTGACCGCTGCCACAGCGCCCGCCAATGCGGCTTGCAAAAAGATGGGTTTCCTTGTCAACGACTACGGCAAGGAAGGTCCGACAAAAGACGCCCAGGAGCTGCTCGACAAAGACATCGCTAAATGGGCAGCAAGCCAAGGTATCGGCACTTACACCGTCAACGGCCGCGATGTAAAATGCGAGCTGTTCTTGGATGTGATCCTGTTCGACGAGCACACATGTACGGCATCTGCGAATGTGTGCTGGGACGAGAAAAACCCCAATGCGCCGAAGGCGACGGACAAAACGGCAGCGGGTGATGCTACCGTAAAGCCGGCCACTGCGAAGCCAGCAGATACCGCGAAAAAGGCAGCCAAACCAGCGGCAGCCAAAGCTGAAGCCACCAAGGCTGTTAAACCTGACGTCCAGGCAAAAACTGAAGACGCAAAGGCCAAAACAGCAGTTAAGTCAGAAGTGAAGCCTGATACTCCGGCTAACTCTGATGCCGGAGTTGAAAAGACTGCAGAACCGGCGAAGCCTGCCGCCATCGAAGCAACTGGCGCAATTCCGGACAAAGCGGCCGCGACACCATCCGCCGATGAAACTGCGAAATCTGCCGCCGCCGCCGCCGAACGCGCCGCACAAGCAGCAGAACGTGCCGCGGCTGCCGCAGAACGTGCCGCCGCCGCTGCCGCCAGCATATCCGCAGCAGCACCCGTTGCCGCGGCAACGCCGGCCCCGCCAGAAGTCAATGGCGCCATGGTCGAGCCAATTAATCCGGCGCCAGCAAATCCCTAAGTAAAGACGTCAAAGGTCGAAATCATAAAGGGATGGCGATCTGCCATCCCTTTTTTGTGGACCGCAATCTTAGAGTTTCATCGTGAAAAAGCAGGCTGTTTTCCAAATGCCAGAACGGCCATGCGGCCTTTCAAACGCCGCCGAGTAAGTCTCTTGCTTTGGCCGCCTCCAGCGACTAGTAATTCCGCCTCACCCCAAACCGGCATCTCGGCCGGCAGCCCAAAACACGGGCTAAGGTGGCACGCGCCCGTAGCTCAGCTGGATAGAGCACCAGACTACGAATCTGGGGGTCGGAGGTTCGAATCCTTCCGGGCGCGCCAATGA
>JANNFX010000056.1:0-3896 GCA_031380225.1 Hyphomicrobium sp.
CGCGACATCCACCGAGACTGAGACGCGCAAGAGCAAGAAATAGAGCTTGTCGAGGCCCTAGGCCGGACGATGCCTAAGTCAAACCGAATTGTGTTGAGTTCTAAAACTTCACGTCGTTGGCTTCTTTTTCCACGGCACTCATCTGTCAATTTCGCCGAACACTATGTCGAGAGATCCGAGGATTGCCGAAACGTCAGCAAGCATGTGGCCGCGATTCAAATGATCCATTGCCGCCAAATGCGGGAAGCCTGGCGCGCGGATTTTGCATCGATACGGCTTGTTCGAACCGTCCGAGACTAGGTAAACGCCGAACTCACCCTTTGGTGCCTCAACGCACGCATAGACCTCGCCTGCCGGCACATGAAACCCTTCGGTGTAAAGTTTGAAATGGTTGATCAGCGCTTCCATCGAGCGTTTCATCTCGGCGCGCTTCGGTGGCACGACTTTCGACTGAGCGACCGTGACCGGACCTTGTCCACCTGGCGCCAGAAGTGCCGTGCAACAGCTGCGCATAATCTTCAAACTCTCTCGCATTTCCTGCATGCGGATGAGATAGCGGTCGTAGCAGTCACCATTTTTTCCAATCGGAATATCGAAATCGAATTCCGAATAACATTCGTAGGGCTGCGATTTGCGCAAGTCCCAGGCCGCACCCGAGCCGCGGACCATGACGCCTGAAAAGCCCCAGGCAAATGCTTCGTCGAGAGAGACCACTCCAATGTCGACGTTGCGCTGCTTGAAGATGCGGTTTTCGGTGAGCAGGCTATCGATGTCGTCGAGCACCTTGGGGAAGGTTTCGCACCACGTTGCAATGTCTTCGATCAATTTGGCGGGCAGGTCCTGATGCACGCCGCCGATGCGGAAATATTTGGCGTGCATGCGCGATCCCGAGGCGCGCTCATAGAACACCATCAGCTTTTCGCGCTCTTCGAAGCCCCACAGCGGCGGCGTCAACGCGCCAACGTCCATCGCCTGCGTGGTGACATTCAAGAGGTGGGAGAGATGGCGGCCGATTTCCGAATAGAGCACCCGGATCAGCTGTGCGCGGCGCGGGATTTCGAGACCGAGCAGCTTTTCAGCGGCGAGGCAGAACGCGTGCTCCTGATTCATCGGCGCGACGTAATCGAGCCGGTCGAAATAGCCAATGGCTTGCAGATAGGTTTTGTGTTCGATCAGCTTTTCGGTGCCGCGATGCAAGAGGCCAATATGCGGATCGACGCGCTCGACAACTTCGCCGTCAAGTTCCAAGACGAGGCGCAACACGCCGTGGGCTGCCGGATGCTGCGGGCCGAAGTTGATATTGAAATTGCGGATTTCGGTTTCTGGCATGGCTCGCTGCGCTTGTTTGGTGAGTTGGCCAATTGGCAAATGGCCAAGTGGCGGGTGATGCTAGTCTTTCGGATCGCGTTTCGTTTCAAGCGTTCGACTCATACTGCGCAGCATTTTGCTCACTCGTTCGCACTGGTTCATGATCAGTCCCAAGGCTTCATGGCCGCGACCATAGCCCTCAGCGATGTTTGCAGCAATCGAAACAGACGGCCGGCGCATTCGGCTCGTCAGCCCATACATTTCTTCCCTGGGAAAATCTCTGGTCAGCTTGTAGCACCCTCCCACAAGGTCCATCGAAAGCGGCCACACTTCCAGGTCCTTATAGGAACGAATGCTGATTGGCGACTTGGCCATTCACCCCTTGGCCTTGTCTGGATTGGCAGCCAAATATTCAGCAATGGACTGCTCTTCGGTCAACCGCCGCGTACTATTTGAGAACGCGTAGAACGCGGGTTGATAATCGACGAAGATCTCCTTCGCGAGCCGAAGCTGCGACTGGTCGACTATCATGCCCACCGACAGGGAATACCGCTCTTCGCCCGCGTACTTCCAAAAGAGCTGCGTACCGCAGACCTTGCAAAACCCGCGCTCACCCCACTCCGACGAGCGGTAGAACGAGGTATTCTCAGCGCCCATGAACTCCGGCGCACCGGCGACATCGATGAACATCATCGGCGATCCTGCTTGCCTGCGGCACATGCCGCAATGGCAAACGCTCACATCGTGACTGGCGACAGCGGCGGTCACGTGAATCGCGCCGCACAAGCAATGGCCAGTAATTGTGTCCGTCATGATCAAGAGCCTCCAAAGTCGAGTCCATCGGGTCCAAACATCACCACGAGTGATGTGATGCCCGACGTGATGAGACCAAGCATCAAACCATTTCGTGTCATGGCCTCGCGAAAGCCGGTCAGCGAATACAAGAGTTCACCACCGGCAGCGACGCGATGACGCCGATCGGAATGATGATCCATGCCCGTCCGGCGTTGCGAGCAATGAGGCCGAGCACCACGCCTGCGAGGGCGCGCGGCCAGTCAAAGATCAGCATCAGTGTGACAACAACCAGCGTTCCGAGTTTTGCGAAGAGGTCTTCCATACCGTGTGTATCCGCAAACGTTCAGGTTTCTTGATTGAGCCCAGCTTTGTCGTTGGACGCACTACTCATTACTTTTAAGACAAACCGGAAAGAACCGCCGATACAGAAACCAATCCAAACGCTCAACACCGCTTCGGCAAAAATTACAGCTGGCAACTTGATCTCACCGGAAAAAATGGCCAATCCGGCTAGAATAATCAGCGGGCAATGAATTGCGAGGCCAATCAGAACAACGCGCTTTGGACTCGCGCCTTTCCATCCACTAATCACACCAGCAATCAAGCTGGCAACACAGCAGAGTAACCACAATCCAACAAGCGGCTCTGCTCCCATTGATTGATTACTCCTGTACTGGGCGCTATTGCCGTGCGGCGCATCACCCTTTCGTCGCCTTTTCATCGCCGGGGATTACGTAATTCGGCGCTTCCCACGGGCTTTCAAAGTCAAACGTGCGGAATTCCTGGTTCAATTTCACAGGCTCATAGACGACGCGCTTTTTCTCATCGTCATAGCGAACTTCGACATGGCCCGAGAGCGGGAAATCCTTGCGCAGCGGATAGCCTTGAAAGCCGTAGTCAGTCAGCAGCCGGCGCAAATCTGGATGGCCGGAGAATAAAATGCCGTACATGTCGTAAGCTTCACGTTCATACCAATTCGCGGCCGGAAAAATGTCGATGACGCTGGCGACAGGTGACGATTCATCGGTCGATATCTTGACACGGACACGGTGGTTTAAGCGCGGCGACAACAGGTGATAGACGACATCGAAACGCTTCTCGCGCGACGGGTAATCCACGCCGCAGATGTCGATCAACACGGCAAATTGGCATCCCTCGTCGTCACGGAGTAGTTGCAGCGTCTCGTAAATGTGCTGCGCTGCGCATGTGATGGTAAGTTCGCCCCGCGTGACATGAGCCCCGCCGCTCTTGTCTGGGGCTTTGCTCGCGATGCGGGAGCCGAGGTCACTGAGTGTGTCAATTAACATGCTGTCCGATCCAATGCGACTTCGCGTAGGTTGGGTTAGCGCGGCCAGGATGCCGCCAAATCCCACTGCCCGTTTCCGCGCGTAAACCAACATTTACCAGGCACGTCAGTTGTTGGGTTACGCGCAGGATCGAACGTCTCGACTCATTTTCTACACCGTGCCCGCGCTAACCCAACCTACCGCTCAATCGTCCCCGTCCTACGAATCTTTCGTTGCAACAGCAGCACACCATACAACAGCGCTTCCGCTGTCGGCGGGCAGCCGGGAACATAGATGTCAACCGGCACGATACGATCGCAACCGCGTACGACTGCGTAGGAGTAGTGGTAATAGCCGCCGCCATTGGCACAGCTGCCCATCGAAATCACATAACGCGGCTCTGGCATCTGATCATAGACTTTGCGCAGCGCAGGCGCCATTTTGTTGGTCAACGTGCCTGCGACGATCATGACGTCAGATTGGCGTGGTGAGGCGCGCGTCGCATAG
>JANNFX010000077.1:0-11840 GCA_031380225.1 Hyphomicrobium sp.
TCGAGAAACACGATGTTGGTCTTATCTTCGCGGCCAAGTTCCATTTGCTTCAGGATGAACTCAAGCCGTACGGTCTCAAATTCAAGATCGCGCTCGCGTTCGAGCTTGGCATCGATGGGAACCAGATAGTTCTGCCCCGCCACTTGCAAGCCATGACCGGCATAAAACAGGATGGCGGAATCCGCTGTTTCAAGTGCGGCGGCGAATTCGTGCACTTTGACGTCGAAGCCGCGCTTGTCGAGGTCGAGCCCCGTCAGAACATCAAAGCCGAGCGCTTTGAGCCGCTCAGACATATCGCTGGCGTCATTCCTGGGATTGGCAAGCGGGTTGGCGTTGACGTAGGCCGAATTCCCGATCACCAGTGCCACGCGCTTGGTGGTGGCGTTGGCAGGCAAAACCGCGGCTGACA
This sequence comes from Hyphomicrobium sp., assembly GCA_031380225.1. Classification (GTDB taxonomy): domain Bacteria; phylum Pseudomonadota; class Alphaproteobacteria; order Rhizobiales; family Hyphomicrobiaceae; genus JANNFX01. The sequence goes on from JANNFX010000077.1 coordinate 410, forward strand.
GCATCAACAATGCCGCAGCCAGCAACCGAACGTTCAACATGGCAAAAGTCCCCGTCAATCCAATGCGTCATGGGACGCTGGAATTGCGACAAAAACGGGGAGGATAGGACTCTAAATTGCTGGTCGCAGCGCTTAGATGAGGCCTTCGAACTTCTTCTTGAAGCGCGAGAGACGGCCGCCGCGGTCCATCAGCTTGGCGTCGCCGCCAGTCCAGGCCGGGTGCGTCAGCGGATCGATGTCGAGATGCATCTCATCGCCGTCCTTTCCATACGTCGAATAGGTCTGGAACGACGTTCCGTCGGTCATTTTGACCGTGATCATGTGGTAATCAGGGTGAACGTCAGCGTCTTTTTTCATCGGTGCCGGCCTGTCAGATCTGGTCAAATAGAAACGGCTAAGCGCCCGAGATGGGTTAACGCCCTACGGGGAGGCAGCCGGTATCGGAGATTTGGCATCGCTATAGGGGAGATGCGGCCCGGGCACAAGGCTCTCGGGCATCCTAAATACGGCCGCGAACGCGGCAAACCGCCCAAATTGCGGCCTACCCCGAAGCTGCAGCCAAGATGCGGCCCGCTGCCACCGCGCCGCCCGGCTCAAATTGCTGGTATTGGCTTGAGCTGGGAGGCGGCCTCGGTCAAAGTGCCGGCAAAGCTTCCTGGCATATCTCTTTGAATCAACCTTTTGAGCAACGCGGACCAAAGCCTTTGAGCAATGCTGCCAACGAGGCACAACGCGTGCCATCTCTCGCCCTCCCAACTTCAAACGAACCTGCTGAGCCCAAAAAGCGCGGCCTTGGCCAGTTGCGGCCGCTCGCGCCGCTCAAGGCATATTTGTTCGCGCACCCGAAGATGGTCGCGGCGGCGTTGACGGCGCTCGTCGTTTCGGCGCTGGCCATGTTGTCGTTGCCGATTGCCTTGCGGCGCATGATCGACCACGGCTTCGGCAGCAGCGACGGAGGCATGATCAATCAGTATTTCATGATGCTGTTGGCCATCGGCGCCATTCTCGCGGTCGCCATCGCGAGCCGGTTTTACTTCGTCAACTGGATTGGTGAACGCGTGGTCGCCGACCTGCGCGGTGATGTGTTCGCGCATCTGGCCAAACTCGGCCCGGCGTTTTTCGAAAAGACCCATTCTGGCGAAGTGATGAGCCGCCTGACCGCGGACACGACACAGATCAAAGCCGTCGCCGGACAAACGATGAGCCAAGCGCTGCGCAACATGATCATGCTGTTCGGCGCCTTGATCATGATGTTTTTCACCAGCACAAAATTGTCGTTCATGGTGCTCGGAGTGATCCCACTCATCGTGCTGCCGTTGATGGCCTATGGACAGGCGGTCAAGAACCTGTCGCGCAAGGCGCAAGATACGGTCGCCGAAGCGTCAGCCTATGCGTCTGAAAACTTGGGCGCATCGCGCACCATGTCGGCTTTCGGCAATGAGAAGGCGGTTGCCGCTCGTTTCATGGCTGCAGTCGAGCGGTCTTTCGACGCCGCTCGGGACCGCATGAAAGCGCGCGCGGGCCTCACCGCGCTGACTGTGTTTCTAAGCATCGCCAGCGTTGTTGGCGTTCTCTGGTTCGGCGCCTCGGCGGTCGTTTCGGGCGAACTGACTGGCGGAAGGTTGAGTCAGTTTGTCATCTATGCCCTTTTCGCAGCCGGCGCGTTGGGTGAATTGGCCGAGGTTTGGGGCGAGCTTACGCAAGCAGCCGGTGCTGCCGAACGATTGACAGAGATTCTGGCGATTGTTCCTGAAATCCGTTCGCCAGAAAATCCTCTGCCCTTGCCGACGCCAGCTAAAGGTGCGCTGTCGTTCAAAAACGTGCGTTTCGCCTATCCAACCCGTCCGGATACCAACGCGCTTGAGGATTTTACGCTGACCGTTGCACCCGGTGAAACTATTGCACTCGTCGGCCCGTCCGGATCTGGCAAGACGACGTTGTTTAATCTGTTGCTGCGCTTCTACGACGTGTCGTCAGGCGAAATCCGCATCGATGGCGTCCGCGTGCAAGATGCCGACGTCGAGAAGCTGCGCGAGCGTATTGCTTTGGTGCCGCAAGATGTGGCGGTGTTTGCCGATTCCGTGGCTGAGAACATCCGCTACGGCTCTCCGAAAGCAACCATGGACGATGTGCAGAAGGCCGCCGTCGCCGCTCAGGCTGATAGTTTTATTCGCGCATTGCCTGAAGGCTACATGACGGTCCTCGGCGAACGCGGTGTCACGTTATCAGGCGGTCAACGCCAACGCCTCGCAATTGCACGGGCCATCCTCAAAAATGCGCCAGTGTTGCTGCTCGATGAAGCAACCAGCGCGCTCGACGCCGAGAACGAAGCACTCGTGCAGCGCGCCTTGGAGGGCGTCGTAAAGGGCCGCACGACGATCGTGATCGCGCACCGCTTAGCGACAGTGTTGGAAGCCAGCCGCATTGTCGTGCTGGATAAGGGCCGCATTGTCGATACTGGCACCCACCGCGAACTGGTCGCCAAGGGAGGGCTCTATGGGCGGTTGGCTGATTTACAGTTTGGCAAAGAGGCGGCGGAGTAGCAGCCGCTTTGCCCCACCTCATTGCGCATTTCTGCCAAAGAACTTCGCCGCAGCAAAACCGCAGGACATAGCGACGAAAACGGTAAAAATGCCGTAGAGCCAAGCGTGCTGATGAGCGGCGTCGTAGATCCAGCGTTCCACACCGGCTCGCTCGAGCGACACGCGGGTTGTAAACTTCGACAGCAGCGTCCCTTCCCGGAACAGGTAAACGCGCGCCACGAGGTTGCCGACCGGGACGTTAGCCGGAAGCTCTATGGTTGAGCGGAACAAGCTGCGGCCGGTGAACAGCACGCCATAATCATCGCGATCATAGAGTCCGTCGCGGTCTTTGAGCCGTGTTAGTGCGCTTGTGAAATCACGCAAATCAGCTGCGGTCAGCGCTGACGTGGTCTTGGCTTCAGGAGTTATACGGAGATTGCCAACCCCGATGTTGTGTTTGGCCAATAGCTCGGTGTCGGTGATTTCTTCAAGCGGCCTCGTCGTTGCAAGTGCGTAAAATGCCGGCAGGGTTTCGTACTTGGCTTCTGTGTCATTGATCCAGATGCCGCCAATGTTGCTTTTCCGGCGGACTGTTGACGGCAGTGAACCACCTTCGATGGCGACGACGACGTCATAGTAGCCCGACTCGGGGCTTGGCTGGCGGCTGTTGTCGACAGCGCCGAAGACAATGATTTCGCTACCCTTGAACGCGGCGGTTACCGCGATTGCTCGCGCTGACACATCGGCTTCGACGCGCTCGGCTGGCAAAGGTGGCTGTGCCATTGCCGGTTGCTTGCTCTCTGAGGGCGGCGCAGCCAGCGACGGCTTCGGCTTAGGTTTCTTAACCGGCGGGGGGTATTGGCTAGACTTGTCCTGAGCGCCCTTCTTGTCTTGGGCACTCGTCACAGGGCTTGAAGCACCTAAGAGCGTACCAACCAGTAGCACGATTGCGACTAGCTGCGCACATCTCCCGATCCAGCCTGTGATGCTCAACCCAGCCATCACAACTTCCTCACAGGCGAGCTGATCGAATACAGCTCCTTCGGCGTTGCCACCAAATCATATGCGAAACGGCCGGCCACCATTAACACGATGGCGGCGAGCAGGAACCGCAGCTGTTCGCCCTTTAAGCGCGCGCCCACCACCGAGCCAAACTGCGCGCCGATCACGCCGCCAACCATCAACAGCAGTGCTAAAATGATATCGACGGAGTAATTGGTCGCCGCCTGCAGAACGGTCGTGGCGGCAGTAACAAAGCAGATTTGGAACAGGGATGTTCCAACCACCATATTCGCGGGCATCCGAAGCAGATAAATCATGGCTGGCACCATAATAAACCCGCCACCGACGCCCATGATCGCAACGAGAAACCCGACAAAGGCGCCAATCGCCAGAGGCGGCAAAGCGCTGATGTAAAGCTTCGATCGCGTGAATCTTATCTTGAACGGCAAGCCATGCACCCAACTGTGCTGGCCCGGCTTTCTTGGTTCCAAGACAACGCCTGTGCGCGCGCGCTGAATGGAGTTGATGCTTTCAATCATCATCAACACACCGACCACGCCGAGCAGTGTCACATAGCCGAAGGCAATAAAAAAATCGAAACGGCCGGCTGCGATCAGGATTTTGACCATCTGCACGCCGATGACCGATCCCACGATCCCGCCGATCAGCAGCACGGCACCCATTTGGAAATCGATGTTATTGCGCCGGTATTGCCACATCGCACCCGACACGGACGAGGCCGCAATCTGCGCAGCCCCAGTGCCGACTGCCACTTGTGATGGCACCCCAAGAAAAATCAACAGCGGCGTCATCAGAAATCCGCCACCCACGCCGAACATACCCGAAAGAAACCCAAGCACCGCGCCCAAGCCGGCGAACGTGAAAACGTTCACACTCATTTCGGCGATCGGCAGGTAGACGTGCATGAGCCAATTCGTGCGTGCTGACGTAAACGGAAAACAACGCCGCTGCCCCGCTGCGGCAGGTTGTCCGCAAGGGGCTTGTGGCGTGGGCAATGGTCCCGGGACGCCGGCCGTCGTGTGCTGGGCCACGGGCCGTTTTCGAGGTATCGAAACATTAGAACGGTTTGCGGTCAGTTGAAACCAGAAACCTTGCGGTTGGTGCAGGCCCCTGTCGCGCTTTAAGGTCTTGTCATCTTTCCTACGTGACTTGGCGGCATAATGGCCGCTTAGACCTTGTCCAACCCACGCTTCAGAGCCGGACCCTACGCACAATGACTGACTTGATCGATCCGCCTATCGACATTGCTGAAAACACGCCCTCAAACCCGGGTCGCGGCTTAACGATTGGCGATCTTATCGAACGCCGCTATTCAAGGCGCGAAATCATGCGCGGGTCACTGGCAGTTGCGGCGGTTGCGGCTGCTTTCCCAAATTTGGCCGCAGATTTCGCCGCCTCCGAAGCGCAGGCGGGCACGCCAGTGGCTAGTTCATTTTCATTTACCGAATTGGCGGCCGGATCGGACGAAAGGCATCACGTTGCCAATGGCTATGATGCCGACGTTCTGATCCGCTGGGGTGACAAGGTTTTGGCAGGCGCCCCAAGCTTTGATCCGGCGGCACAATCTGCTGCAACTCAAGCTCAGCAATTTGGCTACAACAACGACTTCATCGGCTACTTCCCACTCGATGGCCGCTCGGATCACGGGCTGCTTGTCGTCAATCACGAATATACTAACGAAGACATCATGTACCCCGGCATCGCCACCGGTAAGACGCGCATCGAAGCGACGCGCGATATGCCAACCGCGCTCATCGAAGCCGCAATGCAGGCCCACGGTGGCAGCGTCCTCGAAGTCAAGCGCGGAGGTGACGGCAAGTGGCTGGTGGTTGACGGCTCCAACTACAATCGCCGCATCACCGCGACGACGCCAATACGGTTATCAGGGCCAGCCAGTGGCCATCCGCGACTGAAGACCAAGGCTGATCCGCATGGGACAATGGTCCTCGGCATGCTCAACAACTGCGCGGGCGGTGTGACGCCATGGGGCACGTGGCTGACCTGCGAAGAGAACATCAATTATTATTTTGCCAATAGTGACGCCGTAAAAGCCAGTCCAGACGCAGAAAAGTATGAGCGCTTTGGTATCCCACCAAAAGACTTCGCTTATCCCTGGTCGAAAGTTGACACCCGCTTCGACGTGGGCGCGGAACCCAATGAATCAAACCGCTTCGGCTGGGTGGTTGAAATCGACCCGATGAAACCGGATTCAGTTCCGGTCAAGCGCACAGCCTTGGGCCGGTTCAAGCATGAGGGCGCCGGCAATACTGTCAATAAAGATGGCCGGTTTGTCGTCTACCAAGGCGACGACCAGATCTTTGAATATATCTACAAATTTGTCTCCGAGGCGAAGATCGACACCGCCAACCACGACGCCAACAAAGACCTTTTGGATCGCGGAACACTTTACGTTGCGCGCTTCGACGACGGTGGCCGCGGTGAATGGCTGCCGTTAGTCTTTGGTCACGAAAAACTCTCGGCTTTCGCGAGCCAAGCAGACATTTTGATCGACGCCCGGCTGGCCGCCGATGCGCTTGGCGCGACTCGCATGGACCGGCCTGAAGACATAGAAGTCAATTCGCAGACCGGCAAAGTCTATGCGATGCTGACCAAAAACGCCAAGCGCGAAGAGACCGGCGTCAACGGCGTCAATCCCGTCAATCCACGCCCCAAGAACAAGTTCGGACATATCATCGAAATCACACCTGATGGCAGCGACCATGCTGCAACGGGCTTCGCCTGGGATATCCTTGTCCGATGCGGTGACCCGTCGATTGCCGCAGTCGGCGCAACTTTCAATCCGGCGACGACGGCTGACGGCTGGTTCGGCACGCCCGACAACTGCGCCATCGATGCTGAGGGCCGGCTATGGATCGCCACCGATGGAAACTCGCCCAAGGATACCGGTCGCGCTGACGGCCTGTGGTCGATGGAAACGGCCGGTCCATTGCGCGCCACATCGAAGTTGTTCTTCCGCTGCCCGGTCGGCGCTGAAATGTGCGGCCCGTTCTTTACGCCAGATATGGAAACGCTGTTTGTCTCGGTCCAACATCCTGGCGAGCCAGAAGATGGTCAGAAGTCAACGTACGATTCCCCGTCAACGCGCTGGCCAGACTTTCAGGACGGACTGCCGCCGCGCCCAAGTGTTGTTGCAATAACTAGGACCGGTGGTGGCAAGATCGGTGCCTAGCCCCGGCGTCAAACATCGAGATTGAACTGCCTTGCAGATGATCTGAACACGCTGCAAAAATCGTGAAATCTGTTATGCCAACCGCATCTGCAATCGCGTAGTGCAAATACGTAATGTCATCCCCAACTCGTCTCGACGGATGTTATTTGGGGGAAGTCATGATGACATTTTTACTGATTGTAGCTGCTGTCGCGGCCGTCTTGCTTGGAATTGCACTGGCCGTCACCGGTTTTCGCCGCATGCGTGGTGACTACGGCTACTCCGACGGCGACTTGCGGCGTGGGCTCATGTCGATAGCCGGCGGGATCCTGTTGATCTCTGGTGTCTACTACATTTCCCGGAACTTCGAGACACCCGCAGCCACCATTCAAGCCGCGCCTGCCGGACCTTCCAGAGCTGAGTTGGATAAACTTGAAGCGGCCTTGAAGCAAAGCCGAACCGAGAAGGTCGCGGTCATCACCGATTTAGAAACAATAAAAGCTGAATTGCAAACAGCACAAAACTCGCTCGGAATCGAACGCAAAGCGCATGATGAACATCTGACCTCGATTCTTGGCAGTGTCGGACTCGCGCGCAAAGATATCGGCGGCAGCGCCGTTTCCGCTATCGATGCTGGCCCAAGTGACGAAACCACGACTGAAAAACACGCGCGAATCCTGAAACACATCGCTGATCTTGGAAAGCTTGGCGCCAGTGTAGCCCGCACTGTCTCGGCCGATCCCGACGCGATGCATGATGCCATGGTCTTGCGCGATAAAATGGGCGTCGAAATGCGGACTGAGAATTATGATGTCTCGCTTTATCCGGACAATGAAGTCCTGGAAGGCAAGAAGGGCCGTTATTACGTCATCGACTTGAAGGAGGCCAAGTCCGGCATCCGCTACTATTTCCAGCCTGGCCGCTATACCATCGACAAGCGTATTCCCGAATTCCGCTCGTCGCTAAATAACTTTGCCAAGGACGTGCTCGAAAAAATGCATGGCAAAGTTGACTATCAACTGTTGGTGCGTGGCAGTGCCGACAAAGCGCCATTCAGCGGCAAACTGGAACTTGGTCATGAATACAAAGAAATCTCGTTCATGAAATCGGTTGGCGATGACCGCTATGCGTCCGGCCTGGTCAATGCCGCCGTGCGCGAGAGTGTCGCCAACGAAGACTTACCCAATCTCCGCGCCGCTTTCTTGCAGCAGATCATCGCAAATGCCTACCCGCTCAAAGCACCGGTCATTCTCGAAGGTTCGGTCACGCCGCGTCATGCCGAAGGCGATCGGAATGTTGAGTTGCTGCTTTACGTGAATTGGTGAGAAGCTGTGCGGCGGGTAAAACCGCGCTTTTTGCCCGCCGCAAAAGTGACGCCCTACAACAGCCCTCGCTTCTTCAGCAGCCCGTCGACCGATGGGGCACGGCCGCGGAAGGCGATATAGGCGTCTTGTGGGTCGCGGCTATTGCCCGCTGAATAAATATGCGTCTTGAGTTTGGCTGCGGTTTTGGCGTCGAAAATGTTGCCGGTTTCCTTGAATGCGGCAAACGCGTCGGCGTCCATGACCTCCGACCACAGGTAGCTGTAATAACCGGCGCCATAACCCCCCATAATGTGCAGGAAGTGCGGCAGGCGATGACGCATGACGATTTCTTCGGGCATGCCAATGCGCTCTAGCAATTGATGTTCGAAACGGTCGGGGTCGACCTCGGTTTCCATGTTGATCTCATGCAATGCCATATCGGCATAGGCTGATGAGATGAACTCGACGGTCGCAAAGCCCTGGTTGAAGGTCCGCGCCGCCTTGAGGCGTTTCAAAAGCGTATCTGGGATCGGCTTGCCGGTTTTGACGTGGACGGCGAACTGCTTGAGGATTTCAGGCTGCTCAAGCCAGTGCTCATAAAGCTGTGACGGCAGTTCCACAAAATCGCGGCTGACGTTGGTGCCAGCGAGACTAGGATAAGTGACGTTCGACAAAAGTCCATGCAGCCCATGGCCGAATTCATGAAACAGCGTGCGGGCATCATCGAACGACAGCAGGGTTGGCTCGTCCTCGGCGCCACGCGTGAAATTCAAAACATTGACAATGATCGGCCGGACTTCGGCTTTGAGATTGTGTTGTGTCCGGTAGCTCGACATCCAAGCGCCTGATCGTTTCGATGGCCGCGCAAAATAATCACCCAGGAACAAGCCGACATGCTGACCTCTTTTGTCCGTGACCTCCCAAGCGCGCACGTCTGGATGATAGCGTGGCACGTCATGGCGCTCTTTGAACTTAAGGCCGAACAATTGCGTGGCCGTATAGAACGCCGCTTCAATCATGCGGTCGAGCTGGAAGTAGGGGCGGAGTTCGCCGTCGTCTAAATCAAAACGCGCCTTGCGTTCCTTCTCGGAGTAGTAGCGCCAATCCCAAGCCGCAATCGGAGTATTCTGGCCGCTCTTGCGCGCCAGCGCTTGCAGTGCCGTGCGCTCGTCCTCGACGCGCTTCAACGCAGCCGGCCAGACTTGATCAAGCAAGCCGCGAGCGGCGGCCGGCGTTTTGGCCATGGTGTCGTCAAGCGTATACTCGGCATAGGAATCATAGCCCATCAACTGGGCCAGCTCGGCGCGTAATGACATGACTTCGGCAACAATCGCCCGGTTATCGTTCTTACCGCCGTTGGCGCCGCGGCTGATCCAGGCCTTGAACGCTTTTTCGCGAAGGTCGCGGCGATCCGAGAATTGCAGAAAACTTTCGACACTGGAGCGGGCGAGCGTGATCGCATGCTTGCCCGGCTTGCCAAGACTAGCGGCGGCCCGGCTTGCGGCTGAGCGGATACTATCGGGCAATCCATCGAGATCGTTGTCGCGCTCAAGGATCATGTGCCACGATTGCTCGTCGGCAAGGACGTTTTGACTAAACGTCGTTGTCAGTTGGGCTAGGTGCGCGTTGATTTCGGCGACGCGTTTGCGGGCTTTGCCCTTGAGGTTCGCGCCGGCCCTTACGAAGGCCAGATGAATACGGGCTAGTATGCGCGCTTCTTCAGAGGAGAGTTTTAAGCTGTCGCTGCGCTCATAGAGTTCTGCAACACGGGCAAAGAGTTTGGCGTTCAGATAAATCGAGCTTTCGTGCCTCGAAAGAGCTGGCGCTATGGCGCGTTCAATATCTTGCAGCGCCGCAGTGGTGTCAGCCCCGGCAAGATTGAAAAATACATCAGCGACACGTTGCAGCGTGCGTCCGCTTTGCTCAAGCGCTTTGATGGTATTTGAGAAACTTGGCCGGGCACTATTGTTGGCAATGGCAGCGATTTCGGCCCGGTGCTGCTCGAAGGCCGCCGCGAAGGACGGTCGAAAATGCCGTGCATCAATTTGATCGAATGGAGCAATGCCGAACGCGGTCGTCCAGCGGTCTCTCAACAACGGATTGGTGGCGGCAGGTTTTGCGGCGGACTTGCTTGCAGACGTCATGGTCGTGGCCCTCAAATCAATTCGGGACCACTTAATAGCAAAAACCCAAATAGCAAACGGGCCGGTAGTGAAACCGGCCCGTTGCCTGAAGCTCTGCTCGCAAGACTAGGAGAAGGAGGAGGAGGAATTTCAGGAAAGTGCGTTGCCATCGGTCCGATCCCACCAGGCGTCCCAGAGGGGGGCTGGGGGGCTGTAAGTCCGGGAAACTCGGCAGAACCGGACCTTCAGGCAACATCATCAAATTCGCTTCGGTTTTAGGCCGTTCGAGGGCTGAGCTGCGACCACGATACGGCGCCGCGATGATATTCTGGTGCCTATAGATAGCTATTATTCGACCCCGGTTCGCAACAGGTGCTTGAAATAGCCCGAAATTCGCGAGAACATGACCTAAGACCTAGGAGGTGCCCTTGGGTGTCATCGAACCGATAGCCTTCCGGCCGCGCACGGCGAATGCTGCCACCAGCGGCCGGTCAGAAGTGTCCCAGACGGCCGTGGTTTCGATTGGCAATTCGCCAATCAAAGCTGCCTTTAACCGCCAGGAGCTATTCGCCATTTTAGCGCTCTACGGCCGCAAAGTGGCAGCCGGCGAATGGCGCGACTACGCCCTCGATTTCGCCCCCGACAAAGCCGTGTTTTCAATTTTCAGGCGCGCCAGCGAATGCCCGATGTTTCGGGTCGAAAAATGCCCGGGTTTCGCGCGCAAGCAAGGCGCCTACAGCGTTGTCGCGATGTCGGGCCTGATCATGAAGCGCGGCCACGAATTGGACCGTGTGCTGGCGGTGTTGGAGTAAGTCGTAGGGCGTTAAACCCGTGCAGGCTTGAACGATATTTGTCCACGCGCCCGAGTAGTTGCCCGGGATCTTGCGACAATTTCTACGTCTTGATTGAAAGCTGTCAGAAACGTCATCAGACGATCAACAGAATACTCGCGGAAATTTCCCTTAAAGAGACGCGATGCTTCTGGCTGGGTAATACCCATCAACTCCCCGGCCTTCGTTTGAGTAAGCTTGCGTTCGCAGCTCAATTTGTACAATTCAGCAACAATCTGAGCCTTGAGGAAGTGAACGCCCGAATCAGGGCGGCCGAGATCAGAGAAAACGTTGCCTTTTGATTCATGCACTTTCGCGCGAGCGCGGCTCATTGCTGTTTTTCCTCCTTCAAGCGTTCTGCATGATCTACTTCTGCAGCCGCCATTCTTCTTTTGATCAGCTCGATTTCACGCTTTGGAGTCTTAATGCCCTGCTTCGATTTCTTTTTAAAAGCATGAAG
>JANNFX010000097.1:0-21739 GCA_031380225.1 Hyphomicrobium sp.
ACAAGAACGATACCAAGGCTGATGGCGAGCGCCAATTCGCCCTTAGAAGTCTCAAGCGCAATCGATGTCGTCATCGTGCGCGTCACGTGATTAATGTTGCCGCCGACAATCATCACGGCACCGACTTCGGCGATGGCACGACCGAATCCGGCCAGCATCGCGGTCATCAAACTGAAGCGGCCTTCGTAAAGCAGGGTCATTGCGCGATCAAAAGCACTGAGCCCGAGCACGCGCAATTGCTCGTCGTACTCGGCGTCCAGGTCCTCAAGTGTTTGACGGGCGAGGGCCGCAATAATCGGCGTCACCAAAACAGCCTGAGCGATGATCATTGCAGTTGGCGTGTATAGGAGTTGCAAGATGCCGAACGGACCCGAGTTCGACATCAGCAAATAGACCGACAGCCCGACGACGACCGGCGGCAGTCCCATCAACGCATTGACCGCAATTGTCACCACGTCCCGTCCAGGAAATCGGCCGACCGCCAAAAGCGCGCCGAGCGGCAACCCCACAAAACCGGCAATAGCGACCGCGCACACGCTGACCTTCAATGACAAGCCAACAATCTCGATCAAGCCGGTATCGGCGGAAGCCACCAAGTCGATTGCTGTCGATATAATGGAGTTAGGATCGGTCATGGCGCCCTTTGCGTTATGATTACCTTAACACAGCGAAAGGCGGCAGATAAAGCCCAAATAGCAAGGTCAATGCCTTTCCGAATTCGACCTTCGGATAGGTTTGCGCTGCGACCGTATAGCGTCTACTCTGGAACGAATGTAAAGATGGGCGGACAGCACCGCCTTAAGTTCCGGGAGGGATGAACGAATGCTCAAGGCCTTGGTAATCGATGCCGGCAAATGCACCGGTTGCAAGCAGTGCGAAATGGCCTGCTCTCTCGAAAACGAGAACGAATTCAACGTGGCGAAATCCCGGATCCGGGTTTTTGACTTCCACGAACTCGGCCAAATGGTGCCCTACACCTGCACCCAGTGCGCCGAAGCCTGGTGCCAGCAAGCCTGCCCGGTCAACGCCATCACCACCGACCTCGCAACCGGGGTCAAGATCGTCCATGAAAACCTGTGCGTCGGCTGCAAGGTCTGCACGATTGCCTGCCCGTTCGGCACGATCAACTATAACGCTTCGTCCGGCAAGGTCATCAAATGCGACTTATGCCAGGGCCAACCGGCCTGCTCGGACGCCTGCCCGACCGGCGCCATCACTTTCCAGGACGTCGAGCAAACCGGCTTCGATAAAATGAAAGCCTGGGCAGCCAAGAGTGTTCCGGAAAACCGTGAAGGCCCGAACGCTCCGGTTGTGAAACACTAAATCGCACGCCAGCGCCGCCTTCGAGCGGCGCCTGGACCATTAACCCGCGCGCCAAAGCCGACATTAATTGTCCACGCGCTGAACGATCGACAGTCAAGGAGACCACCCCATGTCATGGGCCCGCAAGATCCTCCGTATCGACCTTACAAAAGGCACCGTCAAAGTTGAGCCGCTCAATATGGATTGGGCGCGCAAATATCTCGGCCAACGCGGCCTGGCAACCAAGTATTTCGTTGAAGAAGTCGATGCCAAGGTCGATCCGCTCAGCGCCGAAAACAAGATGATCTTCGCAACCGGCCCGCTGACCGGTACCGCCGCCTCGACGGGCGGCCGCTATTCGGTCATCACCAAGGGTCCGCTGACAAACGCCATCGCTTGCTCAAACTCGGGTGGCTACTGGGGCGCCGAACTGAAATTTGCCGGTTGGGATATGGTCATCCTCGAAGGTAAGAGCCCAAAGCCGGTCTACCTGACTATCGAAGACGACAAGGTTGAACTGCATGATGCCGCTGGCCTGTGGGGCACCAGCATCTGGCACACAGATGAGTGGATCAAGTCCAAGCATCAGGACCCGCTGATGCACGTTGCCGGCATCGGAATCGCTGGTGAAAAACAAGTGCTTTACGCCGCCATCGTCAACGACCTGCACCGTGCGGCTGGCCGCTCAGGCGTCGGCGCGGTGATGGGGTCCAAGAACTTGAAGGCCATCGCAGTCCGCGGCACTGGCGGGGTCAAGGTCAAGGACGGTAAGGCGTTCATGAACGCGGCCGCTGCTGGCAAGAAAGTGCTGCAAGCGAATGGCGTCACCGGCGCCGGTCTACCTGCCTACGGCACTCAGGTCCTGATGAACGTTATCAACGAAGCCGGCGCCATGCCGACACGTAACCACCAAGACGTCCAATTCGAAGGTGCCCACGATATCTCGGCCGAAGCCATGGCCACGCCGCGCAAGTCTGACGGCAAAAAGAACCTGCTCACCAACCAAGCCTGCTTCGGCTGCACGATCGCCTGCGGTCGTATTTCCAAAATCGACGAGACCCACTTCACCATCAAAAATAAACCGGAATACCGGCACGCGTCTGGCGGTCTTGAGTATGAAGCGGCGTGGGCACTTGGCTCCAACACTGGTATCAACGATCTCGATGCGCTGACCTACGTCAACTTCATCTGTAACGAACAGTCGATGGACCCGATCTCGTTCGGCGCCACCGTCTCAGCAGCGATGGAACTGTTCGAACTGGGTCTCCTGACCAAGGAACATACCGGCGGCATCGATCTGAAGTTCGGATCGGCGGAAGCACTCGTGCAGTGCGTCGAGCTGACCTCTAAGGGCGAAGGCTTCGGCAAGGAACTTGGCCAAGGATCGCTGCGCCTTTGCACTAAGTACGGCCGTCCCGACCTATCAATGTCGGTCAAGGGTCAGGAATTCCCGGCTTACGACTCGCGCGGCATCCAGGGCATGGGCCTGACCTATGCCACCTCAAACCGCGGCGCCTGCCACTTACGCTCCTACACTGTGTCGTCGGAAATCCTCGGCATCCCCGAGAAAACCGATCCGCTGACGACCGACGGCAAACCAGCGCTCGTCAAGGCGTTCCAGGACGCGACTGCCGCAGTCGATAGCTCGGGGCTGTGCGTGTTCACGACGTTCGCTTGGACGCTGAACGACATCGCTCCGCAAATCGACGCCGCCTGCGAAGGCAGCTGGACGCCGGACTACCTGATGGAAGTCGGCGAACGCATCTGGAACATGGAACGCCAGTTCAACAATCGGGCTGGCTTTACGGCCAAGGACGACAACCTGCCGCCGCGCCTCGTCAACGAAGCCGCGAAAACCGGCCCTGCCAAGGGTCTCGTCAACGGGCTCGCTAAAATGCTGCCGGAGTACTACCAGCTTCGCGGCTGGACGACGGAAGGTGTGCCGACCAATGAGACCCTGTCGCGGCTGGCGCTCTGAGCGCTACCGTTGCAGGAAACGATCAAGGCCGGTTGCAGACAAACCCTGCGCCGGCCTTTATTTTGAAATGACCGCAACCCGGCGTAAGTTCTGGGAAATCAACTAGGGGCTCCGGCCCGGCATCAGGGAAGGGACACGCAATCATGGATTACGTGATCGTTGGAGCGGGGCCTGCGGGCGTCACAGCGGCCGAAACGGTACGATCCGTCGACAAGACCGGCCGCATCACTATCATCAGTGGTGAGCCTGAGCCGCCCTATTCCCGGATGGCAATCCCTTACCTCTTGCATGGCGACATCAAGGAGCACGGTACTTATCTGCGCCAACGCCCCGAGCACTACGACGAGCAACGCATCGAATACGTGCACGCGAAAGTCGCCGGCGTCGACACCGCCAATCGCAAAATCGTCACCGCCGACGTGCAGCAGATCCCCTACGACAAACTTTTGATCGCAACTGGCGCCTCGCCCATCATCCCGCGCATAGAAGGCGCTGATCTTCCAGGCGTCCATACGTGCTGGACATTAGCCGACGCCCGCGCCATCGCCACCCAGGTCAACAAGGGCGCGCCGGTCGTGCTCGTCGGTGCTGGCTTCATTGGCTCGATCGTTCTCGAAGCGCTGCACCAAACGGGTTGCGAATTGACCGTCGTTGAAATCGCGCCGCGCATGGTCGCGCGCATGATGGACGAGACGGCAGGCGGCATGCTTGGCCGCTGGTGCGAAAAGCAGGGCGTCCGAGTCCTAACCAACACCAAGGTTGATAAGATCTGGCCAGGAAGTGGCTCGGGCGGATCCAAGCTTTCGGTTGGGCTTTCGACAGGCGAATTCATCCCAGCGCAGCTGGTTGTGCTAGCGGCAGGTGTGCGTTCCAATATCGGCTTCCTGCAAAACACCGGCATCAAAACCGGCCAGGGCGTGTCTGTGAACGAGTATCTCGAAACCTCGGTGCCAGGTGTTTACGCCGCTGGCGATTGCTGCGAAGGCATCGACCTCTCAACCGGCAAGCCAGACATGCTGGCCATTCAGCCCGTCGCAGTTGAGCACGGCCGCTTAGCGGCACTCAATATGGCCGGTGTGAAAACTCCGCATCGCGGCTCGCTCAACATGAACGTACTTGACACCATGGGCTTGATCTCGTCGTCGTTCGGCCTATGGCAAGGCGCTCCCGGCGGCACCACGGCTAAACTCATCGACGAAAATAAGTTCAAATATCTGAAGCTCGAATTCCTCGGCGACAAGTTGGTCGGCGCGCAATGCGTTGGCATGACCGACCACGTCGGCGTCCTGCGCGGCCTCATTCAAACCGGCCTCCCACTGGGAGTGTGGCACGAACGGCTGATGAAAAATCCAGACCGCGTTCGCGATGCCTACGTCGCCATCACCCAGGCCCCACCCGCCTCCGGACCGCGCGGCCCAAATGTCAAACCCCCAGTGCAATCACCGAAGATGGTGGCGTAGGGGTGCCAAGCTCGCTTGACATTGGTCCATTGACGCGGGACGGGATGCTCATGATCGACGTCACACTCAAACTCTATGCCTCGCTCGGCGAGTTTTTGCCGGGCCATGCTGAGAAGAACCAGGCTTCCGTCCCGGTTCCTGACGGCACGTCGATCCGCGATTTGCTCGACACCTATAATGTGCCGCCCGAGCAGTGCCACCTCGTATTGCTGAACGGCCATTTCCAAGCTCCAGCCGTGCGCCGCAACGTCATGTTAAAACCAGGAGACGCAGTCGCCGTCTGGCCACCCGTCGCAGGCGGATGACGGCGGCGTCCGATATCCGCAAATTGATGTCGTGCACCGCGGCTGAATTTGCCGCGTCGATGGTCAACATCGGTGGCATGACTGAGCGATCTGATGGCAGCTGGACCGGCCTAGTTGGCGGCGGGACCGCCCTTGTCCGCTATCAGCCTCAACCGGGTGTCCGGCTCGGCGGATTGCTAGAAATACCCCGCGCCGTGGTGACGATATCGCTTAGCGGTGTTTCTGTCGCGGACCGCGCCACCCTGTTGCGCCAGTTCGAAATGGCCTTCCAGCGCGGCGGCGGCTGATAGGCCACAGCAAGAGACCGCACAGCGTTGCCGAGCCCGGCCCCACCTATGCGCCCGCTCGCTCCTCGACTACAAAGTGCCACAGAATTAGCCTCCGGGAGGGGACCATGGCCGAAAATGCCTCCAGCAAATCGACAGTCAAAAGCTTCATCGACCGTGTTTTTGGGCGAAACTGGTTGATCGGCATTGCCTCAATGATGCTGCTGTTCATCGCCGGCTACGCAACATGGCACGGGATGCGCGACTTCATCGTCGGCGTCTCCTCGACTGCGAACAGCGTCCAGAACCTGCCCGGCGGCATGAGCTTCTCCAACGACTTTCTGGTCATCGCCGTTGTCTTCGCCCTCACATTTCTGATGTGGCTGGCGTTGCGCGAAACGTTTGGCGCCAAACGCCGGGGCCGCGATCGCATTATCACCGGGCTGCTCTATGTTTTTCTGGCCATCTGGTCGATCGGCTTCGGCTACGGCTTCTGGTGGAGCTTGATCTCCGGCGAAGAAGCGACACGCACCGGCCTCTCTGGTTTGCAAGAAGACGCCCGCGATGCAAGCACGGCGGTCGCCGCCCGTCTCGACGCTGTCAAATCTCAACTCGATAATGTCGTGACCTGGTCCGATGGCCAGATGACACGCGAAGAAACCTCGGGCGGAAGTTGCGGCAAACCGTCAGGCGCAGGGAAGGGCCCGCTCTACAATGCGCGTCGCGGCACCCGCGACGCTGTTACCAGTTTGCGCAACGGTATGACCAAGAGTTGGCTGGAGCCGGTCCAGGCCGATGTCGAACTTTTGAAACAGGCTGCGTCGTCGCTCGATGGCGGCACCGTCGAAGAACGCCAGAAGAATTTCGAAAGCAAGGCGTCTGAAATCCGAGGCAAGGCCAAGAGTATTGCCTCGCGCTCGAACGAACTTGGCAAGTCAACGGCATCAGAAATGCGGGCGCTTGCAGCGTCCGTCAGCGTGCAACCCGATAAGCCTGGATTCTCGTGCTACGACCCAACGTTAGCCCAGCGCTTGACCCAGGCCGCCGATCAGGCCGAACAGCCGGCCGATTTGAAACTGCGCGAGGCGGTGTTCAGTGAAGGCCCAGCGGGCGTCGCCAACGCGGTTAAAAATCTGTGGAAGAACATCGGCACCTATACGACGGCGCTGGTCAGTTACATGTTCACAGGTTCGTCCGGCGGCCACATTGAAAGCGGCGAGCCGATCACCGGCCGCGATATGATCGCGCTGTTGGCAACGATTGGCATTGATCTTGGTTTGCTGGTGCTTGCGATACTGAACCCGCCGCCGGCAGAGACGTTGAAATTGTCGGCAAAGGAAGAGCGCGACCTCATAGACGCTGTGAAGACGGCAACTGCGCAGACGGATGATGGCGCCGATATCATTTGGGTTCGTAAGCATTTGGTGCATCACGGCAATACAAGCTACTTTGTCGTCCCCGACTTCGCGTGGTCAAATGACCAGGATGATAAGGAGGCTAAGCGGGCCATTGCGGTCAACCAACTTGCAGGTGTGCTCCTCAATCTTGGCGTCACCAAACAGCTTACACCGGGTTGGCCAAAACGGCAGCCTTACGGAATTTGGGGCAGAACATGGTGGAGGCCAATTCGAGGGCAACTAGAGAAAATTATTGCTGAGGAGTCGTTAAGCAGCGACACTGACCTGAAGCAAATAGAATCTAAGTGGGCGAAGCAAAACCAGGTTACTTCCAACACTGACGACGCCCAACCCGGAACTGCGGCGCACCGCAACAAGGGCCTGTTATCCAAAGCGAACAAAGCACTCGCTATGGCTGAATGGAGCCCAGCAGCGCGAAGCGACTTCGAAATCTATCCGCTCAATGACAAGGAAGGTTTGACTGAATTGCTTCGTGCGTTGAACACGGCAGCAAGCCCGTCTGAGCGCAAAGAACTAGATGCCACCGCGCAACGTCTCTCCGCAGAAGAACCGAAACAGTTGCCTCCACCTTCTTGAAGCCGCGCGCCGCTATGACGAAATCTTCCCCGTCGTTGATGTCGATGGGCTGACACCGCTGCTTGAAGTATTGAATGAAGCGGAAACCATGCCCGCGGTAGCAGCTCCCAAACCGCTAGCCCCTGCGTAGTTCGACGGCGCGGAAAGTTCGCGTCTCAGCTGCCAATGCACGGAAAAAAAGAGTTGGGCACGGGCCTCGTGAACAAGATCTTGAAGCAACTCGGACTAAAATAATGCTGGCCTACAAGATAAAATTGACACCGGACGATAATGGCACGTTTCTGGTGACCTGCGCAGCGCTTCCCGAACTGACGACGTTCGGAAAAAGCGTTGAGAGTGCAAAGCGGCACGCGCTCGATGCAATCGAGGAGGCGCTGGCCGCCAGAATCGCCGAGGGTTTGGCACTGCCGCCGCCAGCCGAAGCGGACGCGAGCCCGGGCGATATCGCATTGCCGACCATGACGGCGCTCAAAGTTCTTTTGTGGAATGCTTTACTTGAGGCAGGCATCACTCGAGCAGAATTGGCACGCCGACTCGTCTGGCATCGAGAACAGGTTGACCGTTTGTTCCGCATCGAGCATGCGTCCAAGCTCGGCATGATCGACGACGCCTTCAGCGCCCTTGGCGCTGAAGTGACTTTTCGCGTGAAGCGTTCGAAAAAGGCGGCGTGAGCCTTACTTATTCAGCGCTGCCACCAAGGCTTTGGGATTTCCGCCATTCTCAGAAATGTAGCTCTGGAACAGGTTGTTCAAGAATGATGTCATCTCGAAGCCGATGATTTCCGCATCACGTACCTTGTATCCGCTGCCGCGCTTGGTCAGGCGCCAGCGCACATCGTAGTTGGAGCCATCCTTCAGAGTAATGCGGCTATCGACATAGGCGCCGCTTGCCGTCGCTTCCGCTTGCCCGACCACAATCGCTTTGGCGACTGGATATTTCGCGCCTTCTTTGGCTGCATAGCGGGCGATGTAGTTGACCATGCCATTAAAGTACGATGGCCGGTCCGATTTCGGCAGAGTCGCTCCATATGAGCCCAAAGCCGTCATGCCGATCGCATTGACATCAGCATGATTGCGGATCGTGGCTGCGTAGTTGCTGCCAGCTGCACCGCCAGAACGTTGAGCTGAGAGAAGTTCGTTGGCAACTCGCTGCATATATGCAGCCGGTTGTTCGGCGCGGGAGGGGGCGGGGGCGGCCCCAATTAAAAGCCCAATCGTAATAAGCAGAACACTGGCGAACGACGGGCGAGACATGAAACGACCAGAAAACATTCAACTCACTCCGGACTTAAAGCGCAACAGTGCGAATGACATAGGAGGCATCACATGCCCTCGAAAGATGTCGAAGCCAGGGCGTGACCGTCATGTTTCACCACGCCTGCCGCTTGCCGTCAAAGGGGCCGCATTACGCTGCGGCCTGCATCGGGTCAGCTTGCGGCACTTGCGCAACAGACGAGTGGCTGGTTGCCGAAAATCCGTACAGAAGCTTCGATGGCACTTCGCCGACATTGAGCAGCCGGCACATGGCATCGATATCTGACTGCGCAAACCGCGGAGCCATTGCCAACATAACCGACTTTTCGCGGTCAAGATGAACCAGAACCAACTCGTGACGAACGCCAGACAGGGACGAGCGAACATTATGCGCAACCCCGGCAAAAGCCGACACTGGTTCGCGCCATTTGTCTTCGGCGAATACATCTGAATCTGAGACCTGCACCGTGCCGTTGAAGATAGATATCGTGCGGAGACGCGCAACCGCGCCCGCAATCCGCTTCACTGGCCAACCCAGCAGTACGCCCCAAAACGCCAAGGCAATCAGCAACATGACAGCCGTCTGCGGTTGCTCTCCTATCACAGCGCGGGCTGCCGGATTGGTCGCCAAATTGGCGCCTACCAGCACGAAGGGCGTCAACAAAGCCAATGAGGCGGGGAGCAGGATGATGAGTTTCAGAACGGCGCCAGCTCGAGAAGGGGTCTGGACGAGCCGGATTGGGAAACAAGTTGGGAGCGCGGCCGGGAAACTGGCTTCAATGCTGTCAAGGCGCATGACTAGTCCTTCAAAATCGGACGGTTGCAAAAGATTGGTAGTCCCAAAGACTTTGTCGACAGCTATCGAATTAGGGTTAGCGCCGGGTTAAACATTGGCCCAATCCAAGCAATTCCTGGCCGAAACCAGGAATTTTCGTGATCCTGTGGCTGGCAAGTGCCTGGCACACTCAGAAGTTCACTTGACACATAAAGATATCTTTATATGTTTCGAAGGCATGATCGCATTGAACTCATCGCTGCGCCCTCTTGATCTCGTGACGGCCCTGAAGGCCGCCGCAGAACCAACCCGGCTGCGCATTCTGATGCTGCTAGCCGATAGCGAACTTTCGGTCAAAGATTTGACCGTCATCCTTGGCCAAAGCCAGCCGCGCATTAGCCGCCATTTGAAGCTGTTGGCAGAAGCCGGCCTTGTGGAGCGCTTCCAGGACGGCAGTTGGGCGTATTTTCACGTCTCAGAGCGCACTGACGGCGGCCGCCTTGCCCATAGCCTCGTCGCGGCTGTTGATACCAACGACACTGCGACCAGCCGGGATCGCGCTCGTGCCGATGCCTTGAAAGCCGAACGCTCGATGGCCGCGCAAAACTACTTCCAAAAATCCGCCGACCAATGGGACCGCATCCGGGCGCTACATATTGAAGAGCGTGAAGTCGAGAATGAAATGCTGGCGGCACTCGGTCCCGGCCCGTTCAACTTATTGCTCGACCTCGGAACCGGCACCGGGCGCAGCTTAGAGCTCTTCACCGGCCGCTATAAACGCGGCCTTGGACTTGATGTCAGCCAGGCGATGCTGGCCTACGCGCGCAACAATTTGTCGGCTGCAGGCCTGACCAACGCTGAAGTCCGCCATGGCGACTTATATCAACTTGCCTTGAAGGACGACGCGGCTGATGCAGTCATCATGCATCAAGTGTTGCACTATCTCTCTGAGCCGCAGCACGCACTGCGCGAAGCGGCGCGCGTGCTGGCGCCAGGCGGGCGGTTATTGATCGTCGATTTCGCGCCGCACGACATGGAAAGCATGCGCAGCGACCACGCGCATGTCCGCCTCGGCTTCAGTCGCGAAACAATAGAAGGCTGGATGATCGATGCCGGGTTGACACCTCGGATCAATCGCGATCTTCGCCCTGCCGGCGATGATCGCACTCCTAAACTGACTGTTTCACTGTGGCTCGGAGAGCGCGTCGCCGTGCCCCCGGCCACCCTGCGCCGTGAGCCTGCCAATCTCGAAAGGATCGCCCGATGATCATTACCTCAGAACGCAAGAGCCGCCTGCTCGGTTCAGGCGACATCAAGGTCAGTTTCGAGTTCTTCCCTCCCAAAACCGACAAGATGGAAGACACGCTTTGGCAATCGATTGAGCGCCTCGCACCACTCAATCCGGAGTTTGTGTCGGTGACATATGGGGCTGGTGGCTCGACGCGCGAGCGCACACACACCACCGTGTCGCGGATTGTCAAAGAGACGAGTCTCAAGCCAGCGGCGCATTTAACGTGCGTGAACGCGACCCGCGAGGAAGTCGATGAGGTCGCGCGTGAATATTGGGACGCAGGCGTGCGCCACATCGTGGCTTTGCGCGGCGATCCTGCCACTGGCGTCGGCGGCGCCTACGATCCTCATCCTGGTGGCTACATCAACGCCGCAGATTTGGTGTCGGGCTTGAAGAAAATTGGCAACTTCGAAGTTTCAGTCGGCGGCTATCCGGAAAAACACCCTGAGAGCCCAACGTTTGACGCCGATCTCGACAACCTCAAAGCCAAAGTCGACGCTGGCGCCGATCGCATCATCACGCAGTTCGGCTTCGACAATTCGCACTACATGAAATTCCTCGAACGCGCCCGCGCTGCTGGAATTTGGGTGCCAATCACCCCGGGCCTAGTGCCCATTCATAACTTCAAACAGGTGGCAAGCTTCGCCCAGCGCGCCGGTGCTACGATGCCCGCCTGGCTGGCGCGGCGCTTTGACGGTCTCGACAAAGACCCCGCGACCAGCCATCTCGTGGCCGCAGCGATTGCGACCGAGCAAGCCATGGACCTTGTCGATGAAGGCATCCGGCATTTCCATTTCTACACCTTGAACCGTGCTGACCTTGTCTATGCCATCTGCCATCTATTGGGATTGAGGCCTGCGGCTTCATCTGTAGCAACGGCCGATCCCGCTGAAGCGCCGCGCAAAGTCGTCAACGGCTAGTCACGTTTGCCTAAAGAGAACCAAATATGAAAAAGCATCCGAGTTACGCCGTCCTCGAAGCCGCCGCCAACGAGCGCATTTTGATTATCGATGGCGCCATGGGCACGATGATTCAGCGCCATAAGCCGACGGAAGAAACCTATCGCGGCGAGCGTTTCAAAGATTGGAAACAAGACGTCAAAGGCAACAACGAATTGTTGTCGCTGACGCAGCCGCAAATCATCCACGACATCCACGATCAGTATTTTGCAGCCGGGGCTGACATTGCTGAAACCAACACATTTGGCGCACAGCTGATTTCGCAGGCCGACTACGGCATGCAAACACTGGCCTATGAAATGAATGTCGAGAGCGCCAAGCTTGCGCGCAAAGCAGCAGATGCGTGGACCAAGAAGCAGCCGCATAAACCACGGTTTGTTGCTGGCGCCGTTGGTCCGACCAACCGCACGGCGTCGATATCGCCGCAAGTCAATGATCCAGGCTATCGCAACGTCAACTTCGACGAACTACGCGAGGCTTACAAAGAACAAGTGCGCGGCCTGATGGATGGCGGCTCAGATATCATTATCATAGAAACCATCTTCGATACTTTGAACGCCAAGGCCGCCGGCTTTGCTACGCTTGAAGTATTTGAGGAAAAGGGCGTTGAGCTGCCGTTGATGATTTCCGGCACCATCACCGACCGCTCGGGCCGCACGCTGTCCGGGCAAACTGGCGAAGCGTTCTGGTATTCGCTGCGGCATCTGAAACCGTTTTCAGTCGGGCTCAACTGCGCGCTCGGCGCCGAACTGATGCGGCCCTATATCGCCGATCTGGCGCATATCGCAAACGTCCGCATCTCGGCATACCCCAATGCCGGCCTGCCAAATGAAATGGGCGAGTACGACGAGACCGGCCACGAGATGGCGTGCAAGGTCGAGCCGTGGGCGGCCGATGGTTTGATCAATATCATCGGTGGCTGTTGCGGCTCGACGCCTGATCACATTCAGCACATCGCGGAGCACGTTTCGAAGTTCAAGCCGCGCGCGATCCCAACAATCGCTCAAAAAATGCGGCTGTCCGGACTAGAGCCGTTTGTGCATGGTTGATGTCTGTGGATTAGCGGCGTTACGAAGTATTCCCTGATCGCCCAAGATCTCGCCCGCCGCGCAACCCAAGTCTGTCACGCTTCAGCGCCAGTAACCCTTGCCTTCGTCTCCACCGCCCACTCGGCGAAGCGGCCTTCCGCGATTGCTGCGCGCATTCCCGCCATCAGGCTCTGATAGAACCACGTATTCGACCAGCTCAACAGCATCGCGCCGAGATATTCCCCGGACTTCATCAGGTGATGCAGATAAGCGCGTGAGTATTCGCGGGCCGCTGGGCACGTGCTTTCGGGATCGAGCGGGCGCAAATCTTCGGCATGCTTGGCGTTGTGCAAATTCACGCGGCCATTCCACGTAAACGCATAACCATGACGGCCATTACGTGTCGGCATCACGCAATCGAACATATCGACGCCGCGGGCGACGCTTTCGATGAGATCAAGCGGCGTGCCAACGCCCATCAGATAGCGCGGTTTGTGCGCCGGCAGCGAAGGCACCGTCTCCGATAGCGTCGCGATCATCGCCTCGTGACCTTCGCCAACGGCAAGTCCCCCGACTGCGTAGCCCGGAAAATCCATCGCCACCAATTCAGCGGCCGACTTTTGCCGAAGCGCAACATCGGTGCCACCTTGCACAATCGCGAACAAGGCTTGCCCTGCTGTGGCGCCGCCGCTCGCACGTTGAGCTTCAAACGCACGCTTGGAGCGCTCGGCCCAGCGTAGCGACAATTCCATCGCGCGTTGCACTTCTTTGCGCTCGGCCGGCAATTCGATGCATTCGTCAAACTGCATTTGAATGTCAGAACCCAACAGGCACTGTATTTCGATTGAACGTTCAGGCGTCAGCATGTGTCGTGAGCCGTCGATGTGCGATTGGAACTGCGCGCCTTCTTCGGTAATTTTGCGGATCTTTGAAAGACTCATGACCTGAAAGCCGCCGCTGTCTGTCAGGATCGGACCGTCCCAGCGCATGAATTTATGCAAACCGCCGAGCCGCGCCATCCGCTCGGCACCCGGACGCAGCATCAAGTGATAGGTATTGCCGAGTAGGATATCAGCTCCCGCCTGTTTGACTTGCTCTGGATAGAGCGCCTTGACGGTCGCAACCGTGCCAACCGGCATAAATGCCGGTGTCCGAATGATGCCGCGCGGCGTCGAAATCTCACCAAGCCGCGCGCCGCCATCGGTCTTTTTCAGGGTGTATGAAAACGTCTGAGATAAGGTCATGCCCGGATATGTGGCAGAGCCGCATCAACTTTGGAAGTCCCGGCTAATGACGCACCGCAGACCGTCAAAAAGCTGCAATCTGGACGTTTGGATTCACGCGCCGTTGCCGACAAATCGAATCAACGGGCTAGTTCATCAATCGACGCGGAGACATTTCAATGCGATTTCCCTTTGCTGCAACCCTCGCTATCGCGGCTGCACTTGCGCTGGCCCCGGCCGCGTCTGCGGAAGAAACGCCAGCTGCCGCTGAGCCCGCCGCTGCAGCCGCAGCGTCTTCAGGCTTTGCCGGTACGTGGGGCGACGATGCCGCCCAATGTGCCGTGGCACAGGACGAACAGAACGCACCGATGATCCTGACCGAAAAAGGCTTCGATCAGCACGAAGCGCATTGCGCATTCACCAGCGTCGAAGCTGTCGAAAAATCTTGGAAAGTCGCGGCCAAATGCTCGGTCGAAGGCGACGAACAATCCACAGAATTTACGCTCTCAGTCGATGGCGACAAACTGACTATGGGCGACGAGGGTGGCACCCACGACATGATGCGTTGTAAGTAGTAAGTCTTGTAGGGTGGGTAAAAGCCGGATCATGCGAAGCATGAGGCGGCGTTACCCACCATCTTCGCGTCAGCACTCGTTACGCGTTGGTGGGTTACGTCACGCCATGCTCCGCATGACGTGGCTTTAACCCACCCTACAATACACCCCACAAATCCGTCTCATCGGATTGGGTGATCGTTGCTTTAACGATATCGCCGGCCTTCAAGCTGGTCGCGCCATTCAGGAACACGCTACCGTCGATCTCGGGCGCATCCCATTCCGAGCGGCCGATCGCGCCTTCGTCATCGACTTCATCGATCAGCACCGGAATTGTTCGGCCAACTTTTTCAGCGAGCAAAGCTTCTGAGATTTTCTGTTGCGCGGCCATGAACCGGTGCCAACGCTCGTCTTTGACCTCATCCGGCACCGCGCCCGGCAGAGCGTTCGCGACCGCACCTTCAACCGGTTCATACTTAAAACAACCCGCACGGTTGATTTTGGCTTCGGCCATCCATTGCAATAAGAACTCAAAATCGGCGTCCGTTTCACCCGGGAAGCCAACGATAAACGTCGAGCGGACCGCTAGATCAGGACAAACCTTGCGCCAGGCCGCAATCCGCGCCGCAGTCTTTTCCTGATGAGCTGGCCGGCGCATCGCTTTCAATACTGCGGGAGAAGCATGTTGAAACGGGATATCGAGATAGGGCAAAATCTTGCGCTCAGCCATCAACGGCAGAACATCATCGACATGCGGATAGGGATAAACGTAGTGGAGCCGCACCCAGGCATTGAGATCACCCAATGCGTTACAGAGATCGAGGAACTTGGCTTTGAGCGGCGCGCCCTTCCAGGGGCTCTCTGCATACTTGATATCGAGCCCATAGGCGCTGGTGTCTTGCGAGATGACCAGCAATTCTTTGACGCCGGCTTTGACGAGCTTTTCCGCCTCGCTCATGACGTGATTGGCGGGCCGGGAAGCGAGATCACCACGCAGACTTGGAATAATGCAGAACGAGCAGCGGTTGTTGCAGCCTTCCGAAATCTTCAGATAAGCGTAATGACGTGGCGTCAGACGCAGGCCTTCTGGCGGCACCAAATCGACATAAGGATCATGTAGCGGCGGCACCGCGTCGTGCACCGCTTCAACGACTTGTTCATATTGATGCGGGCCAGTCACAGCTAAAACACCCGGATGAGCTGCGCGGATTTTTGCACCTTCGACACCCATGCAGCCGGTGACGATAACGCGGCCATTCTTGGCCATCGCTTCACCAATTGCATCGAGGCTTTCTTGTTTTGCGCTGTCGAGAAATCCGCACGTGTTGACGACGACGACGTCGGCATCTGCATAGTCGGGCGCGATCGCGTAACCTTCGGAGCGCAGCTTGGTGATAATGCGTTCGCTATCGACCAGCGCCTTGGGGCACCCGAGCGAAACAAATCCAACCTTCGGCACTTTACCCGCACGCCGCGTTTTGGACGGCGGTTTTGCGGCAGTCGCTTGCTGCGTTTTGAGCTTCGATTTGGCTGTTGTGATTACTTTGAGGGTCATCGGATTTTGTCATGCCGCCGGATGAAAGCCGGACAGATAGCACGTGCTGCCCTTGCCTGGCGACGTAACCTTGGGACCCATCGCCACGGGCAATTCCACTAAGTCCTGAAGGATGCAGCCAAACTAAGTAAACCGCCCACCTAGCCCAAGAATGGTTCCGAAAACAATTGCCGCTGCCAGGAAAAGGCAAACCAACGCCCGCGCCATGGGCCGCATTGGGATGTCGGCTGCCGCCGCATCAGCATAGTCGCCGCCGGGCTTTTGCCCGCTGACCATTGCCTTTATCAAGGGCTCGCGTTTCACGAACGCATAGTACAAATTGACCGTGATGTGGAGAGCAATGAGCGGCAGCAATAGTCCGTCAAATACTCGGCCGTGCCAGCGTGTCGCGAATTTATTTCCGGCGCGGTCGAGGAGCCGGTACAATGGACCTCCCGTCAGATCGTTGTCGTCAATTGCAAACAGGCCGAACGAGGCTTGCAACAACAGCGCTATGATGAACGCCACGACCATCAACGCACCCAGCGGGTTGTGGCCGAGATAGACTGGCGCCCGGCCTGCAATCAAATCACGGCCATATTGAAAAGCCGGCTTAGGCCCGCTCAGAAATGAGCTGAACCGCGACGTCGACGAGCCGGCGATCCCCCATAACAAGCGCCACACAATCAGTGTCATAATCGCGAGCCCGTTGGCGCGATGCCAATTCAAGAGCTCGTCACCAATGACTTCTGAAAATTCAACGCTGACCCATGCCGAAACAACGAGCGCGAGTAACGTCCAATGAAACAGGCGTGTCGGGAGATCCCAGGCGACAACGGCGCCGCGATCAGAAACGGCCATGATCTGGTTATTTCTCTTCTTCCCGGTACTTCTTATGGCAGCCACTGCAGTTGCCCATCAGTTCCTTGAAGCCGGCTTTGAATGACGCTTCATCGGTCATTGCCGTTTCAGCTGCTGTGGCAGCGTCGCCCAACTTCTTGAAGCGCCCTTCGAAGTCGGCCTTGTTTTCCCATATCGCCGCTAGGGCTTCTGTCTTGTCGCCCTCGTTGTCTTCACCTTCTTTACTGTCGTCAGGGAACAGCTTGGGTAACAGGACCGCCTTTTCCTTGATGGTTTTTAGAGCGGCTTGCACGGCCGCGAGATCAAACGGCGCGTCACCCTTGAACATCTTGACCGGTTCCTTCACAGCCTTGCCGATGGCTGAGAGGTGCTCGCGGCGCTCATTGACAGAGGCGTTGACGGCGGCGAAGGCAGCTGAAGCCGCTGCGACAGAGGCCAAGGCCATCGAAAAGAATCGTTTCATGAGCTCTCCTGGTTGATATTCCGGCCGGTGACTTCAACGTCACGAGCAATCTAGGCTGACAATAGGCTCGGCACTGTGTCAACGCGAAGCGACCACGAACCAATTTGCCCGCATATTGCGTATTTCCTGCAAACTAGAACAAAACGTGATTTACATATAAGAACAAACATGGTACGCGGGATCAAATTGCTGACGGTTAACTCCTGCCATAAGGTGCCACATGACCAAGCCTGACTTACGAGTCGTTGAAGGGGGACAAATGGATAAGAAGCAGGCCTTAGAGGCCGCTCTAGCTCAAATCGATAAGGCGTTCGGCAAGGGGTCGATTATGCGCCTTGGCGCTAATGACCAATCGATGGACGTCGAAGCCGTATCAACGGGTTCGTTGGGCCTCGACATTGCGCTTGGCATCGGCGGCCTGCCGAGAGGCCGAATTATCGAAATTTATGGACCAGAAAGTTCCGGCAAAACCACGCTTGCGCTGCAAGTCATTGCTGAAGCTCAAAAGCGAGGCGGGACGTGCGCCTTCGTTGACGCCGAACACGCCGTCGATCCTGTTTATGCGAAAAAGCTCGGCGTTAAAGTCGAGGAATTATTGATCTCGCAGCCGGACACCGGCGAACAGGCACTTGAGATAACTGACACGCTGGTCCGATCTGGTGCGGTTGACGTGTTGGTCATCGATTCGGTCGCTGCCTTGACACCAAAAGCCGAACTCGAAGGTGAAATGGGCGATAGCCTGCCAGGTTTGCAAGCGCGGTTGATGAGTCAGGCGCTTCGCAAGCTCACGGGATCTATTTCCCGCTCCAAAACCATGGTCATTTTCATCAACCAAATCCGCATGAAAATCGGCGTGATGTTCGGCAACCCGGAAACGACGACCGGCGGCAACGCATTGAAGTTTTATGCGTCCGTTCGTTTGGATATCCGCCGCATCGGGCAGATCAAGGCTCAGGAAGAATCGGTTGGCAATCAGACCCGCGTTAAAGTGGTCAAGAACAAGTGTGCGCCGCCATTTAAGCAAGTTGAGTTCGACATTATGTATGGCGAGGGCATCTCGAAGACCGGTGAGTTGGTCGATCTAGGCGTCAAGGCTGGTATCGTTGAAAAGTCAGGTGCCTGGATTTCGTATGATGGACAGCGCATCGGCCAAGGCCGTGAAAACGCCAAGGAGTTCTTGAAGCAGAATCCGAAGGTCGCAGCTGCGATTGAGAAAGCCATCCGTGCCAATGCCGGATTGATTGTCGATAAAATGCTCGTCGAGCCTTCCGCTGGCGAAGCCGATGACGGTGAAGAACCCGACGAGGATGGCATCTTGCCGGACACCACCGCCGCCGAACCGGTCGCCAAAAAAGGCCGAGGCAAGCGCTAATCCGAAGTCGCAGCAAGTCAGTGATTGAGACGTTGTCCTCAGCTTCTCGACCTGCTTGCTGCAATGAGGTATATTTGGTTTCGCGTTGGAGACAGCCATGTCGATCGAAACCCTGACCCGCGATGTTGCCGACCTAAAGCGGCGCGTTGATCTTGCGGAGACGAAGCTCAGTCAACAAACTGGCCAATTCGAATTTATTACCGGCCAGCTGCGGGACGTGCAGCTTTACATGCATGGCCGTTTTGCGGATGTGGACCAGAGGCTAGACACTCTCGAGTCTAAAGTTGATGGCCTGGGGGCCAGGTTTGACGGATTTGAATCGAAAGTTGACGCCCTGCCCCGCGTGATTGCGGAAATAATCGCGCCCCGCTGACGATTGGCACCACGACTGAGCTGCTCATGCAGTGTTTGGGAGATTGCGGCGGGGTGCGGCAGCGCCCCGCCGGTTGACGTTGTGGACATGGCGAATGGCCGTCGGCTACAAGGGCGCCAAATTGCTCGCTCCCGTGTTTGTCCGGGACAGGGTTTACTTCGGAAAAGGCTCAGCATTTCATGACGTCCAGCCTCAATGATATTCGCTCGGCCTTCCTGAATTACTTCCGCAAGGAGGGCCATGAGGTCGTCGCGTCATCGCCGCTGGTGCCGCGCAACGACCCGACCTTGATGTTCACCAACGCTGGCATGGTGCAGTTCAAAAACGTTTTCACGGGACAGGAAACGCGCGCCTACAAAACTGCAGCTACTTCCCAAAAATGCGTCCGCGCGGGCGGCAAGCACAACGACCTCGACAACGTCGGCTACACTGCGCGCCACCACACCTTCTTCGAAATGCTCGGCAACTTTTCGTTTGGCGACTATTTTAAAGACCGCGCCATCGAACTGGCCTGGAATCTGATTACCAAAGACTACGGCATCGACGCGCAGCGACTTTACGTTACCGTCTACCATGAAGACGAGGATGCCGCTAGAATCTGGAAGAAGCTCACCGGGTTCTCCGATAGCAAGATCATTCGCATTCCAACAACCGATAACTTCTGGGCGATGGGACCAACCGGCCCATGCGGCCCGTGCACGGAAATCTTTTTCGATCACGGGGATAAAATTCCAGGTGGCCCGCCAGGCTCACCGGACGCGGACGGCGATCGCTTTATCGAGATCTGGAATCTCGTGTTCATGCAGTTCGAGCAAATGGAAGGCGGCGAACGCGTCTCGCTACCGAAGCCATCGATCGATACCGGTATGGGGCTTGAGCGTATTGCGGCTGTGCTGCAAGGCACGCATGACAATTACGAGACCGACCTCTTCAAAGCGTTGATCGCGGCTTCGGTTGATGCCACCGGCGTCGCTGCCAAAGGTGAGGCACATGCCAGCCACAAAGTCATTGCCGATCACCTGCGCGCGACAAGCTTCCTGATCGCGGACGGTGTTCTTCCATCAAACGAAGGCCGTGGCTACGTTCTGCGCCGTATCATGCGCCGTGGCATGCGCCACGCGCACATTCTGGGCGCCAAAGATCCGTTGATGCACCGGTTGGTCCCAGCGCTTGTCCGTCAGATGGGTGACACCTATTCGGAACTGGTCGCCGCACAGCCGCTCATCAGTGAAACACTCCTGCTCGAAGAAACCCGCTTCCGCAAGACTTTAGAAAACGGCCTGAAGCTGCTTGGAGATGCATCTGGCACTCTAAAAAAAGGCGCCGTATTCCCAGGCGACGTGGCCTTCAAACTCTACGACACTTTTGGTTTCCCGCTTGATCTCACCGAAGACGCGCTGCGCGCCCGCGGCATTACAGTCGACAATAAGGCGTTCTCGGCCGCGATGGAAAAGCAGAAGGTCGACGCACGCCGCGCTTGGAAGGGCTCGGGTGAAGCGGCGACGGAAACGGTCTGGTTCGACGTCAAGGAACGGAACGGCGCCACAGAATTCCTTGGCTACGACACGGAAAGCGCTGAAGGCCAAATTTTGGCGTTGGTCTCAGGTGGAAAAGAAGTCAAGTCTCTCAAGATCGGCGACGAGGGCATCCTAGTTCTCAACCAGACCCCGTTCTACGGCGAAAGCGGCGGCCAAGCCGGCGACAAGGGCACCATCAAGGGCGCCAAAGGCGCCCTGTTCCGCGTTACCTCAACTCAAAAGAAGCTCGCTGATTTATTCGTCCACATCGGTCAAGTTGAAAGCGGGAGTTTCAAAGCCGGTGACGCAGTTGAACTTGAGGTCGACCACGCACGCCGCACATCAACGCGCGCCAATCATTCGGCGACCCATCTTTTACATGAGGCCCTGCGCTTCGTGTTGGGACCGCACGTTGCCCAAAAGGGCTCGCTCGTTGCGCCCGATCGCTTGCGGTTCGATTTCGTGCATCAGAAGCCGATGAGTGCCGCTGAAATCCAAAAAGTCGAGGATATCGCCAACGCTATTGTCACTCAAAACAGCGCTGTCGAGACTCGCATCATGGCGCTTGACGACGCCAAACAATCGGGGGCCATGGCCTTGTTTGGCGAAAAGTATGGTGATGAGGTGCGCGTCGTATCGATGGGCTTGCCAGTCGCGGGTGCCAAATCCAACAAAGCCTGGTCGGTTGAATTGTGCGGGGGAACACATGTTCGCCGCACGGGAGACATCGGCCTCATTCGCATCGTTTCAGAAAGTGCGAGTTCGGCTGGTGTGCGCCGTGTTGAAGCCCTGACCGCCGATGGCGCGCGCGCCTATCTCGCTTCAGCCGAAGAGCGGGTAAAAGACGCTGCGGCAATATTGAAAACGCGGCCAGAAGACTTGATTGAACGTTTGAAGAAACTCGTCGACGACCACAAACAGCTTGAACGCGAACTGGCGGCTGCGAAAAAACAAATCGCACTTGGCGGCGGAGCTTCAACCAGTGGCGGCAACGCCGGCAGCGAAAATGCCGGCGATGGCATCAAGACGATCGGTTCCGTCAAATTGTTCGCGCGCCAGGTTCAGGGTCTCAATCCAAAAGATTTGCGCAGTCTCATCGATGATGGCAAAAAGCACGTCGTATCCGGTGTAGTTGCAGTTGTCGGTGTTACTGAAGATGGCAAGGCAGGTCTTGCCGTCGGCGTCACAGACGATCTCACTAAATCTTGGAGCGCGGTCGATCTCGTCAAAG
>JANNFX010000126.1:0-2123 GCA_031380225.1 Hyphomicrobium sp.
TAGTCTCAGTGCCCTGGTGGCGGCTGGCCTGTTGGCAGGCGGCATGACCGCTGGCAGCGCAACTGCAGCGGACCTCGGGGGGAATTGCTGCGCCGATCTCGAAGAGCGGATCGCAGAACTCGAAGCCACCACGGCTCGCAAGGGCAATCGTAAGGTCTCGCTGACCGTATCGGGCTTCGTCGCCCAGCAGGTCATGTATTGGGATGATGGCATTGAATCGAACGTCTACATCACCGACACGGGTTCGGTCTCGATCGGGACGCACGTCAAGTTCACCGGCCAGGCCACCATCGCCCCAGGCTATACGGCGGGCTACGTGCTGAAGCTTGAAGCCATCCAGAACGACTCGTTGTTTGTTGATCAGGACAACGACAACGGCATCGCGCCGAACGCCATGGGCGTTGTTGCAGGCAGCAACGGCGGCTCGTTCTCGTCGGTCGTAGTTGAAAGCTCTTACTGGTTCGTCAAGAGCGAACAGCTCGGCCGCTTGAGCGTCGGCAAGCAGTCTTCGGCTGCGGACAACCAGGCCATCCTCCCCGATGGTTCGGGCTCGCTCGTCGTCGCCAACTACGTTATGTATGACGTAAACAACTTCGGCGTCCGCGCGTCGAATGGTAACTACAGCAATGGCGCTGTACTAGGTGCGACGTCACTTCGCTGGGGCGGTCTCGCAACCTGCGCTCCGTTGGATGGCGGCGGTGGCGTTGGTGGCGACTGCGACGGTTATCCGAACAACAACATCCGATATGACTCACCGGTGTTCTCGGGCTTCTCCGTCTCGGCATCGTGGGGTGAAGACGATATCTGGGCCGTCTCGGGCCGTTATGCCGGTGAATTCAGCGGCTTCAAGCTTGCCGTTGCAGCAGCCTACAATGAAAGCCATGACGAAAACGGTCCTGGCATCCTTGCTCAGGCGAACAACTTCGATGCCTCGGCCTTCCAGGTCGGCGGCTATGTCGAACACGTTGCGACCGGCTTGTTCGCCTACGGTGCCTACGCTGAAGACAGCAACGACACCCCAGGCAACCTGAAGCCGGATGGTGACATGTGGTATACCAAGGCTGGTATCCGCACGCGTCTCTCATCGCTCGGCCACTCGGTGTTCTATGGCGAGTACGGCGAGAAGACCGATATGATGGCGCAGCAGTTCTTCGCTCTGGGCCTGACGGGCAGCGAACTTAAGCAGTACGGTATTGGCGTGGTGCAGGAAGTCGATGCCGCTGCGATGTCTGTGTGGCTCAGCTGGCGTCACTACGAAGCGGATCTTGAAGTTGGTGGCGTTCCGTTGGCTACACCGCTCGAAGACCTCGACATCGTCAAAGCCGGCGCGCTGATCAACTTCTAATCTCAGCGCTTAACTGACGATCACATTGGAAAGGCCGCCCCACCGGGCGGCCTTTTTGTATTGCGTGAAGCCGTCATCCCGGGGCTCGGTTTGCGCAACACAACACCTGTCATCCCGGGGTTTATCCCCGGGACCCATGCCCCAACACGTTCGAACTACTGACATTTCAGCAAGATACAGCCGCATCCCACACGCGGCACCTTGGGTCCCGGCAACCCCGGCAACACGTGCCGGGGCAGGTAAATGCCGGGATGACAGCGGAGGTGGGGCGACCGGCGGCACTTAAGGAGCCGGACGCGACGGGCATTGGGATCAGACCCCTGACACGATCGATCGAGATCAGCCCCGTAGTTTCATGTCAGGGGTCTGACCCCGCAACCTGCAACCTCGCAACCTTGGAGAAATGGGGTGAGGCAAACGAGCGGGCCGCCGTTTTGGCCGGCGTTTTGAACTTTATCGGCGAGTTTCCACAGGTTGTCCCTGTGTGATGCGGGGAAAACGCAGCGCCACCTAATCAGACGATAAAATTCAAATTACTACAACAAAAACAGCTTATTAACTCACGCTGTCTCAGATCTCATCTTCACCGCCGGCGTTGCACTTGGGCCACAACGGCGTGATTCGTCGTGGCGTTTCTGCAAAGCGCATTTGGTTGGAAAGAGCGAATCACACAGGTTCCGGCTTAAGCGGCGACTTCACTTGGTTCTGTGGTCTGCCGTGCGCCGCCTGGGGGCGGCTATCACCGACGACCACGCCAGGTACCGCGTCCACCTCTAGA
>JANNFX010000137.1:0-5707 GCA_031380225.1 Hyphomicrobium sp.
TCATGTACGACAGCACGGCTGCACCGGCATGCGCCCTCACCAGGGATTCTCCGGGCAAGTGCAGCAGGAAAGGACCCACGTCGACTATTCCCAGCGGCAGCCACGCGGTAAAGATCAGCGCAGCCGCGAACGACATCGCCCCAATCGACCTGCGCAGTTTTTTCGGGCGGCTTGCCTCTCCGGTCGTGTGCGTTTTCAAACTTTCTTCACATAGGCCACGCACCACCCCTTCGCGTTAACTTGTTTGCCGCCGAGTGCGCCGCAGGGTGCCCAGGGATCAGTGGGCTTGCCTGCATAGAGCGTGCAGTTGGCGCAGATGCTGCCCTTCACATACTGTCCATACTTCTTCATGTCGACCGTTGCCGCGTCATGCTTGTACCCCAATGCGACGGCTATGGCGTCTCTTTCGTCGACACGCGCGGCCTGGGCGGACGCGGCTCTTCCGGTCAGAAGCACCACACTGGCGGCGGGCATCAAAGCGAGCAGGGATCTTCTTGATTGGTTCATTGTTTTTTCGTTTGTGTTGTCGATTGTGTTGTCGGATAAATTTTTTACAAATGCTTCTGACTCACGGGAGGGGAAGGCTTACCGCGAAAAACGTCCCCTCCCGGCCGTGTTTATTTTGGCGCGATCACCGTGTCGATTACATGGATCACGCCGTTGTCGGCGACGATATCGACGGCGGTGACTTTTGCGTCATTCACCTTGACACCTCCCGTGGTGGTCATGCTGATGGCGGAGCCCTGCACTGTCTTTACCATTCCGGCTTTCACATCTTTCGACATCACCAGACCCGGCACGACGTGATAGGTGAGGACCGCAGTGAGCTTGGCCTTGTCGGCAAGCAGCGCTTGCAGCTGGTCCGGGGGCACCTTCGCGAACGCTGCGTCGGTCGGTGCAAACACGGTAAACGGCCCCTTACCCTTCAAGGTTTCGATCAGGCCGGCAGCTTTCAACGCCGTGGCGAGGGTGGTGAAAGTGCCTGCCGAAACGGCGGTGTCGACGATGTCTTTAGCAAAGGCATTTGTCGCGATAAGACTGGAAGCAACGACGCTGAGTAGAACTTTTTTCATTTCAGATTCCTCTAGATTCAATTAGTTAAAAGTGTTTTTTGCTGGTTTGGATTTGATGCTTGCTTTTACTTCAGGCCGGAATATACTTGGTATTGTTTGTATTTGTATCGATAAATACAAATAACACCGTTTCAATACCGTTTCATCTAAGCTATAATTTGAAAACTAAACGGAATAAGTACACATTTTCAGAACTTGGAGATCGAACATGCAGGCAAGCCTATGAGCAGCGGGAGCCAGACTACGGGCGTATACCGAAGCGGAGTCGCCGCGCGGCTCTCCGGGGTTCCCGTCGACACCTTGCGAATCTGGGAGCGCCGCTACGCAGTGATCGGCCCGCCGTTGAGCGCAGGCCGGCAACGTCTCTACTCTCTGGCGGACATTCGGCGGCTGTCAGTGATCAAAAAACTGGTGGACATGGGTCATCCGATTGGCACCATCGCCTCACTCGGTATTGACGCGCTCCTGGCGATGCAGACCGCGACGTGGTCGTTACGCGACACTTCACCCGGTAGCGCCGTCCTCGCGCAACGCCGTGAGACCACGGTCGCGTTGGTCGGCCGTCTGTTGATGGGTGAGCAATTCATCAAGGCCCTCTCGGGTGGCGCACTCAAGGTTACGGGGCGCTGCGCCGATCTGGCGCAGGCAGACGTCGCACTGAAGGACGTCCGTGCGGATATCGCAATCATCGATTTGCCCAGCATGAGCGATGCCGATGTGGGGCGGGTGACATCGATCAAGGCCGCCTGTGGGGCGGAAACTGCAATCGTTCTGTATCGCTTCGCGCCCAGTGCTCTGGTCAGACGGATGCGCATGGCCGGGCACGCGGTAGCGCGGGCGACAACCGATCCCGCAGAGATCGAGGCGATCTGCCTCAGCCTCCTTGGTCAACCTCGTTTCGAGACGGGCGAACGCCCGCGCTTGCAGGATACTGCCCAGCCACGTCCGCCAAGGTTCGACGAACAATTCCTCGGTGAACTCGCCAGCGCATCCCGTACCATTGAGTGCGAGTGCCCGAAGCATATTGTCGAACTGGTGTTGAGTTTGGGCGGGTTCGAGCGCTACAGCGCGCAATGCGCGAACCGCGGCCCCGCCGATATGGTCCTGCACCGCGAACTTCAGCGCGCTGCCGGATTGGCGCGATCCATCATGGAGCAGGCTCTGGAGCGGGTGGCGATCGCCGAGGGTATCGAATTGCCTGCGCCGGCGGCGAACCAGTGAGAACTGTCGTGGCCCCGATTTTTTCTGCGCCCGCACCCGTCCTTGCATTTGGACTCGGCGGACTCATACCCTTCGTCGGACTTACCGCCTTGGGCATGTTGGTGCCTGGGGCTTTGCACCTTTTCTGGCTTACGACGCTGACGCATTACGGAGCAGTCATCCTTGCCTTCGTCGGCGCGTTGCAATGGGGCTACGCCGTCACAGGTCAGGTTGCAGGCACACAGGCGTGGATCCGCTACGGGTGGAGTGTGCTGCCCGCCCTCATCGGATGCCTGTCGCTACAGTTTTCTGTCTGGTCCGGGTTACGGTTACAGGCGGGCGCGCTGATCTTGAGCATCGTGGTTGATCGCGCTTTCGCCGCCAGGTCCGCTGCGCCCACATGGCTGATGCCTGTCCGCTACCTTCTAACTACCGTGGCGGCAACTTGCCTCTTGGTTGCCAGCTTCCCGCGGTGAGGGTAGTGCAGAACGCAGGCGCCCACCTGCCCTCCCTCATCAAACCGTGCTGGCAGTTTTCCCGCACACGACTTTCCGATGTTCTTCACGTCAAGGCACGCGCCGATTTCCAGACTGGCTGCTGCTTCATCCAGTTCGCGACTGCTTGCCACATTTTCAACAGGGCCGGGAGATCTTCCGCTGTGACTTGGAAGACCGTCACCAAGACAACCGGTGAGATGTCGTTCTTAACCGGCTGAAAGATTGGAGTGTCTTGGTCTAGTGGTTTTTGCTGAAGCTTGCAATACATCCTTGGTTGGGGTGCTCGTGGTCGAAAAAGAGGCTACATGCGCGGCGTAATATTTGAGCCAGGCGGGCGACGACGGCAGGACGATACTGCCACGGAACGTAGCTTGGCAGCCGATGCAAGCAGATGTTGGGATACACCAAAAAAATATTCGCTGTGCCGCGTGCTAACGACCTGGTCATTCCGGAGGTAGTGAAACTCCGTGGTCATAAGTTCGACGGATGCTCCTACGACTGAAAGGCCAAGGAACGGCCCCCTCTGAATTCCACGAAGCGCGCATCTGCACGCCACAACATCCGGCCCGCATTCGTAGATTTCTTCGACTGAATAGACGAGTTCTGACAGCACAGACCGCAGATACGCGACGGTGCCCTTCTGGCCTTCTCGTCCACCTGGATTCCCTGGTACGGCTGGTAGAGGTTGCCAATCGGTGGCAAGAATCTGATCGAATTCAGAAACCTCTCCAGTTGTGAAGACCTCATAAAACTTACGAACTGCGGCGACTTGCATGGACATGATTCGGCTCCTCTGGTAGTGGAAAAGTGTGGTTCTGACACCCCTTATTTCGGCACGGCGGGAGCACCGTTTCGATACAGCCAATAGCCGATCAGCGCGATGACGAGCGTCGCGCTGCCGATCAACACGTTGAAATACACTCGCAACCCACCGACCATGAATGACACCTTGTCCATCTCCTCAAGATTGGCCGACAGGCTGGCCATCGGGAACAAAGTGGTGACGTAGTAGAACGGCGTCCAGAATCCAACCACCAGCAGTGTCGCGACCTTCACTCCGACAAGCGGTTCGCTCGACTTGCGCCACAGCAACCACAGGCTAACCACCGCCATCCAGTCCAGCAGCAGGAACATCACGATGTCGTGAAAGATCGCGTGCGGATTCCAGTCATGATTGAAGACATGGCCGGTGTCTCCCGGCAGCAAGTCAACAATGGTGGACACAATGGCTGACAGGGCCACAGCTGCGGAAATCAATACCTTGCCGGTCGTTTGCTTATTCATTTGTTTATTCATTTCATGTAGAGGTTAAACCAGTCGAGCATGGGTTGCGGATTTTTGGCGAAGTAGTTGTAGCCATCGAAGCGGCGCGTGGTGCCTTCGATCCAGAAAAGCTTTTTGTCCGTGACGGGGATGCGGTCGAAAATTTCCTGCACGTCGCTGGGGCGGGTCATCACGTCGTCGCGCACCTGGGTGATGAAGGTGGGCACAAGCACATCCTTGGCATACTCCAGCGGGCTCATTTCATTGATGGTGAACCCAGTGATCTTGCGCAGGCCTAGCTCAAAATCGGCCAGGTGGTCGGACAAGCCCAGGTTGGCCAACGTGCGCTCAAAGAAGGCCGCCATGGAAATAGGCTGCGGATTCACCATGCACCGGATGTCCTTGAAGTAATCGGGGTGCTTGGACATGGCGATCATGGTGGAGTTACCACCGACGCAGCGACTGTAGAGTCCCTTGGTCATGCCGCTCAAGTCCTGGCGGCTTTGCACAAACTGCAGCGAGCCGATGACGTCGCAGTATTCCAGCAAGCCATTGCCGCAGATACCGCCATTGGCGCTGGCACTGCGACCGAAATTACGCAGGTCGTAGCACAGCACGTTGTATCCTGCGTTGTGCAGGTTCACGTAGTCCGGCATGAAGTTGCACTCGAAGTCGTTGCCGGCCGCACCGAACAGACTCTTCCACGGATCCAGATGACCCGGGAAACCGCTCCGACTGAACCACAGGGGATGATTGCAGATCACCAGTGTGTTCGACTCGGCCGGAAAAAACCAACCTTCCAGCCGGTAGCCGTCCATGGACGGAAAGAACACCTCTTCATACTTCAGCCCAACTTCCTCCGGTCGGTGCATGAGCGGGGAGCGAATGGGAAGGCCGAGCATGTTACTCAGGCGGTCAACGAGTTGCTGAATCTGAGGTTCGGTCATTGGGGTCTCTTTCATTTGGGTTGAGCGGGTGCGCGATGAGCAGATGTGCGGCGCGCCGTCAGCATTACGCCATCCGGATAACAATCTTCCCATTGCCGGCCTTGGCTTCGTGCGCTTGCCGCGCATTGGCGATAGAAATTTCCGCACTGATGATCGGGCGCAATTTGCCGTCATCGACCATCGCCGCAATCTCTTCAAGTGCCGTGCGGCTTGGCTGGGTAAAGATGAAGTTGGCGCGAACATCAAATTGCTGGGCTTTTTCCTTGGCCGGTGGGAAAGCAGTGGCGACGAGGAAGCCGCCCTTTTTAAGGACGCCCCAAGAGTCTTCCTGGGTTTGCCCGCCGATCAGGTCGATCACGACATCAATGCCTTTCACCACGTCTTTAAAGTTCGTCGCTGTGCGGTCGATCACTTCATCTGCCCCCAGTGATTTCACCAGATCAATGCCCTGTCCCGATGCGGTGGTGATGACTCGCGCGCCCAGAGCCTTGGCCATCTGAATGGCCATCGTGCCGACGCCACCGGCGCCTCCGTGGATCAAGACAATTTGCCCGCTCTTTAGTTCACCGGCACGGAGGGCGGTCAGCGCGGTTTGCGCGACCATCGGCAGGGCGGCGGCTTGGACCAACGAAAGCGTTTTTGGCTTAAGGGCGATCTGCGATTGGTTGACCGCGACATATTCGGCATACGTGCCTCCGTGACCAAAATCCGCCATTGTATAGACTTC